>CAXUIF010000032.1:10379-19840 GCA_964250995.1 uncultured Acidobacteriaceae bacterium
CTACACCCGTCCGGAACCCACCACAGCCCGCGCAAAGGTCGCTACGGCGTAACTGAGCAGGATCAGCATCAGGCCCGCGCTTCCAAAGACAAGCACCTGGCGCGCCTGATAGCTCGAACGGCCTGAGGTGAGTCGCGGAAACAACGGCAGGCCGAGTGCCAGGCCACACAGCAAACCGCCCAGGTGAGCGCCATTGTCGACATTGGGCAGCGTTCCCGGGTCCAGGTGCAGCGCTTGGAACACGCCTGGATACAGCCGTGGCAGCCAACCGGGCAAGCTGCCCAGGAGCAGGTTCACCAGGGCGAAGAACACCACCTGGCCGCGCAAAGACCGCAACTCCCGCCAGGGTGCGGCAAGTGTTCGATTGGACAGCAACACGATCAGAATGCCCGCAATCCCAAAGACCGCACCGGAGGCGCCCGCCACGACAATATGCAGGTCCGAGTTCACGACGCTCAGCAGCACCGACTGCAGCATCCCCGCAATGCCGGTCAGCACGTAAACCGCTATCAGACCAGGTTTGCCCAGAAGCCGCTCGCCGAACATGCCGAGGTTCCAAAGGCACCACATGTTGAGCAGCAGATGCAGCAACGTGACATGGACGAAGATGGAGGTGAGCAGACGCCACCACTGTCCAAAGGCCAGCACACGATCCGGCGTACAGCTGCCGAACAGGATCAGCAGCGGCTCGGAAAACGGTGTCGTAAAGAGTCGCGCGGCGAAGCCCGTCAAGCCTTCCAGGCCTGCCCCGCTCGGCAAGTGAAATGCATGCGCGCGCAACAGACCGGGCCCGGGCCCCAGCCCTACCATGAACGCATACACGGCAACATTGATTGCAATCAGGAGATAGGTTGCGGGGTATTCGAGCAGCGAGGGCGCGGCCTCGGAGGCCTGTGTCGGAACGTGGTCCCCGGCCGCCGCTTCCAGAGAGAGCTCTCGCGACTTCGTCGCTTGGTTCATGAGGTTTACAACCCGCGCGCCCGCTCGAGCTTAGGCGGCCTGCTTGCCAAGCCGCTCGCGCATACCGGGCACGACCCGCTCGCGCATCTCCGAAACCATTCCTGGGATCGGGGTCGCCACCGCGATCAGGACCCACAGCACCATGGAGACGAACACCCCGAGCAACGCCACCGCTTCCAGGCTCAACGTCACACTCGCCGGAATATGCGAGTGCAGCAGGTCCGCCTCAGGGTGCAGCGGGACATGGACGCTCGTCAGGTGGTAGAGGGTATGGACACGATGCAGCACCACGGCTGCCAGCAGAAAGGCAGCAAAGGAAAGGGTCGTCGCGGCAAATAGGAGCACATCGACCGTGCGGTGCAGACGCTGGCGGCTGCGGCAGTGTTCGCAGGTCCGGAGATGGTCCTCATAGTCGAGCCGAAGCTCCGGGGCGATGCCTGAGATGTCATAGCGCCAACCGGAAAGAATGGCCCCTACAACGTGATCGTTGCAGGTTGTGTGACGGGAACGCCGGGCTGGGGTCGGGTAGGTGTCCATTGAGGCTACTTCCTTGATTCTACTCGATGTCGCCCGGATACAAACAATGGCAAGGAAAGCACCTCACAAGCAGATAGGATCCAGCGGCGCATCCTGCCCGGCCAGGACGACCCGGTTGCCCAGCAAGGAGAGCCGGTCCCCGATCGCCGCCTCCGCCGCAAAGCGCGCCAGCTCCGGCAGGTTGTTTTGCTCGGAAAGGTGCCCCAGCACAATGGTGTGGGCCCCACCGTCGTAATCGCGCAGCAGAAACTCCGCCGTGGCCGCATTGGACAGGTGGCCCACCCGCGACAACACCCGCTGCTTCACCGACCAGGGGTATGGTCCGTCCTTCAGCATTTCCAGGTCGTGGTTGGATTCCAGCAGCAGGACATCCACATCCCGGAGCGCCATCTTCACGTTCGGCGGAACATACCCCAGATCCGTCGCAATCGCCATCCGCAGGCATTCCTTGCGCGCGTGAAACACAAAGCCGCACGGGTCCGCGGCATCGTGCGGAATCGTAAACGGGTTGATGTCGATCTCGCCGATCGAAAAGCGCTGGCCCGCCCGGAAGAACTCCACGGACGGAAGAAAGGCCGGGTCCTGCTTAGCACTTGCCTGGGTCTCTTCCGGCTCGCACGACTCCTCGTCGCGCTCGGCTGTCGCGTTCAAGGCCGGCACGGTCGCTGCATCCTCGCCCATAGGATCCAGAACGCCGACCGCCACGCCCACGGTGCGCTCGCGGTGCAGGTGCGCCGGCAAATGGGCAGCGGCGACCTCTGCCTGACGCTGCGCTCGCTCCTGCTGCAGCTGCTCGAGCCACTGCGCATAGGTCATCGTCTTACGGGGGGTCAGCATGCGGACCCATGCCCGGTGCGTGGCCTCGGTAAAGAACACGGGCACCCCCAGCCGCCGTGCCAGCACCGCCAGGCCTGCGACGTGGTCCAGGTGCTCATGCGTAATCAGAATGGCGGTCAACGCAGCCGGGTCCTGGCCCGCCAGGGCCATGCGCCGCAACAACTCACGGCAACTCAGCCCCGCATCGACCAGGATGCTGGTAGTCCCCGCCGACACAAGCGCCGCGTTGCCCTTGGACCCCGAGGCTAACACCGCCATCTTCACTTCACGAGCATACGCCAAAGACCCACAAAAGGCCCACAGCTCCCCAGCTGTGTCCTAAGTCTGCACACGCCGGGGCGCCAGAAAGTTCACCACCGTCCGCATGACCACTTCGTCCCGCTGGTTCCACACCGTGGTCCGTGACTTCACGACGCCATACCCCGGTCGTGACTGGGAGGCGCGCACACTCAAAATCTCCGCTTCGGTTCGCAGCGAGTCGCCCGGCCGCACGGGCTGCGTCCAGCGCATCTCCTCCACCCCTGCGCCGATAATGCCCCCGGCGATGTGCAGGCTTTCCACCCGCAACCGCATCACGATCGCCGCGGTCAGCCATCCTGAGGCGGCCAAGCCTTTGAAGAACGAGCTTTCCCCCGCGGCCTCGTCCAGGTGAAATGGCTGTGGATCGTACCGCTCGGCAAACTCCTTGATCTCTTCGATCGTCACCCGGTAGCTCCGGTCCGAGGTAAACCGCATCCCCGGCCGCAGATCCTCAAAGTAAAGCTCTGTCGGCATACTCTCCCCGGCCTTCCACGCTGGTCGCGGAAAGCTCCTGTTCCATCCTAAAGCCTTGCTTTCCCTGCGCTGCGGCGCGGTGATGGAGGGGAGATTCCAGAACGAAGGGGTGAAAGGGAAGTCCACTTCGGTTGCGTCCCGGATTCCCACAAAGTCGTACGCGGATCTTCGCCTTTCTTTTGCTTTTAGGCCGGTTCCGATGCTAGACTCACGCAAGTAGAGCCTCACCCAGGAGAGACACACTGTGGCCGATGATCGCAGCCGGGCAATCGAATCCGCTCTTTCGCAGTTGGAGAAGCAATTTGGCAAGGGTTCTGTCATGCGGCTGGGGGCCAAGGAGGCCATTGTTCCGATCTCTGTGATCGGGACGGGCTCGATTTCGTTCGACGCGGCGTTGGGGGTGGGTGGTGTCCCGCGCGGGCGCGTGATCGAGATCTTCGGGCCGGAAAGCTCGGGTAAGACGACCATCACGCTGCAGATCATTGCGGAGGCCCAGAAGATGGGCGGGTTGGCGGCCTTTGTGGACGCCGAGCATGCGCTGGATCCGATCTATGCGAAGAAACTTGGTGTGGACACCGATAATCTGCTGATTTCGCAGCCGGACTATGGCGAGCAGGCTTTGGAGATCACCGAGGCTTTGGTGCGTTCTGGCGCGGTCGACATCCTTGTGGTGGATTCAGTGGCGGCGCTGGTGCCCAAAGCCGAGTTGGATGGCGAGATGGGTGACTCGCACGTAGGCCTGCAGGCACGGCTGATGTCACAGGCCCTGCGAAAGCTGACCGGCACGGTCTCTAAATCGCGTACCTGTCTCATCTTTATCAACCAGATTCGCGAAAAGATCGGCGTGATGTTCGGCAATCCGGAGACGACAACAGGCGGTCGCGCGCTGAAGTTCTATTCCTCCGTTCGCGTAGACATTCGCCGTATCGGTGCCGTAAAAGACGGCGAGGTCGTGGTCGGCTCGCGGACCAAGGTCAAGATCGTCAAGAACAAGGTTGCAGCGCCCTTCCGCGATGCGGAGTTTGACATCCTGTACGGCGAGGGGATCTCCCGCGAGGGCGACGTGCTGGACCTGGCCGTAACGAACAATATCGTGGAAAAGTCCGGTGCCTGGTACAGCTTCCAAGGCGAGCGGATCGGGCAGGGACGCGAGAACGTACGCAACTACTTGAAGGACAACAAAGAGATTTTCGCGCGCATGGATTCGGAGTTGCGCAAGAAGCTGGGGATCAAAGTAGCCAACGAAGTAGAGGTTCCCGCAGTGCCGCAAAACGGACCGGTGCAAGCGACTGAGGCGGTCCGGGGCCGGCGCGCAAATTAAGCCGCTGCCTTGCTGCAGGGTGGATCGCTGTGGCTTACTTGCACCCTGTACTTCGAGGGGTTGAAAGAGCTTCAGGAAGGATCGCCGACGCTGGGGTACGTGCGCCTGTTCCTGCGTTACCAGCCGGAGCTTGTGCTTAGGGGTACAGGAGCGTTTTTAGCCAGGTGTCTCCCGTGCGGCGGAACACGAGCCGGTCATGAAGCCGGTCGGCGCCGTCAATCCAGAACTCAACGCACGTAGGACGAAGCAGATAGCCGCGCCAGAAAGACGGGCGCGGAATCTCTCCTTCCGTGTGCTCCTTTTGGAAGGCGGACACTTGCTCTTCCAGGTAGCTGCGGCTCGGGAGAGGGCGGCTTTGTAATGAGACGGCCGCACCCACCTGGCTTCGGCGCGAACGGCTGTGAAAGTACCGATCCGTGACCGGGTCTGGCAGGACGTCCACTGGTCCGACTGCGCGCACCTGACGCCGGAGCGACTTCCAGTGAAAGCAGAGGGCGGCCTGGGGGTTGCTCGTAAGTTCGCCGCCTTTTTGGCTGTCGGCATTGGTGTAAAAGCTGAAGCCGCCTTCGTCGAAACCCTTGATGAGCACCATGCGAACGCTGGGAACGCCCTCCAAAGATGCCGTGGCGAGTGCCGCTGCATTGGGATCATTGGGCTCGTGCGCTTCCGCTAAACCGAGCCAATCGCGAAACAGAAGCATCGGCTCATCACCCTGGAGCTCTGGTCGAACGGTCATGTAAGCACGGATGGCGTGCTTTGGCTCCGCGCACCCGGGGTTCCCGGGGCTTGTGGTTCGGATGATAAAAAGCTCCGAGATTGCTAGCTGCTTCAACAGTGGGTGCCAGATGGCCGTAGAGAGAGAAGGCGGAGAGGACCAGACCGGGCGTTCGCCGGTCTGTGCGGGCCGGCGCCCCGCTCGAAGCCCAGATCGAAGCCTAGATCGAACTCGTACTGAAGCTCGAATCGAGGCGCAGATCATGGGCCGCTGCTGCCAATCTGGCGCGCACCCCCTCCCACGCGAAGACGTAGGATGAAACAGGAGTGCGAGCATGCGTGTGCTGGTCGTTGAAGACGAGGTGCGATTGGGCGAGAATCTCGCGATGGGCTTACGCGAGGGCGCCGGGTATGCAGTGGACCTGGTCCGCAGTGGAACCGAAGCCACGGAACACCTCCAAGCGGCAAAGTACGACCTGGTGCTGCTGGATCTGATGTTGCCGGGGTGCCGCGGTGAAGAGGTGCTGCGGCGCTTGCGTGCCAGGGACAATGAGACCCCGGTGCTGGTGCTGACGGCGGTGAGCGGGAGCCAAAGTACGATCGATCTGCTGAACCTGGGCGCAGACGATTACCTGACCAAGCCGTTTGACCTGGGCGAGTTGCTCGCCCGCTCCCGTGCGCTGGTGCGCCGGGGAAAGGGAACGCGCCAAAGCACGATGCAAGTGGGGCCTCTGCGCTTGGACACGACGGGGCAGAGCGTGACGGTCGCGGAGCAGCCCGTGGAACTTTCGCCGACGGAGTACCGCATCCTTGAGTACCTGATGCATCGGCCGCGCACGATTGTGTCCAAGCGCGAGTTGCTGGAGCATCTGTACGACTTTTCCTGGGAGCATCACTCCAATGTGATCGAAGCGCATGTATCGAACCTGCGGCGTAAGCTCCGTTGGGCGAGCGAGGCCATGATGCTCGAAACGCTGCGCGGACGCGGCTACCGGCTCGCGGCGCCCACGGAGTGAGCCGATGAAGACAGCCTCGCTTACCGCGCGGGTAGTCACCACAGTGCTGCTGCTCGAACTCTTGTGTGCGCTGGCATTTTCAGGGACGGCGCTATGGCATGAGCGCCAAACGAAACTAAGGGCACTGGACGTGATGTTGCAGGGGCGGTCCGATTCGCTGCTCGGGGCCATTCAAGATGCAGAAGACGCGAACGATACCCTGGCAATCGATCCCACGGAGCTGCGCCTGCCGAAGGAAGACGTGTATGCGGTCTACAACCAGGGGGGGCGCTTGCTGGGAGCCTCCGCGAGACCGCCAGCGACGCTGATACAACGTTCTCGCGACGGGGTGCGCGACGTCGTCGTCGGCGGGGTTCGCTACCGCGTGCTGCAGCGCGAGGGTTTGCGCGTTATCGATCGCGACGAAAATGGGGGGCAGGGCTTTCGCCGGCCGGTGACGATTGTGTACGCGGCACCGACGTTGCATTTATGGCACGAGATCTTCAAGGCGGCCAGCTACAGTCTCCTGGTGACCGTGGTGCTGGTGTGCCTCACGACGGTGCTTCTGGTTGTGTCGATCCGCAAGCTGCTGGAGCCTATACAGCAGCTGGCGGCGGAGGCAAGCAGCGTCACCGCTGCGGCGCTTACGTTTACGCCGCCCCCGGAGGCACTCCGGATGAAAGAGTTGCGGCCCCTGGCGGATGCGCTTTCGGGTGCCATGGCGCGATTGCGGCACGCCTTCGAGATAGAACACCGCTTTGTCGGGGATGCCGCGCATGAGCTGAAGACGGCCGTAGCGATCGTCCGGTCTTCGATCCAGGTGTTGAGCTTGAAGGTGCGATCGGGAGAGGAGTACCGGGCAGGTTTGGAGCGCATCCTCGAGGACAACGAGCGGGTGGAGGAGCTGGTAGCGCGCATGCTGACCTCGGTACGGTTTCAGCAGGCAGCCTCGGGCGTTGTGCAGCCGGTAGACCTTTCAGCCAATGTCAGCGAGGCTGTAGCGCGTCTGCGCAGCTTTGCTGAGGCGAGCGGGGTGCGTTTGGAGACGCGGATCATGCCAGGAATGGCGGCCCGTGTGAGTGCGGAAGGCGCGCAGACGCTGCTGGCCAATCTGGTGGTGAATGCCATTCAACATAGTGCGCCGGGGGCTTCGGTATCCGTTGGCCTGACTCGGTGTGAGCGAACCAAGGGTGTGCTGCTGGAGGTAAGCGATCGAGGAACGGGGATCGCTCCGTCGAGCCTGCCACATGTCTTTGACCGCTTCTACCGGGAAGACTCTTCGCGGTCCCGCGCAACCGGCGGGGCAGGGCTGGGCTTAGCCATTGCCAAGAGCATTGTGGAGACGGCGGGCGGGCGCATCGAACTGGAAAGCGTGCAAGGTAGAGGAACGACGGTGCGGGCGGCCTTCAGTTTGGTTTAAGGTGCGTGAAGGAAAGTGATCATGGGCCAGCGTGTCTGCTGGCAGGAGACGAAATGTCATTGCGAGTAGCGCGTGTGCTGATGGGTTGTGGTGTGGTTCTTGGAGCGGTGCTGCCGCTGGCGGCGCAACAGCCGTATCGTGTGCTGGATCATTGGAAGATCGGCGGGACGGGCGGATGGGACTACCTGCTGGCGGACCCGGAGGCGCATCGGCTGTATGTCACGCACGGACCGCGGGTGGAGGTGCTAGACAGCACGACGGGCAAGCCGGTGGGGGCGATCACCGGGTTAAAGGGCACGCACGGCGTCGTGCTGGACCCGGACGGCCGGTTCGGCTACATCTCGGACGGCGGGGCGAATGCGCTGGTGATCTTCGACCGCAAGACGTTGGCGACGGTGGGGAGTGTGCCCGTGGGCTCGAACCCTGACGGGATTGTGTACGAGCCGGTGACGAAGACCGTGTGGACGTTCAATGGGCGGAGCAACAACGCGAGCGTTGTGGACACAGCGTCGCGCACGGTGGTGGCCACAATCGCGCTGCCGGGCCGGCCGGAGTTCCCGCACGCCGACGGCAGGGGGCACGTGTTCGACAACCTTGAAGACAAGAACAGCGTTGCGGTGCTGGATGCGAAGACGAAGACGCTGACGAGCACGTGGCCTTTGACGGGCTGCGATTCGCCATCGGGCATGGCGATCGATCCGGCGCACCATCGGCTGTTCTCGGTTTGCGATGGCAAGAAGATGGCCGTAGTGGATACGGAAACGGGCAAGCAGATCGCCTCGCCGGAGATTGGCGAGGGGCCGGATGCGGCTGATTACAACGCGAAGAGCCAGCTGGCGTTCAGTTCCAATGGGCAGGATGGCACGCTGAGCGTGGTGGATGCGGCACACGGCTACAAAACGATTGAGCAGTTGCCGACGCAGCGGGGTGCGCGCACGATGACCTATGACGAACGCGCGGACAAGGTGTATGTGGTGACGGCGGAGTTTGGGGCTCGGCCCGAGCCGACGGCGGCGATGCCGCGGCCCCGGCCGGCGATCGTGCCGGACTCGTTCACGGTGATCGTGATCGGGCGGTAGTGGACGTGAAGGCAAGCGAGAAGGTCCGCTTTGTTGCGGGCCTTTTCGGTTCATTGGAGCGTCAACAGGTTGCGCCACCCAGATTTTATGTTGCGGGCCTTCAGGCCTGAATGCAATGTGCGCCCTACCTGGGGCTTACGCCCCAGGCTGTTATGTGACGCGCCGTTGGCGCTGGGCAAAGCTTATGCGAGTTTGCTCCAGCATTCAGGGCTGACCGCTTGAACTAAGGCCGGGACCTAAGGGTGTACTTTACTGTCCAGCAGCTTTCCACAATGTTGGTGCGGTCGCTAGAACGAAGAGCAAGAAGATCCACTGGTCAGCGACCATCCAGACCATGCCTCCATGCACGCAGATCACCCAAGTGTTGTGTAAGACATCGCTCAACATCAGCGCCATAAGCAAACAGATTCCTGGTCTGGGTTGGAGCAAGAGAAGAATAGCCACAAGCGGATCAAGAATGGTCAACGCCGACCAAGACAGCACCGTTCCTATGGGCTTGCCTCCGTAATCCCAACGTAAGCCATTGCGAGCCAAAAGGGAACCGTGCGTGTAGGTTCCTATTGCAAGGCAGAAAACGTACACAAGTCGAATCGCGGCGGCTTTTCGCCCTTGCAAATGAGAGATCACCACTCGAGTTTCGGTCCCATCATGCATTTGCATAAAAGCCATGCGGGTGCTCCTCGAGCGCATAAGTTCATGCAGAGAATCTCCAAATACATTCATGACGTTTGGCGCCGCCCACATGCAGAAGTACCTTTTGTGCGCCTCAGGATGACTGGTCGGTGAGGAGCAGCCCGAAACTAGGCGGTGGCGTTGGCGTGTTC
>CAXUIF010000033.1:0-19820 GCA_964250995.1 uncultured Acidobacteriaceae bacterium
CTGCGCTTGCATCCGGCTCAGGCCTGCGCGGAAGCTCCGGCTGCCCCGGACCGTCACCGTTCGCGTGCGCCTCGGCTGCGGCCTCCATGGGCAGTGGTCGTACCCGGGCGCATTGGCTGGGCGCAAGGATCGTAAACTGAATGCCCTCTTGCGCCATCAGGTCCAGCACGGATCGCGAGACCGCCGTCTCCGCCAGCCACATGCCTTCGGGCTTGCGTCCAAACCGGTACGCAAAATCCGCGATTCCCCAACGAATCTGGGTCCGCGCGTCACGCCCTGAGGCCAGGGGCATGATGATGTGGTTGTATACCTGCGCCAGCGCCGAGCCATGCCCGCCAAAGCGCTCCGCGCTCGCCTTGTCCGCCGCTAACACCGCCCGGTAGGTCCGCGGCGCAAACGCTTCCAGCCAACTCAGCAGCGTAGGGCCAAAGTTATAGCTCATGCCTGCGTAGTTGTTCAGGATGCGCGTAATCTGGCCTTCTTGATTCGTTATCCGCGACGCCCCGTTGGGGGCGTAACACTCGGCCGTGATGCGCTCGTTCCAGTCGTGGAACGGGGCCGCGGAGCGTTGGACCTCTACCGTCTCCAGCCACGGGTTCTCGCGCGGTGGCTGATAAAAGTGCCCATGCACGCACACAAAACGCTCGCTGGTAGATCCAGTGTTGATGCGCGCGGGGGCTGCCCCTGCGCTTTCGATGGTCGACGGCATACCTGCAATCCTACCGGGGCCAGCCACGCGTTACCTCTTCCGCAAGGGTGGTAGGGCGGCCGTCAATCTGGGCACGCGGACGGCCCTGGCGACCGCGTCGCATGCGGCCCAGGCCCAAACCGTACACGGCGATCCAACAAGGCCACCATGGTGATCGCAATCCAATACGCCAGAACGGCACCCCAGGTGAAGTACCGGCCCAGCAACAGTGTTCCTGCCAGTGTTTGTCGAAAGTGATCCAAAGGTGGCCAAAAAACCAGCTTGAACAGTTCCACTCCCAAGGCGATCCCAGCTGCGATCCGGGCGACACGGCCCGGGTGCCACCGGGCGAATACAGCCCCCACGGTCCAGTAGACCGCTGCTGCCCACAACGCAGATCCGCCATACTTGAAGGCGAACGGGGGCAGGTGAAGCGGCGCCATGCGCCAAAGCACACCCGCGGGGATCGTCGCGAACAGGAGCGCCAGGCAGGTAAACCGGCGAGATCGAACCTTCTCATTGCGGAGCATCTATTTCGTCCCAATCTGCGCCGGCATGGCTGCCGGTACAGGGGCGGCGCTGTTGCGAAGGCGCTAAGCGGCCTGCGCCGCACTCACCGGCGCCGCGGCCATTGGCAACTCCAGACGCACGCAAGCGCCGCCTTGCGCCTGATTCTCTGCCACGACGCTGCCATCATGGCTACGCACGACCGCCGAAACGAACGCCAGGCCGAGCCCAAAGCCTTCGGATCGTGGACCCCGGGTATACCGCTCAAAGATACGGGGCAAGAGGTCAGGCGGGAAGCCCTCCCCGTTGTCCTCAAACGTCAGCCGAACCCGATCTGTGGCACGTTCCAGTTGCATGCTGACCGCGTTGCCCGGCGCCAGATACTTCAGATCGTTCTCCAGCAAATTGGCGACCGTGCGCTGCAGCAGACCCGGGTCGGCCAGCACATACGCCGGTCCACTGCCGCGCAAAGAGAGGGTCAGACCGGCGTGAGCAAAGGCCGGTTCATAGAGTTCCACCAGCGAGCGTACGGTCTGGTCTACATCGATCAGTTCCTTCCGCAGTCGCAGCGCGTCCGCGCTCGCCTCCGAGACGTCCAGCGACGTGTTCAGCAAGGAAGACATCCTGTCTACCTGCTCGATGCATTGCGCAATCGACAGCTCCCGTTCTTCGCCGTCGTCCCGGGTCAACACAAACTCCAGCTTGCCGCGCAACGAGGTCAGCGGGCTGCGCAGGTCGTGCGCCAACGCGTCGGACATCGCGTGCAGCTGCTGCACGGATGCCTCCACACGATCCAGCATGCGGTTCAACGTCGACGAAAGCCGGGAGATCTCATCGTTCGTATGAAGCACCGGCACACGGCTGCTTAGGTTCGTCCGTCCAATCGACGCTGCCGTGTCCGTGATGACCTGAATGCGGTGGAGCATGCGCCGCGTGCTCACGAAGACGATGGTGGTGCCCAGAGCAATGATGCCAAACCACAGCAGGGCAAACTCGACCCTCAGGCGGCGGAGCACCTTGCGCTCATACTCGGTCGAGAGCGCCAGGTAAACGCGGTCGCCGTTCGCGAGCTGCGCTTCAGCAACGCGGAAAGGGACTCCGAAGCCGGCGAGGCTTATGTTGGTAGGCCTGTCCGGAGTCACCCTGTTGGCTTCAATCGCGGCCAGGTTGCGCGGCCCCGCGCCCGCACCGGTGTGCAACTTCAGCTTGCCCTGCTTTGTGGTTTGCACGAAGAAGACAGCGCGGTCCATAGGGCCTCCCGAGGCTTCTTCACGAGGCACTTCTCGACTGGCCAGCTCGGCCACCTCACGGACCACAGTGTCATGCAACTGGTCCACGGGTGTTCGCTCTGCCACGTCGGCCAGCGTGCCCAGTTCGCCAGTAAGCCACGAGTCGGCCCTGCTTTGGATCTCATGCGCCAGGAAGTTCTGCAAAAACAAGAAGGCCAGGGCGGTGCCAATAGCAAAGGCCACGCCACTCCACAGGGAGATCCGCCACGCCGCCGTTCCGGTTGGCATGTCAGCGATCTTTGAGCACATATCCCACCCCTCGCAGCGTCCGGATCAGAGGCTGCTCTCCATCTGCGTCCACTTTGCTGCGTAACCGGTAGATGTGAACGTCCACCACATTGGTATCCGGGTCGATCCGCACCTTCCAGACATGATCCATAATCATCGATCGCGTGACTACCCGTCCGGCGTTGCGGCACAGGTACTCCAGCAACGCGAACTCCTGAGCGGTTAGCCGCAGCATCCGTGTTCCTCGCGTCGCCTCCCGGCGCAGCAGATCCATCTCCAGGTCCATCGCTCGAAGCCGCGTCGCCACCGGAGCCGACGTCTGGCTGCGCTTGATCAGATTGCGCAGCCGGGCGGTCAGCTCGGCCACCGCGAAAGGCTTGGTAAGGTAGTCATCGCCGCCCTGTTCCAAACCGCGCACGCGATCATCCACGGTGCGGCGAGCCGATAGAATCAACACGGGCGTCGCCACGCCCTGCTCGCGCAGGGAGCCAATCAGATCCATGCCCTCCATGTCCGGCAAACCCAGATCGAGGATGATGGCGGCATACTCCTGCTCAAAGACGAGCGCGATCGCTCGCTTTGCCGTTTGGGCCAGGTCCACCACATGCCCCGTCTCCCGCAGACTTCGCTCGATGAACTCGCCGATGGCCTTATCATCCTCGATCACGAGCACACGCATGTCACTATCTTAGGAGCAGGGAGGGCGCATCCGTTGTGGGATGAACTCTCTGTCATCCTCGCGTGAGGCTGTCGCTAGGCGAAGCGGCCACACTGCAGAAGATCGCGTACATCGACAGGGGAGCGCCAGACGCAGCATGCGAAGACTTGGATTGGGTATTGTCTGCTTCCTTGCAGGCATCCTGGCGGTGGGGCTTGGAGCTTTCCTGTACCTGAAGTTCGGTGGCCCGCCGGTGGCGGTTACCGACCCCGCCTTTCCGTTTGAAAAAACGATCGTCCACGTTCCGCTTGAGGCTCGTATTCAGCGCGAGATGCCCGCCTCCTCGCCCCTCCAGCCCACTCCGGAGAATCTGCTTGCCGGCGCTGCTCTCTACCGCCAGCACTGCGCCTTCTGTCACGGCACTCCGCAAGGGCCCTCACCCATTGCCGCGCACATGTACCCGCCCGTGCCGCAGCTCTGGAAGAGCCATGGCCCGGGAGTGGTCGGGGTCAGTGACGATCCGGTCGGTGCTACCTTTTGGCGCGTGAAGAACGGCATTCGTCTTACCGGCATGCCGGCCTATGCGGATCTGCTCAGCGAAGAGCAGATGTGGCAGGTCAGCTTGCTGCTAGCGAACGCCGATAAGCCGATGCCTTCGCAGGTACAGGCGGCCCTCGCCCGATAGGCGTGCTCGGAGCTACTCCGGCGACTCGGCCTTGCCCGCTGCCAGATCGCAGGCTCGCCAAAGATACCAGCTGGCCACAGAGCGCCACGGTGCCCACCGTCGCGCGCGCCGCTCCATCGTCTCTGCCTTGGGCAGCAGCTCCGGAGTCACCTTGGCGTCCGGTTTCAACCCCTGGAAGGTAAGCGCGAAGCCCTTGCGCACCCCGTAGTCGCCGACCGGCAAGATGTCCGGGCGGCCCAACCGAAACATCAGAAACATCTCCACCGTCCATTGTCCGATACCGCGAACCTGGGTCAGATGCGCAATGACCTCGGCGTCCTGCATCCGCTTGATCCGGCTCAGCGAAGGAACGGTCCCGTCGACGGTCTTGGCGGCCAGGTCGCGGATCGCGAGGGCCTTGTTATGCGACAAGCCGGCCGCGCGCAGCTGCTCGTTCGGGCACTGGAGTACCTGTTCCGCCGAAGGATGTTTGCCCAGGCCGCTCAGCGATTCAAAGCTGGCCAGAAGCTTGCTATGAATCGCGGCCGCTGCCTTGCCATGAAGCTGCTGGTACAGAATCGATCGCAGCAGGGCCTCAAAGGGCGACTGCTGGGCGGGCAGTCGAAGGGTAAAGGGTCCCGCTCGCTCGATGAGTTTGGCGAGCTTCGGATCCGCCTCGGCGAGGGCGCGAACCGCTTCGATGGGGTCAAACGGCGGCTTGCGAGTAGTCATAGGAGAAGAGACGCTGGTTCAACTGCTCTCGGAAACAGACCAACCGCAACGGTACACTACAGGTATGGTTGCGCGGGTTGAGAAGACAGGCGACGGGTACGTTGTGGCGTTGACGCCGGAGATGGTTCGTGTGTTGAATCTGGAGGAGGGCTCTGAGGTCGAAGTCCAGCCAGTGCAGGGCGGTTCAGCCCTGCGCTACGCTACGCGGGACGAGGCACTTCAGGCGTTCGAGCGCACCTTGCCTTTGCACGAGAACACCTACCGCGAACTGGCCAAGTGATCTTCCTTCGAAGTGAAGAGGTGGAGCCTTGCACGCCGAGCAAATCAAACGTTTCGGGGGGTCCTTGGGCCTAAGGGACCGAGGTCTGCTCGAATCCGCTGTGGCGCGCGCTGAAACAAGGCACTTACGAGCGAAGTGCGAACGTGGCAGGTGTTGCGGCTCCCTGGGCTGGGGCCTCATCAAGAACCACGCCTTCGTTGACGGAAACAAGCGAGTCGGCTTGTCCAGCATGGTTGTCTTCCTCGATCTGAACGGATGGCGCCTCGTTGCCAGCGAACCAGAAGAGACCGCGATGGTGTTGCGGGCCGCCGCGAGTGAGCTGACCGAGGCCGAGTGGGGCGCCTGGGTGCGTCGTGTGGCCCAGCCCCGTTAAGCTCCGTTCCGTCCCTCTGAACCCGGCCCGGCCCGGCGGGGTTAACTGAGGGAGAACCCCGTTTCGTCGCAAAACCTCAGAAAACGAAGGGTGCGCGAAACGGTCTTCCGATAATCGTAGAGATCTGCCCCCGGCTTGCGCGAACAGCGCGCATCGTGCTCCGATAGCGTCGAAACGCACTGCTATACTCAAGTTCTTTACAGGGGTAAGTGGAAGGTACACTCACGCAAGCCCCAGGTCCGAAGACGCACGCCGACCGCAGCGGACGGCAGAAAACGATCGGACAGGACGGCGCACGATCCACCCCCGCGGCCCGGTTAACCGGGCTGGCGGACGCAGGAATGCACAGCTATGGCGCAGGTATTTGACCGCAGTTCGAACGCGCTGATTCGCGCGAGCCTCGCGCTGACGGGTTTGATCGTCATTGTCCTGGGCGTGACGCTCAACGAGTTGCAGCGTTCGCCGTGGGTGACCCGGCAGGGCCAGCGGCCCGATCAGCCCGTGCCCTTCAGCCACAAGCACCACGTGGAAGGGCTTGGCCTCCAATGCCAGTATTGCCACACTTCGGTGGAGAAGAGTTTCTACGCGGGTATCCCGCCGACCAAGACCTGTATCAACTGCCACTCGCAGATCTGGACCAACGCGCAGTTGCTGGAGCCGGTGCGGCAAAGCTGGGCCACCGGTCAGTCCATTCCGTGGATCCGCGTGCATGACCTTCCGGACTACGTCTACTTCAACCACTCGGTCCACGTGAACAAGGGCCTTGGCTGCGCCAGTTGCCACGGCCGGGTAGACGAGATGCCGTTGATGTACATGCAGAACAGCCTGCAGATGGAGTGGTGCCTGAACTGCCACCGCAACCCCGTAAAGAATCTGCGGCCCACCAGCGAGATCTACAACATGGCCTGGGCCGGCGCTTCGTCCGATCACCCGGTCTGGTGTACCACCACGGGCATCCCCGGTCCTACTGCGCGCGGCACCTCCTGCACTACAAAGGACCCGGGCGGGAACAACCCCCAGCTCGCCTTGCTGCAGGAACCGGCCGTTGGCCCAGGGACCAAGGGCGGCTTGAATGGAGCGCAGGAGGAGCCCGGCATCGGCAACCAGACGAGCCCGGAGGCTGGCGGCTTCCAGGGGATGACCCACTCGCAGTCCGGCACCATGGGTACCGGCCGGCCGATCAACGGCTCGGGTGAAACCTACTCCGACACCCCGCGCATCCGTATGCCGGCGGCTTACACCAAATTCACCAGCCAGCAAGCGCTCGGCACCTATCTTGTGCAGATGTACCACATCCGTTCGGCCAACGAGCTGTCGAGCTGTGAAACATGCCACAGATAAACCCCGGCAGCCCCGAGCCCCCCACGAGCAGGCACGCGATGGACAACGACCAAGGACCGATGCAGAACCAAGCACAACAGGCAAGCCCGGCCGCGGCGGCCGCTCCCCAAGTGGTAAACCGTATTACGCCCGCAGACAAAATGACGCTCAGCGAGGTGCGCGCGCGCCTGCAGGGCCAGACCGGCAAGCGTTTCTGGAAGAACCTGGACGAGCTGGCCGACACGCCTGCATTTCAGGAGCTGATGCAGGAGGAGTTTCCTCGCCAGGCTTCGGGAGGGGAATGGGTGAATGCGGTCTCCCGCCGCGGCTTCATGAAGGTGATGGGCGCCAGCTTTGCCCTGGCAGGCCTGGCAGGCTGCACCAAGCAGCCCGACGAGCCCATCTTCCCGTACATCAAGCAGCCCGAAGGCCTGGTGTTGGGGACGCCCATGTTCTTCGCCACGGCACATCCCTTTCCCACCGGCGCCATCCCGGTCCTGGTCAAGTCGGACGCCTTCCATCCGATCAAGGTGGACGGCAATCCGGAGCACCCTGCCGGTAAGGGCAAGGGGGATGCCTATACCCAGGCTTCGCTGCTCGACCTGTACGATCCGGATCGGTCGCAGCATCCACGATTCCGCGGCCAAAATGCGGAGTGGCCGTACTTCCAGGAGCAGTTTGCCAACGGCGTTCGCCAACTCCCGGGAGGGCAGGGGCTGTATTTTCTCAGCGAGGCGACCACGTCGCCGAGCTTTGCCGCACAGTGGACGCAGTTGCAGGGCAAATATCCGCAGGCAAAGCTGCTGCAGTATGAGCCTGTCGGCACCGATACCACCGGCACGCAATACAAGCTTGAGGATGCCGATGTCATCCTTTCGCTCGATGCCGATTTCCTCGGCGGCATTCAGTTCCCGGGCTTCCTCCCGATGTCGTCGGCCTACGCCGAACGCCATCGCTTTGAGCGTGGCAAGACGATGAACCGCATGTACGTCGTCGAGACAATGCCCTCGGTGACCGGCTATAAGGCGGAGCATGCGCTGCGGTTGAAGCCCAGCGAGGTCGACGCCTTTGCCGCGGCCGCTGCCGGGGGCAACGGGGCTGCCCTCACCAACCCGGACGCGCAAAGGTTCCTTTCCGCCGTCCTCGGGGACCTGAAGAAGAGTGGCGGACGGTGTGTCGTCATCGCCGGGCCGCAAAGCTCGCCTGCCTGTCAGCAGGCAGCAGCTACGCTCAATGCCAGCCTCGGCGCTGTCGGCAAGACGGTCGTCTACGGGCCTTCCCTCCAGGCTATCCCCGCCGTGCCCGGCGCCGACATGCGCTCGCTGGTAGCGGACATGAACGCCGGCAAAGTGAAGTGGCTGGTGATGCTGGGAGCCAATCCGCTCTACAACGCCCCGGCAGACCTGAACTTCGCCGAAGCCTTCAACAACGTCCCGAACACCGTACATCTGGGTACGCACGTCGACGAGACAGGCTTCTTTTCCACCTGGCACCTCCCCAAGTCGCACTACCTGGAGAGCTGGACGGACTGCCGTGCCTCCGACGGCACGATCTCGATCGTGCAGCCCATGATTGCGCCTCTCTATAACAGCGTCAGCGCGCATGACGTGCTGCAGGTGCTGCTCGACCCGTCCCAAAGCGCGTACGACGTCGTCGCAGCTACGGCCAAGACGTATATCAAAGGCGACTATCCCGCGGGCTGGCGCAAGGCGCTTCACGACGGCTGGGTCGAGGGCTCGGCAACCCCCGCTGGGGCGACCGGACCCGCGCCCAAGGGCGCGATGCCCCCGACCCTGGCGAGCACCGCCGGTGGGGATCAGCTGGAAGTACGCTTTCTCGCCGACCCCTCTGTGTACGACGGCCGCTACGGCAACAACGGCTGGCTGCAGGAGCTTCCCAAGCAGATCACGAATCTGTCCTGGGACAACGCGGCGTTGGTCAGCCTGAACACCATGACCAAGCTCGGCATCGAGGAGAACGAGGCCGCTGAGCTCACCGTGAATGGCCGCAAACTCATCGTGCCAGTGCTCATGGTGCCGGGCCACCCGGACGGCGCGGTCACGGTGCACCTCGGCCTCGGCCGCCGCGCGGAGGTCGGGCGCGTAGGTGCGGGCGTCGGCTTCAACGCCTACCAGCTCCGCACCGCGGACGCTCCTCTGGCCGCCGGGGGCGCCACCCTCGCCAAGGGGCATGGTCTATACGACCTGTGCGTCACCAAGGTACACAACATCGAGCACCGCGGCGCCTTTGCGCAACGCGATCTGGAGCGCCCCGAATCCGACAAGCAGGGCACCTACTCGCTGGCCGGCCATGAGGCCAGTGAGCGGTCCATCATCCGGTACGCCACCGTCGAGGAGGCTACCAAGGATCCTGACTTTGCCCATCACGGCGCGAGCGAAACCCTGGTGAACAAAGTCGGTTACAACCCCCAGGGCGAATCGCCCAAGGCGGACGAGAGTCTGTTCGCCGGTGCCTGGCGGTATGACCATCAGGATCCATCGTCCAAACAGATTCAAAATGCGTGGGGCATGGCTGTTGACATGAACTCCTGCATCGGTTGCAACGCCTGCGTGGTGGCCTGCTATGCCGAAAACAACATCCCCGTGGTCGGCCGGGAACAGGTCAAAGTCGGCCGAAACATGCAGTGGATTCGCATCGACAACTACTACGAAGGGGACCTTCACGCCCCCCGCGCCCACTTCCAGCCCATGATGTGCCAGCATTGCGAGAGTGCCGGCTGCGAGCAGGTGTGCCCGGTTGGCGCCACCGTGCACACACCCGAAGGCCTGAACACCATGGTCTACAACCGCTGCGTCGGCACACGTTACTGCTCCAACAACTGCGTGTACAAGGTGCGCCGGTTCAACTTTCTCCTGTATTCAGACTACGAGACGGAAAGCCTCAAGTTCATGCGCAACCCGGACGTCACCGTGCGTTCGCGCGGCGTGATGGAAAAGTGCACCTATTGCGTACAGCGCATCGAAGAAGCCAAGTTCACGGCCGACAAGGAAAACCGGGCGATCCGTGACGGCGAAATCGTCACGGCATGCCAGCAGACCTGCCCGACCGACGCCATCATCTTCGGCAACAAAAACGACCCCACCAGTCGCGTGGCCAAACGCAAGGCCGAAGAGCGCGATTACGAGGTGCTCGCCGACCTGAACTACCGTCCGCGTACGACCTACACGGCCGGCGTCATCAACCCGAACCCGGAGCTTGCATAATGGCGACCCAGGGACCCATTCAACGTCCGAATCTGGATCCGGACACCGTCATCGACCCGATGATCGATCCGCGCACCGGCGAGTACGCCGTGATCGCGCCGGGCCACAACTTCAGGAGCGTCACGCAGAAGATCGCGGGGATCGTCCTTACGCCCAATACACCGTGGGCCTGGTTCGGGGGCTTCTTCATCGCGGCCACCATCGCCACGCTGACCCTCATCGCCCTGACCTGGCTGGTGCTCAAGGGCGTCGGCATCTGGGGTGTGACAATCCCCGGCGCCTGGGGCTTTGCGATCATCAACTTCGTTTGGTGGATCGGTATCGGCCACGCCGGCACCCTGATCTCGGCCATTCTGCTGCTGTTCAAGCAAACCTGGCGCAACTCGATCAACCGCTTCGCCGAGGCCATGACGATCTTCGCCGTGGTCTGCGCCGGCATGTTCCCGCTGATCCACATCGGCCGTCCGTGGCTTGGGTACTGGCTGCTGCCGTATCCGAACACGATGAACGTGTGGCCGCAGTTCCGCTCGCCGCTGGCCTGGGACGTCTTTGCGGTGTCGACCTACGCCACGATCTCGATCGTGTTCTGGTACATCGGCATGATCCCGGACTTCGGGACGCTGCGGGATCGCGCCAAACTGCCTGCCGCCAAGTATGTGTACGGCCTGCTTTCGTTAGGCTGGCGCGGCTCCACCCGGCACTGGATTCGCTATGAGTCCGCGTCGCTGCTGCTCGCCGGCCTGTCCACACCGCTGGTGCTTTCAGTGCACACCACCATCTCCTTCGACTTCGCGGTCGCGGCCATGGCCGGTTGGCACACCACGATTTTCCCGCCCTACTTCGTCGCTGGCGCGGTGTACTCCGGCTTCGCTATGGTTCTGACCCTCGCCATCCCGATCCGCAAGTGGTATCACCTGGAAGACCTGGTCACCCTGCGCCACCTCGACAACATGGCGAAGGTCATGCTGACCACGGGTTCGATCGTGGCGTACGGCTACGGCATGGAAGTCTTCATGAGTTGGTATTCCTGCTCGCACTGGGAGTTCTTCATGATGTGGAACCGGATGTTCGGTCCCATGGGCTGGGCGTACTGGATGCTCATCCTGACCAACATCGCAATCCCGCTGACGACGCTCTGGTCGCGCCGTCTCCGCGTGAGCCCCGGTTACCTGTTTTTCTTGAGCTTTGTGGTGAACATCGGCATGTGGTTTGAGCGGTTCGTGATCGTTGTTACCTCGCTCTATCGCGACTACCTGCCCTCCAGCTGGGGCACCTACCGCGCCACCAAATGGGATTACATGCTCTTCATCGGCACCTGGGGCCTGTTTACCTGCCTGTTTCTGCTCTTTGCCCGCCTGGCGCCGATGATCCCCATGTCGGAGATCCGCATGATGCTGCCGCAAACCAAGGTGCACCCCGGCGGACAGAACGCCGAGGCGCTCTCGACGCAGCCACAGGAGGCGCTCTAATGCCGCCCCGTGAAGGTGTGTACGGCCTGATCGCCGAGTTCAATACGCCGGGCGAACTGGTGCATGCGACTGAACAGGCACGCACCGCCGGCTATCGCCGCATGGAGTGCTACACCCCATACCCGGTGGAAGAAGCTGCTGAGGCGTTGCACTTTCACACCACCCGCGTGCCGCTGATGTGCCTGCTGGGCGGTGTGATGGGCCTGGCCACGGGCTGGCTGATGGAGACCTGGATCAACGTGTGGGGGTACCCGCTCAACATCCGGGGCATGCCGCTGTATTCCTGGCCGGCGTTCGTGATTCCCGCCTATGAATGGACGATCCTCTTCGCCGGTCTTTCGGCGGCGTTCGGCATGATCGCCCAGAACGGCCTTCCTCAGCTCTACCACCCGCTGTTCAACGCCGCGAACTTCCGCAACGGCGCAACGACGGACAAGTTCTTCCTTTGTTTGGAAGCGCACGACCCCAAGTTCTCCCTTGCAGACACGCGCACGTTTCTGGAAGGCTTCTCGCCGGTCTCGGTGGTGGAGGTGGATCACTGATGTTCGGTCCCAAAATGACCTCTGCAAACACATTGCCGCGCTGGCAGCAGATTGCGCCGCTCGCCGGCCTCGGTCTGGCCGCGCTGGCTGCCACGGGCTGCCGCCAGGACATGCACAACCAGCCCAAGTTCTATCCGCAGCGCAGCACTACGTTTTATGCGGACGGCCGCTCCGCGCGGCCACAGGTAGAGAACACCGTGGCCCGCAACCAGCTGCAGGGCAATCTGTATTTTTCGAGCGGCCTTGTGAACGGCAAGGAAGGCGACGGCATGCCGGTGCCGGTCACCGCGGAGTTGCTCCAGCGCGGCCAGGAGAAGTACAACATCTTCTGCACGCCCTGCCACTCCCGTGTGGGCAATGGCGCGGGCATGATCGTGCAGCGCGGCTACCGGCCCGCCGGCAATTTCCATACGGATCGCCTGCGCAACGCGCCGCTGGGTCACCTTTACTCCGTGATCGCGAACGGCTATGGCGCGATGCCGGAGTACGGCTCGCAGATCGCCTCCGAAGATCGCTGGGCGATCGTGGCCTACGTTCGGGCGTTGCAGCTCAGCCAGAATGCAAAGGCTGCGGACATCGCCTCGGGTCAGCATCCGCAGGACCTGCATGAGATTGCCAGTCAGCAGGGCATGCCTCCCGGTTTCGCCGACCCCTGGGCCCTTCCGGCCACGGCCGTGTATGGCACCCCGGGCAATCAGGACAACGGCATCCCTGGCCTGGGCTTGAACATGCCGTCAACCGGCGCCGGCGCGCACGGCTCGGCCGCTGCCACCCAGAACTCCGGCACGCGCAACTCCGGCGCAGGCGGCCAGTACCAGATGCCCGGTGGCAGTATTGAACTGGAGCAACAGGTGCAGCACTGAGGCGTGGCGTCCCCCGCGCCGTCCGCAACGAGCAACATAAGCAAGGCAAAGGCTACCCATCGATGGCACTGCAACACGAACATCACGAGGCGCATCACTCTTATGGACCCCGGGCCCTGCCTGGCGTCCTGGCGGCCCCCGACTTTGTCGCGGCTTGGCGCCTTCGCGCGCTGATTATCGCGGTCGTCTTCGCACTGATTTCCCTGGTCTTTGTGGGCACAGCGGAGGGCCGGGCCCACCTTCTGCGGTCGTACCTTATGGGCTCGATGACCGCGTTCAACTTCGTCGGCGGCGCCCTGGCGTTCCTGTTGGTGCAGTACCTCTCCGGCGGCAAGTGGGGCCTGATCCTGCGCCGTCCGCTTGAGGCCATGACCCGTACCTGGTGGTTCGTCGCCTTGCTGTTTGTGCCTGTACTCTTTCTGATGAAGGGTCTGTACCTCTGGGCTGAGTACCACACGCCGTCTCAAACCTTAAGCGCGCTGCAGCAGGGGCTGATCTCGCAGGAGCAGCAGATCTGCATCAACCTCAAGCACACGATGCTCAGCCCGGCCAGTGCCGTGGTGCAGTTCCTCCTGGTCTTCGGGTTCCTGGGTTTCATCATCACGCTGCTGAACCGCTGGTCGCTCAGCCGCGAGGCCGATCCGGCGGCCGGCTCACTCCGTAGTTACGATCGCTGGCGCATCCTGTTTGAGAACGTCTCTGGCCCGGCCATTCTCCTTTATGTCATTGCCATGACCGACTTCGTGATTGTGTTTCTGAAGTCGCTCGACGTGACCTGGTACTCCTCGATCTACGGCCTCCAATTGCTGGTGGCTCAGGGATACGCCGTGCTGGCGCTCGGTATGCTCACGCTGCTGTTGCTGTCCCGCTACGAACCGATGCGGACCATGTTTCGCGTCACCGAACAGCACGATCTCGGCAAGCTCGCCTTTGCCTTTGTGATGCTGAACATCTATTTCACCTTCGCCGAGTTCCTGATCATCTACTCCGGCAACCTGCCCGACGAGATTCCCTGGTATCTCCACCGGATTCGCGGTGGCTGGTGGGTGATCTGCTCCATGGATGCGATCTGCCACTGGATCATCCCGTTCTGCCTGCTTCTTTCGCGCGAGTTCAAGCGCTCGCGCAGCCGGATGTTCTGGCTGTCCATCTTCATGCTCTTCGCGCGCCTGCTGGACATGTTCTGGCTGGTCGAGCCGAACTTCAAGGATGCCGCGGGCAATCTTCACCTGGCCGGCAACCTGAGCATCCTGGCCTACATCACGGTGCCCATCGCCGTGCTCGCCCTCTGGGCTGTGTTCTACCTCACCGAGCTGGGCCGCAGGCCGCTCATCACCCTCAACGATCCGCATACGGCGGAGGTTTTGGAGCCGGAACATGCACACTAATCCTCGCGAGGGCCACGACGCCCTTCATCCCGACGGGCAAAGCCCGGACCGCACACGCGGGCGCAATGAAGAGAACCCTGGCTACGAGATACAGGACGTCAATGTCGGCGGGATCGTCACCTTTCTCGCCGGACTCAGCGGCTTTTTGCTGATCTTCTTTCTGTTCTGCTTCGTGATGGGCAAAACCATCAACACGGGGCTCCTGAAGGAGGATGGTCCAGCCGATCGGTGGCACGGCGGCACGCCGGGGCATGAGGCGGAAGCCTCGCGCAAGCGGGAAGACCTGACCTCGAACGTCACACTCGAGCAGCGCGAGTACGCCGGCATGACCCAAAGCTTTCCCACACCGCGCCTGCAGACCGACGACGGCAACCAGGACACCGCCGACATGCACGCCAAGGAAGATCTGCTGCTTGAAAATTACAGTACGGGCGGCGACCTGCCGGCAGGGGCAGTTCGTATCCCGATCGAGCGTGCAATGCAGCTCATCGTGCAGCGCGGCCTGCCGCAGCCCACCGGGGCCGCCCAGCCCATGGAAACGGAGATGGCGGGCGACAAGCCGCCGGTCGCCTCCGCCCCCTTGACCGATGGATTTGCCCGCACCGGCTATGAACTCGACCAGATGGCGGCGCGGGAACAACGAATGGAGTTCAATCAGGCCGAAGCCAAGCGGTAGGCTTTCCAGCGGGCAGTGGCTATGCGCGGATATCGAGCGCGCCGGCCCGGACACGGGGAACAGCCCACATACACTAGGGAAGAGGATTCACAGCACAGATGCAGCCTATCATTCCAGTCCGGAGTCGCTCCAACCCACAGCCATGGTGGCTCCGCGTCGGGGCTGGGTTGTGCCTGGTAGCCGGGCTTATCCTTGCGCCTGGCTCTGTGCGGGCTCAGGTCTCCGGCTATGGCGACAAGGTGCAGGGCACGTCGCACGGCGACGAGCTGCCGTCCGTGCTGCAGAAGGTGCAGGTCACCCAGCACCTGAACGCACAGCTCCCGCTGGCCGCCGCGTTTACGGATGAGACAGGCCACCCGGTCACCCTCGGCACCTACTTGGACGGAAAGCATCCCGCCGTTCTGGCGCTGGTGTATTACAACTGCCCCATGCTCTGCTCGGAGGAGATGGACGGCCTTACGAGCGCGCTTGAGATGGTTCGGTTGAAGCCGGGCAAAGACTTCCAGATCGTTGTGGTCTCTATCGATCCTTCCGAGGGCCCACAGCTTGCGGCCAAGAATAAGGCCTTCTACCTGAAACGCTACGGGCACCCCGAAACCGCAGCGGGTTGGCACTTCCTGACTGGGCCGAAATCGTCCATCGATCAGCTGACCAGTACTGTGGGATTCGGCTATGTGAAGGTACCCGGACCTGATGGGCGGCTTACCCAGTTTGCCCACGCCAGCTCGATCGAGCTCGTGACCCCGCAGGGGCGGCTCGCCCAATACTACCTAGGCGTTGAATACTCGCCCAAGGACATCCTGCTGGGGCTGATCGACGCCTCCGGCAACCGCATTGGCTCGCCGGTCGCCAACATCCTTACGTACTGTTATCACTATGATCCGCAGACCAACCGGCACTCGCTGATTGTGGCGCGCGTGGTGCAGCTTGGCGGTATGCTGACGCTCTTGGCGCTCGGCAGTTTTCTGTTTGTGATGTTTCGGCGCGACTTCAGCTCTGGCCGGGAGCAAGCACTCATTCACGGGCGCGACGGGCGCCGGATCGCATAAAGGCACACGATGGGTATCAGTCCAGTTCTCTGGCAGTTTCTAATCAAGTGGCTGCACAACTCGGCCCTGTTTCCAGCCGAGGCGTCCACCATCGCGCCCTACACGGACGCGCTGTATTTCTTTCTGCTCGGCATGACGCTCTTTGGGGTCGTGCTGGTGGTTGCCCTGGTCTTCGGTTTCGCAATCCGTTACCGCCGCGAGCGCAACCCTGTGCCCACCCAGGTGGAAGGTTCCACGCTGCTTGAGGCAACCTGGACCATCATCCCGCTCGGGGTTTTTCTGGTCGTCTTCGTTTGGGGTGCCCTGCTGTACTTCCGCATCTACAATCCCCCCGTGAACGCCATGAACGTGTACATCATCGGCAAGCAGTGGATGTGGAAGGCCGAGCACCCTGGCGGGCAGCACGAGATCAATGCGCTGCACATTCCCACCGGACGTCCCGTGCAGCTCACCATGATCTCGCAGGACGTGTTCCACAGCTTCTCGATCCCGGACTTCCGTGTGAAGCGGGAGGTCATCCCGGGCCGCTACACAACCGTGTGGTTCCAGGCGACCGAGCCTGGCAACTACCATCTGTTCTGCACCCAGTATTGCGGGACTTTGCACTCGGGCATGATTGGCGCGATTACGGTGCTGCGCCCCGACGACTACGAGCGCTGGCTGAAGCAATCCACCTCGGGTATGAGCCTTGCCCAGAACGGCGAGCGCCTCTTCGCCAGCATGGGCTGCAATGCCTGCCATAGTGGCAACGCCGCCGCGCGCGGCCCCAATCTGCACGGGATCTACGGATCGCGGCTTACCATGACGGATGGCAGCCAGGTTCTTGTCAACGACGCCTACCTGCGCGAATCGATTCTGAACCCCTCGCAGCACGTGCCCGCCGGCTTTGCCCCGATCATGCCGACCTATCAGGGGCAGATCAGCGAAGACGGGTTGATTTCCCTAATCGAGTACATCAAGAATATGGAATCGAACTATCGGGTCCAGCAGACGCTGGTGACCTCGGACAGCAACCAGGCCGCGCCGGCAACGCCCGCGGAAACCACGAACATGAATGCGGTGAAGCCATGAGCAGCGCCTCGACGATCGTCTCATTGCCTGACCAGAGCACGGCCAGGCTGCCCAAGAGAAACTACCTCAACAACGAACACGGCTTGCTGAGCTGGCTGCTCACCGCGGACCATAAGCGGATCGCGATGCTGTACCTGATCTCGATCACGTTCTTTTTCTTCATCGGGGGTGCGTTCGCCGGTCTGATCCGCCTGGAACTGCTCACGCCGCAGCCCGATCTGGTCGCGTCCGACACCTATAACAAGTTCTTCACGATGCACGGCATCATCATGATCTTCCTGTTCCTGGTGCCGTCCGTGCCGGCAACGCTCGGCAACTTCCTGATTCCGATCATGATCGGGGCGAAGGACCTGGCGTTCCCGAAGATCAATCTGCTGAGCTGGTACCTCTACATGATCGGGGGCACGCTCACGTTGGCCGCCCTTGTTCTGGGTGGGGTCGACACGGGCTGGACGTTCACCACGCCCCTCTCGACGCACTACCTGAACACGCATGTGCTGACCGCAGCGACGGCCATCTTTATCGCCGGATTCTCCTCAATCTTCACAGGGCTTAACTTTATCGTCACCATCCACCGCATGCGGTGCCCAGGCATGACGTGGTTCCGTCTTCCGCTGTTCTGCTGGTCCAACTACGCTGCCTCGCTCCTGATGGTGCTCGGTACCCCGGTGCTGGCCATCGCGCTTGTGCTCGTAGCCCTGGAGCGGGTGTTCGGGATCGGTGTGTTTGACCCCGCCAAGGGCGGCGATCCGCTGCTCTTCCAGCATCTCTTCTGGTTTTACTCGCACCCGGCGGTGTACATCATGATTCTGCCCGGCATGGGCGTGATCTCGGAGACGATGTCCACCTTCAGCCGCAAGCGGGTGTTCGGCTACACGGCCGTTGCCTTCTCCTCCGTAGCCATTGCGCTCTTCGGCTTCTTCGTCTGGGAACACCACATGTTCATCATGGGTGTCTCCAATTATTCCGCTCTGGTCTTCTCGTTGCTGACCATGCTCGTGGCCGTGCCATCGGCCATCAAGATCTTCAACTGGTCCTTCACCATGCAGAAGGGCTCGGTTACCTTTGAGACGCCGATGCTGTATTCGTTCGGCTTCATCGGGCTGTTTACCATCGGGGGGCTTACCGGCGTGTTTCTCGGTTCGCTCGGCATGGACATCCATCTGACCGAAACCTACTTCGTGGTGGCGCACTTCCACTTCGTCATGGTCGGCGGCATGCTGATGGCGTTCCTGGCCGGCATCCACTTCTGGTGGCCCAAGATGACCGGTCGCATGTATTCGGAACCCCTGTCCAAGCTGGCGGCGATCACCACATTCATCGGCTTCTTCCTCACGTTTATGCCGCAGTTCATCCTCGGCTACCTGGGTATGCCGCGCCGGTATCATGCATATCCAGCGGAGTTCCAGGTCCTCAACGTGCTCTCGACGGCCGGGGCCACAGTCCTCGGCGTTGGCTACATGTTGCCGCTGCTGTATCTTGGGTGGTCGCTGAAGTATGGCGCGATTGCAGGGGAGAATCCGTGGCAGGCAACAGGTCTGGAGTGGCAGATCCAGTCGCCGCCGCTAACGGAAAACTTCATCGAAACTCCCGTGATGGATCACGAAGCCTACGACTACGAGTGGTTGGAACGGAAACAGCATGAGGTGACCACCGTTGGATAACGCGACCGCAACCGAGATCAGCCCGCATACGGCAACCTCCACGGCCCAACACGCTGTGCATGAGCATGTGTCGCTTCCACAGCATCGGCATCATTTTGAGACCGAGGAGCAACAGCGGGAAGCGGGCTCCTTCGGCATGTGGCTGTTTCTGCTGACCGAAATCATGTTCTTCGGCGGCATGTTCTTTGCTTACCTGCTCTACCGCAACTGGTACTACCCGGCCTTTGCTGCGGCCTCCAACACCCTGAATATCACCGAGGGCGCCATCAACACGGCCGTGCTGATTAGCTCCGGGTTCTTTATGGCCCTGGGTGTCTGGGCGGCGGAAGTGCGTAAGCAGGGTACCCTCGTGCTCATGCTCGTTCTGACCACCGTATTTGGCCTGATCTTTCTCGGGGTCAAGTACGACGAGTACAGCGAGAAGTTCAAGCTGCATCACGTGCCCGGGGACAACTTCTCCATCGCCGAATTCGTCCATCCACCGCTGGACAAGCACGGCAAGCCCACGGACGAGCCGCTGGCTCCGGACATGGCTCAGCGAACGCAGGTGTTCTTCTTTCTCTACTTCGCCATGACCGGCATGCACGCCGTGCATATGATCATCGGTCTGGTGCTGCTTGGCTGGCTGATTCTGCGCGCGCGCCGCGGGGAGTTCACGGCTGGGTACGTGGCGCCGATTGAGAACTTCGGCCTGTATTGGCACTTTGTCGACATCGTGTGGCTCTTTCTGTTTCCTCTGCTTTATCTGATCAACCGACATCTGGTGAAGTAACCGCACGGACCCGCAATAAAAGGAATAGGCTATGGCGCAATCGGCAATTCACACCGACGAAAACGACCCGACAAACGTCACGCATCCGGAACACGCCGAACACCATATTGTCACGCCGATACAGTACGTGATGGTGTTCGGAACGCTGCTGGCGGGCACCCTGCTGACGGTGATCGCGGCTTTCATCAATATGGGGCCGCTTAACCCCGTAGTGGCCCTGGGTATCGCGTGTTTCAAGGCCGTGATTGTGATCCTGTTTTTCATGCACGCCAAGTACCAGACGCGCCTGATCAAGATGACCATCGCTTCAGGGTTCTTTGTCTTTCTGGTGTTGATCGTCATGACCATGAGCGACTACATCAG
>CAXUIF010000034.1:0-19553 GCA_964250995.1 uncultured Acidobacteriaceae bacterium
GGTCTGTCTCGTCCTTTGGGGCTCTTCCCCGCAGTGTTCGATGCTAACCCACGTCTATCGGCTGCGGCTGAAAGGCTTTGTCGTCCTCACCTGTGCCCGCCAGCAGAAAGCTGTTCGAAACCGTAGCTTTGCCGGTCTGCCGGTCGCCCTCGACCGCCGTTATGACGTAGCTACAGCCGAACCAGTGAGCTTCCGCAAAATCTGTGCTGGACCACATCGCCGGGTGGTCCGGATGCGAGTGGTAGAAGCCGACGATCTCCAAGCCGAGTTTGCGCCCTTCACGTTGCGCCGCGATCAGCTCGCGCGGGTCGATGCCGTAGCGGTTGTGGGCTGCATCTGTGCGGGTGTTGCCGGCGCGCAGCAGGGAAGCGACCTCGATCGCCTCCTCGCGCGCGTGGCCGAGAAAGATTCCGCAGCACTCAAACGGGTAGGTCTCTTCGCCATGCGCGCGCAGCTGGTCGTACAGGGCGCGCGAGAGGCGAAGGGGGACCGCGCTCACGCGTTCTGCCCCGCATACATCTCGCTGTCGACGGCATCGGCCGCCGCGGCTTCGGGGGTCGGCTCGCTCCAGAATCGCTCGCTCAGGTATTTGTCGGCGGAGTCGCACAGAATCGTCACAATGACGGCCTCGCGTCCGGCGCGCGCTTCTTCTTCCGCGACATCGACGCAGGCGGCCACAGCAGCGGCGGCAGAGATGCCCACCAGCATCCCCTGCGTGCGCGCCAACTCCTTGCACATGCGATAGGCGCGCTCGGTCGGCATCTCCAGGTTGCGGTCGGCGAGGTGCTCGTCGTAGATGGGAGGCACAATGGCGGTCGGCATGTGTTTCAAGCCTTCAAGTCCGTTGAACGGCGAATCCGGCTGCATGGAGTAACACTGGATGGCGGGCTTCAGCTCACGCAGGCGGCGGGTGGTGCCCATAAAGGTGCCGCTGGTCCCCAGCCCCGCGACGAAATGCGTCACCCGGCCGTGGGTCTGCTCCCAGATCTCGTTCGCCGTGCCGTAGTAATGGGCTCGCCAGTTATTTTCGTTGCCGTATTGGTCGGCATAGAAGTAGCGTTCAGGCTGCTCGGCAGCGAGCTTGCGCGCCATGCGGATCGCGCCGTCGGAGCCGTCGGCAGGGTTCGTGTACCGGATCTCGGCGCCATAAGCTGCCAGGATGTGTTTGCGTTCCGGGCTGACGTTGGACGGCATGCACAGCATGACTGGGAAACCCTGCGCCGCGCCCAGCATGGCATACGCAATGCCGGTGTTGCCGCTGGTTGCGTCGAGCAGTGTCTTACCGGGCTGCAGCAGCCCCCGGCGCTGCGCGTCGGCCACAATCGCCGAGGCAGCGCGGTCCTTGACGCTCCCGCCGGGGTTCGACCACTCGGCCTTGCCCAGAATCTGGATGCCTGGCAGGTGCGCGGTCAGCCGATGGAGCCGGATCAGGGGCGTGTTGCCGATGCGGTCCAGCAGCGTCGTGCCCAGCTGGCCGTTACCGCCATCCCTTTTTGCGAACGCGGAAACCGCGACGTCCGTCATAGCGTGAAACCGTTCCTTCTGCCGGGCTGGCACCCTCAGGAGATTGAAGGCGTGCGCGGCGATGTGCGACAGTTTAGATGCGAGTGTAGACCAGCGGTTCGTGCCCCTGTGGCCGCGGCTCGTTGCTCTGCAAACCCCAGTTCCGGAGTCCCATGCGCACCAGAGTCACCAAGCATACGCAAGAGCCCACGTTTGATGGGGTGCTGTCCACCCTCGGTAACGAGAGATTCGATGTTGCACCCGGGGCCGGGGGTGCAAAGGGTGTTCCCGGCGCGCGCCGTGTCTCCAAGTACGGCTGCGCCGCCGAGATCGCGCCCGGACCCGGCAAGGGCGAACCGACGCGGGTGCTGGCCAAGGCCGGCTGGGTGCTCGGCGGCGAAATCGCCAGCCTGGTCGACCATGGCTACCAGAAGTTTCTGGAAACATCGAAGCTCCGCATTCCCGCTACCGCGGAGCATCTCCGGTGCATCCAGAAGTTCGATCAGGAGTTTCGCCTCGCAACCGGCGCGATGAGCCTGTACAACGAGTCGCTTGGGACCACCAGCGACAAATACGTCTACGACCGGCTGAAAGGTCGCGAGACGGTCTAGCCGCAAATGTGGTCTGCTCCTGCAGGTCGGTGTGGGGAGCAGGCGGCTCAGCGGCGGCGGGTGCGCTGCCACTCACGGTAGGCGTCGCTCTTGCCGAGCCCCCGTGCCTTGGCGACCCGTTTTAGCGCGTCCTTCTCGCTCAAGCCCTCGCGCATGGCCGCCGCGACCTCGTCGCCCAGCGTGAGCGCGACGTGGGGCGTTGTCACGGGTTGGGCCGTTTGGCCGCTGAGCAGCAGCACCATTTCGCCGCGCACCGAGGCCCGGCCCAGAAGCTCGGCGTGTATCGCGGCAGCCGTACCCCGCAGGATCTCTTCGTGCATCTTGGTCAGCTCGCGGGCCAGCACGGCCCGCTGTTCCGGGCCGAAAACGGCTACAACGTCAGCCAGAGTGGCGAGGATGCGGTGCGGGGTCTCGTAGAAGATCTGTGTGGCTGCTTGCTCCCTGGCGGCCATGCTCGCCCGCAACTGCTCCAGCTCCGTTCGCCGCTGGCCTTCCTTCGCGGGCAGGAAGCCGTGAAAGGTGAACCGTTCCGTTCCCAGTCCGCTGGCAATCAAGGCGCTGAGCGCCGCATTGGCCCCGGGCACCGGAAACACCGTCACGCCGGCGTCTGCGGCGAGCCGCACCAGAGCCTCCCCCGGATCAGCGATGCCTGGCGTGCCCGCGTCGCAAACTACGGCGACGCGCGCACCTTCGCGCAGCGCGGCCAGAAGCTCCCGCGCCCGCTCCTGCTCGTTGTGGAGGTGGTAGCTGACTGTCGGGGTGTTTATCCCGAAGTGGTTCAGAAGCTTCTGCGTCTGGCGGGTGTCCTCGCACGCAATACGGTCCACACTGCGCAGCACCCGCAAGGCCCGCAGGGTGATGTCTTCCAGGTTGCCAATGGGTGTGGCCACAAGGTAGAGACCGGGAGCGAGCGGGACCTCTTGGCCGGGTGTGGGTGGTCCGGACGATGCCGCTGCCAGCACACTCACAGTGCGTCGCGCTCAACCGGGGCATGGGTCAGGCGCAACTGGCCGACCGCGCGCTCCAGGCTTACCGGCGTGAGCAGGCCGACCATGGCGCCGTCCTCCACCACAGGGATGAACTCGCTCGCCCCGAGCGCGGTGGCGCGCCGCAGCGCATCGCCGATCTTCTCCGCCGGATCCACTGCCTGGAAGGTCCGGGTCATCGCCCCTTGCAGGAAGCCATCCCCTTCGGCACGCAGCCGGGCAGCCAGAGCGGCGCGAGAGATCCAACCCACAAGACGTTCGCCGCGCAGCACAGGGAAGAGTTCCTGCACGGTGTGAGTCGTCTGGCGCAGCGCATCGCGCAGGGTACTGGAGGCGCTCAGCGGCTTGAACTCCGTCAACATGACATCGCGCACGCTAACGGCCAGGGCGTCGGCCGAGCCCACGCTGGCTGCGCGGTTCAGATACGTCGTGAACAACACGGTGAGCCCCACCAGAACGGGCCATAACAGACCGGAAAAGATGCCCGCCAGTACCAGGGCCAGCGCACATGCTGTCCACAGCCCGAAGAAAGCCTGCGGCCGGCGGAGCGCGCCGATGCCGGTGCCGGCCTGTTCGGGTGCCGCGGGTTGCGTGGGTTGCGCCCGGAGGAGTCGCCGCGAGGGCAACGCCGCCGAGGGCAGCAGGTTTACCGCGCCTACGATCACCTGGAGCCACACGGCGCTGCGCAGAATGTGTTCAATCGTGATCCAGGGCTGGCGGAAGAGGGCCACATGCGGGTCGATGCCGTACGCAAAGCCCAGCAGAAGCAGCGCCACGCCGAAGTTGGCCGCAGCGCCGACTGCGGTCATCACCCGTGTTTTGTTAACGGCGACACTGCCCTGCCGTGGCGCCAGCGCCATCACGCCCCCCACGGGCAGCAAAAACAACGCTCGCACCGGTAGGTCGAGGTAGGCAGCTGCTATGGCCCGGGCGATCTCCCGCGTAAGCACGGCCACGCACAGGGCCGACCACAAGGCGATGCCGCGCAGGGCACTGCCGGTTACAACGGCTGAGTAGCCCGCCGCCAGCGCCAGCAAAAGAAACAGTGAGATATGCGCGCGAACCTGCACGCCAAACCAGCGGCCGGCCGGAAGGGAAAAGTGGAGCACACCTTTGATTGTAGGGGCTCGGGCACCCTTTCCCGTTCTGGAAGCTGGCCGACGCCGCTGGCGAGCGCTGCACGTGTTTGCCTATCCGGCACGCGGTGTCCACGCTATGCTCAGGGGACGCATGCGGGTGATCGCCGGTACATTCCGTTCTCGCCTGCTGACCGCGCCACCAGGGCAACGAACCCGGCCCACCAGCGACCGTTTGCGGGAGACCTTGTTCAATGTGCTCGCGCCCTGGTTGCCCGGGGCTCACTTCGCCGACCTGTACGCGGGCTCGGGCGCGGTGGGCATCGAGGCGTTGAGCCGCGGCGCGGCCCACGGCACCTTTATGGAGCGCGCGCCCGCTGCCCTGACCGCCTTGCAAAACAACCTCCGTGCGCTCGACCTTTCCACGAAATCTACTGTGATCGGGAGGCCCGTTGCGCGCGCACTTGCGGACGCCGCCACGAGCCGCCAGTCCTTTGATTTGATCTTCCTGGATCCACCCTACGAAGCCGCGGAGGAGTACACGGCCACATTCGCGGCGCTCGGCCGGGAGCACGCAATCCTGTTATCCCCGCAAGGACTTGTCGTCGCCGAACACGCGCGCCGCACCCCGTTGCTGCCGGTATACGGCGCGCTGCGGCGGCATCGCCTGCTCGAGCAAGGGGATGCGGCGCTGAGTTTCTACACACTTGTCGAGGCGGAACCGGAAGGGCGCTTGTAGCCGCCCCCCTGGTGAGCTCCGGAGCGCAGGTCCACCGTGAACGGCACCTCTGTGTCGGCGAACATGTCCCAGCCCAGCCCGTGCAGCACCCCGTCGCGAACCGACCCCAATGTCACACCTTCCCAGCTGAGCCGCTCCGTGCGCCAGCGAATCCCGTCGACGCCCAGGGCCAGCACATCGTGAAAGCCTGCGAGCAGCAGCAGTTCCGCCTCAGGGATGGGCAAAACGGCCGTTACGGGACGCTGCTCCAGCAATACGGTGGCTTGTGGATTTCGTGTGGGGATGCGGTAGGCGTAACCGCCGGCAAGGGCCACCAGGTCGTCCGGCGCCGGGCAGGACCATAGGCCCGCGGGCAGAGCAGGGTCGCGAAAGCCCAGCGCGCAGGTCGCCAGAAAGCTTCCTCCAGCAGCAGGGCGGACGTTCACCAGCAAGGCCCCGCGGTTGAGCGCATCCTCCTCGCCGGGGACGCTTTGCGGATACAGGAAATGCCGTGCGGGCGCGATCAGCGGCGGGTGCGTCAGTACCTCCGCAGACCAGCTGTGCGGAAAGCTTTCCAGCACTTCGCTGCTCGCCCTCACCGCAGATGCTCCCATCCCCCGGGCGCCAGTGGCTTGCGGCGTCCCGCGGAATCGATCAGGGCTACCCGTGCTCGCCCGCGGCCTGGCGCAAGCATCCGGCCAATCTCCGTCAGCCGCACGCCGCCGAGTTGGCGTGGCATCCGTGCGCTCCCGCTCGCGGTGAACAGCAGCTCATAGTCTTCGCCTCCGTGCAGGGCCATCGCCAACGCCGCTGCCTCGTCCATGGTGTGCAGCAAGGGGTGGAGCGGCAGGCAAGGCACATCGACCTCCGCTCGCAGACCCGAGGCTTCGCACAGATGGTGGAGATCCGTGGACAGCCCATCGCTCAGGTCGATCGCCGCAGACGCCAGCCGCCGCCGCAACAGCTGCTGTCCACACCGCAGGCGCGGTTCCGGGAAGAGATGAGGCTGGCCCCCCGCCTTGCGCTTCTTTTGTGCCACGCCGCGGCCGTCGGCAAGGGAGGCGAGCTCGGCGGCAGCGCCCCCCAGCGCGCCCGTCACGAACAGGCGATCCCCGGCGCGCGCACGGTCGCGTCGGAGAGCCCGGCCCCGCTGCACAGCCCCGAGCAGAACAATATCGGCGAGCAACGCGTCGCCCGGAGCCTCCGCCGTATCGCCGCCCGCCAGCGGCACCCCCGCTTGCGCGGCCAGGCCGAAGAGCCCATCCAGAAACGCCCCCACCCACGCCTGGTCTGCCGCCAGGGCAGATGGCAGACCCAGGGAAAGGAACGCCGCAACCGGCCGCGCGCCCATGGCCGCCAGGTCGCTCAAACCACGCGCCAGCGCCCTGTGTCCGATAGCGGCAGGGCTGTGCCAGTCGCGGCGAAAATGACGGCCTTCAAGGGAAAAATCCGTCGTCACAACGAGTTCTTCACCGGGCCGCGGACGCACAATCGCGCAGTCGTCACCAATGCCCAGGCGCAGTTCGCCGGCAGGCCGGGCAGTCTGCGATGCCCTGGCCCGGATGCGACGGATCAGCGCCAGTTCGCCCGCGCCGGTGCGGTTTTGTGTTTTCTGGGCCGCTGAACCTGCCTCCACGCCACCTGGCTCCACGCCACCTGCCTCCACGCCCCAGCATAGCGTTCGCCCCAGGGGCACGCTGCGTTCAACAGGCGTGGCAAGGCCCGCCCGGGCGGTTGTCGCGGCTAAGTAGCTCCGTTACCATCGAGATACCCGTTCCATGCCATCCTGTGCGCGGGAGCACAGTTCTGCAAGCCGGGCGCAAACCTTTCCGGCGTTCGCCCATCCCACTACGCAGCACCAAGTTCGGCCCGAGTTCGTCTTTCATGCGCAAACGCTTCATCGTCTACGTCACGCAATCGGAAACCGGGGAAACCGACCGTGTCTCTGTCCCCATGCGCTACGTGTACGTGTTTCTGCTTTCGGCGCTGGTGGGCATGTTCACCATGGCAGGGCTGGCGGGGTCCTACGGCCGCATGCTGGCCAAGGCGGAGACGACCAACCGGCTGCGCAGCGAGCTCGCGCTAAGCCGTCGCGACTATGCCCATCTGGAAAAAACCGCGCATGAGCGGGATGTGCAGGCGGCCAGCCTGGGCTCGCTGGCCACCGAGGTCTCCGCGATCTATGGTCTCACCGCCGGCAAGCTGACCTTCGCGCACGGCCATGCCCTTCGTGCGCGCAAAGCCGCGGCAAGCGCCGGCACCGCCAAGGCCCCGCTCAAAGACGACACCAGCTTCAACGACGAGAGCTACTACAAGTCGCTGGACACCTTCTACGCCCTGCGCAATACCGCCCAGGCAGGCATTGCGGCCCCGGCACAATCGGTCAATGCCAACCTCGGGGTGCGAGGTTCGCTCGGCGATCTGGCCGGTGGACTCGACCTCGGCACAACGCTTTCGGGCGCCAATATCCCGGACATGTGGCCCATCCTGGGTCCAATCAACTCGGGCTTCGGCCAGCGCGAAGATCCTGTGCTCGGGATCGGCACGGGCGAGTTCCACAAAGGCATCGACATCGGCTCGCCAAACGGTACGCCCGTCCACGCGCCGGCCGCCGGACGCGTGACGAAGGCGGGTCTCGGCAGCGGTTATGGGAATGAGATCGAGCTCGACCACGGCAACGGCATCGTCACCGTGTATGGGCATCTTTCGGGCTTCAACGTTGCCGCCGGGCAGCAGATCGTGAAGGGCGAGGTGATCGGTTACGTGGGCCACACCGGACGCGTCACGGGACCTCACCTCCACTACGAAATTCAGGTCCGCGGCACGGCGGTGAACCCTCACAAGTACCTGCGCAGCACCATGGCGGACCTGGGCGGCAGCGCGGCGGCAGGCTCCTAAAGACGGTCGCGCTTTGCAGAAGCAGCTTCGCGCAGCAACAAAGCGCGCTTGCGTTCCACACCCCAGCGATAGCCGCTCAGATGTCCGTTGCTGCGAACGACCCGGTGGCACGGAATCGCGACCGCAAGCGGATTGGCCGCGATCGCACTGGCGACCGCCCGCACCGCCCGGGGTGCTCCAATGGACATGGCGATGTCTGCATAGCTGACCGTGACACCCGCCGGGACCGCCTGCAGAGCCTGCCAAACCCGCTGTTGAAACGCGGTGCCCTGGATGTCCAGCGGCAGGAGCGTGCTGTTCTGCGGCGCCTCCACGAGTGCCAGAACATCCGCCACATGTTGGTCGTAGCTCTCTTCGCCGCCGACCAACGCAGCCCGCGGGAATCGATCCTGCAGGTCCCGCAGAAGCGCTTCGGGCTCATCACCTAAAAGGATGGCGCAGATGCCGCGCGTACTCCGGGCGACCAGCACCGTTCCAAGGCTGCATTCGGCCAGCGCGAACCGGATCTCAGCGCGCTCGCCACCCGCCCGAAACGCCTTTGGTTGCATTCCCAACACCTCCTCTGCTTCAGCGTAGAACCGCCCGCTGGATCGGTACCCAGCGGCATAGATAGCGTCCGTTACCGTCCCGCCCGCCCTAGCTAGTTGCTGCTGTATGGCCTGCCGGCGCTGCGATGCGGCATACTGCTTCGGCGTGAGCCCCGTTGCGGCGCGAAAGACGCGGTGGAAGTGAAAGCGGCTCAGGCCCGCAGCCGCGGCCAGCGCCTCCAGGCGCGGCTCTTCGAGGGCGTGCTCGATGCTGCGGCAAGCCCTCGCTACCAGGGCAGCCTGCATCTGCTCCAACGGCGGTTCATCCGGCTTGCAGCGCTTGCACGGGCGAAAGCCCGCGCGTTGGGCATCTGTGCCGCTGGCGTGAAAGCGCACATTCTCAGGCCGCGCGAGCCGCGCGGCGCAGCTGGGGCGGCAGTACACCCCCGTGCTCTCCACCGAGTACACAAAACGGCCGTTGGCTGCAACGTCGCGCGCCACCACGGCTGCCCAGCGCGGATCACTCTCCGTGGTCGCGGCCCGATGGCCCTGCCCGTCGTTTCTCTGGTTCACTGGCACTCCTCTATTCTGCGCGCAACAGCCCTATCGGCTCATGTGTGCGGCTGGGCGGTACGCGTCCTCGGGAATGCGCGCCAGCGTCGATTCGCGCAGGCGCTCTCCGAGCCCGTAGAACTGTCCAAAGCTCATCATCAGCGGCCGCCACCTGTCCGGGTCGATGCGATCGGACGCGCCCGGTTGCAGCAACTCTTCTTCAACATGAGCCCGCACGATCCGAACCTCAAACGCCAGGGCTGTAGGGTCCTTATCGGGTCTGTGGCCAAACGGCTGCCACCCTTCCAGCACGGCTTCCAACTGCACCGGGCACTCCGCCACACGCGGCGCCGAGACCCTCTCCGAGGCCACTGCCGTGAGCCCTGCCACCCCGAATTTGTCGCGTTCGTGTCGGTAGCCCATCGCCTGCTTATACGGGGGCACCGGGTCGGATCCGGTGGTGCGGGCCAACCGATTCACCGGCTCGACCTCCGCAGCCGAAGCCAGATTGAGCACGCATTCTCGTTCCCGCAGGAGATTGGCTGCGGTGTGGCCGCGGGCGCCAAGGCCCAGCATGCAGTTCCATCCCAGCCACCAGACTGACGACATGGGCGCGAGGTTCGGCGTGCCATCCTCGTTGCGCGTGCTCAGCAACACAACCGGCGTGCCGAAGTACAGTATCGAAGGTTCCACGGCTTTATGCATGCCCTCAGACTGCGCCCGGGGGACCGCTGCTGGAACTCCGTTTCTTGCTCTCAAATCTAAATTGTGCCGCTCCCATTGCGCGACCCCGAGCGCAGCAACGGCGGCGAGTGAGATGCACTCGCCGCCGTCGCGGTGGAACGCGTGTTTGGTAGCCGTTACGGGTAGGTCACTACGGGCTGCAGCTTGCCGGCATCGCTCTTGTTCGCGGTGCCGCCGACGCCGTTGATCACATGCGTGATCTGCCCACTGCCGTTCAGGAACACCGTGCCGGCATCCTGCACGGTGATGCCCGTGCTGGAAGGCGTCGTGATCGCATTGTCCTCGACAATATTCACGCCCTGGTTGAAGTACGAGTACACGCCAAGACCGTGTGCCTGGTGCGTACCGACTGTTTTGGCGACCACGTAGGAGGGATACCCATTGGCCGTGCCGTCCGTCCAGGCGCTCTGGCTGGGCACGTCATAGGGCAGCTCGCTCTGGTAGAAGATCGTGTCGCCGCCATTGCCGTTCCATAGCACCTGCTCCTTCTGGTAGTGCTCCACAGCCAGGCCCAGCGCGGTTACGCGATCGCCGTTGACCACGACGCCGTGGTCGCCGGTGTTCAGCGTCCAACCCACGCCATTGCCATGGTCCGCGCGCCATGCCCAGATGTCGTCCAGAACCACATCGGCACTGTTCACCTCGAGGCTGGTGGTAGCCGTGCCCGGCGTTGCGCCGCCCACGCGGAAGAACACGTCATGCAGCGAAGAGGGGTTGTTCGCGTGAGGGAAGAAGCCTCCGGTCGGCAACGGGAAGCCGAAGAGGCCGAAGCCCATTCTGAGCAGCACGTTGGAATGCACGGGACCGGCGTCGACGATGAGGCCGGAGATGTTGACGCCACCGACATCCGCCACGTCCAGGGCTTCCGTACCGCGCTGCGGTACCAACGTGGCCAGACCAAGGCCCAGGATGACTGTGTTGGGTCGCTCCACAAGGATCGGAGCGCTCAGGTTGTACACGCCCGGGGTCAGAATCAGATTTTTCCCACGCAGCAGGGCAAGATCGATCGTCTCCACGGGTGTCGTGGGATCGGCAATAAAGAAGGTGCCCAACGGCAGCTTGCGTCCGGTCGTCGGCGCCGCAGCCCAGGTTGTTCCAATGGAATTGCGCTGCAGGGCCGGCACCACCACAAAGTAGTTCCCCTGGCTATCCATGTTCAGGTACGGCTTTTCCACGCTGACCGGAGTGCTTGCAAGCGTCGTGTAGGTGGGATTGGGGTAGCTCTGCGCCGGCGCCCCTTGCACGCCCGAGAACACCTGATTCCACACGCCGTTAGACCAGCCGCCGAGGCTGCTGTTGCGCACGTAGAACTGCTGCTGCGAGCCGTTAATTACATAGCCGGTCTGCGTGTCGGCGATAAACCCGCCGCTCGCTTCCGCACTGCCGTCGCAGTAGTCCATCAAAGAAAGATTGCCGCTGGCAATGTGCACCCGGCGCATCGGCGCGGCCTGCGACACGGCCCAGAAGTCAGCGCCAGAGTGGCACCCGGTCTGCCCGGCCACGTTGATGGTGAGGTTGGACAGCGAGCGCCAAAAGTTGTCGAGCGCGTTGCAATCACCCGGTGTTCCATTCGCATTGGTGAAGCACTGGTTGTATGCGTTGATTGCGCCGTTGATGGTCACGTCGTTCGGGGATGCGCCCAGACCCGCCACATCGGTGTAGAAACCGACCTGGAAGTTGAGGGGCTGCGCCGCGGTCCCGTACGTGCCGGGCTCGAACAGCAGGGCATAGCGCTGCGTCCCGAACTGATTGCTGACCTGCTGTGCGGCGACCGCGTTGACCGTTGCCTGGATCTGGCTGGTCGACATGCTGGGTGTGAAGACGATGACATTGGGGCCGAGGGGCGAGGTGCCAGTGGGGATGGCGGTCTGGGCCCCCGCCGTTCCACTGAGCGCGGTGATGCCGAGCAGCGCCGCTGCAAGGGCGCCCCCTGATTGCTTCAAGGTCGCGAGAGGACCTTTCGTGTAAGCCACGTGAGTTACTCCGATGGTACGGGTGTGTAGTGCGTGTCGAACGGTACGCGCGTTGGGCTGAGCCTGTCAACCCGCCCCGCGCAACCGTTTGGGCCGGGAAAAGCGATTGACTTTAAAACTCCGATGAGGCCGCAGCGCGGTGGGCACCCGGCCACCGGACGCCCATTGAAGCCTGCTACGGCAGGAGCACTTGCGCCGGGCAGGCCGCGCAAAACGTATTTCGAAAAGACGGAGCTGCGACCAAGCGTTGCTGTGGGGCGAAGCCTGGCTCTTGGTTTGCAGGCTGGCATGGCGGCTGGAAGACGAAGGTAGGGAAGGTCTGCTAGCCTTTCCGGTGATCCTAGGACGGCGCACGGCGTGGTCGCCGCTTTTGTGTCCGTCCGCGGTTCCGCCCACTGACCAAACGCCGCAGGAGGCCGCCCATGAACCTCGGTGCTGCTCATCTCAACCGCAACGCGATCTACCTCACGTGCTTCGGCGTTGGTCTTGCGTCGGTCGTGCTGGACCTGGCGGGCGGTGTTTTTCTCCGTCAACGTAGCCGCTGGGGCATCGCAGGGGATGGCTCCTGGCTTAGCAGGGCGAAGGCGATGGGCCCGATTCGTTTTGGTGGGCCCCAGTCCTCTCCGGGTCTCCCGAGTCTGGCTGCGTTTCTGTGCTGGCTGGGTGCTACCGGATACCTTCTAACGCTTGGCAGCGTCTTTGCTCCTGCACTGGTGTTGGTACTGTCTGTGCTGAGCGGTTTGTCCGGCGCCGGGCTCGTGTACTGGTTGACCAGCAAAGTCTTTCTGCAACGCGAGCCCATGCTGGAACCTCCGGACATGCCGATGGTGGGAGTCTTGGGTCGCGTGAGCGCCGCCGTGCCGCGCTATGGCCTGGGGGAGATGCTGTACGTGCAAGGTGGGGCTCGCCGGTCCATGCCCATCTGTGCCGAAGATGGGGTACCCATCCAGTGCCAAGCCGAAGTTGTGGTGTTGCGCTACCAGCGCGGGGTCGGCTACGTGCGCCGTTGGGACGAGATGCAGCAGAGCTTGCTAGGCGATGACGCGCCGGCTACCCGCAATGCGGACTAGCTAGGGAGAAGGAAGGCGCAGCCCGGTCGCAAGAGCTTGCACCCAAGGCGCCACCTGCCACCTTCCAGCGGCAGGCTACAACGGTCGGCCTCAGTTCGAGGTTGGCTTGCGTTGGGTGAAGGCTTCGCGGAAGGCTGCGTGGAAGCTGTTCACGCACGTAGTGCCTGCCTTGGCTTTGCCGTCCTCTGTTTTCGTTGTGTAGAAGGGAGCTTCTGTGTCTTTAAAGAAAGCCTTCATGGAGATCGTCGACCCAAACGACATCGTGTATCCGTAGTCGGTCGGTTTGCCGGTGTCGTCTGTCTTTTGCGTGTCGTGCCCTTCGTGTTGGCGGGCCTTCTCAAAACGCAGCGTGACATCGGCCAACTGGGGGTCGTCGACCACTTTGAATTGACCCCAAGCGGCCAACGCGTCCTCCGCGCCCTTCTCCACCGCAGGCGTCCGCGTGTCGTTGACAACGGCAACGGTCTTCGCGGAAAACACGCCGTCGGGAAAGGGTTTGCCGGCGACCTGCGCAAAGGCGGCCGCGCTGACCACGACGCCACAAAGCGATCGCCGCAAAGAAGGCCTATTCATCGTCAAACCTCGGTTGCCAAGCAGCGTACCAGCCGACGCCGTTCCCGCAAAGAAGTGTTTTGCCTGTGAGGGCGCGCTCCAGACGGCGTTACTGCGTCTTCACGGTACAGTTCACCAGGCGGAAGGCAAAGTTGGCAGGACCCACGGCCACTTGCAGGGTGGAGGGAATCTGGAAGCTGCCCACGGGTGCATACGTCACCTTCATCGCGACCTCAGTAGGCGGGGCCGTCGGAGGCTGCCGGTCCACACTGTGAATGGTGGTCACCAACAGGCCGTGAGGCCCGGGCGAGAACTCGGGCGTCAAGCTGCTTTCCAGCGACGGCGTGCTGACGTGCACGGACTTCAGCACCAGCTTGTCGTCATAAATCTCTTCCGCGAGCCCGGGCCCCTGGTGCGCTGTGACATGGAAGCCACCATCCGCCGTCCGCTCCACCACGGATCGTGGATCGTAGGACACCATGTTGCCAGTGGCGTAGCCGTTCCAGGTCTGGAAGAAGGCCGACCAGATTCCCTGCAAGCCGCCGCGCATCTTGGTGATGGAATCTTCGCTGTCCTCCGGCGCCGGGCTGGGCGCGGTCCAGTGAAGTTCGCCGCTGCCGCGCAGGTCGTCGTCGACACTGAGGCGGATGCTGCGCAGGTAGGTCAGCCGGGCATCCGCATCCGGGACGGGCTGATTGTTCGCCTTCTGCAGAAAATCCTTCCAATCGAAGTTGACCTCGCAGTGGAAGGACTGCAACCCGCTGTCTACGGGTGTGTCGTAGAGGGCGCGCGCCTTGCTGAACGCCGCGGACGGTGCAGGACCGGCGGCCTGCGCCACAAGGGGGGAGGGCGGGCCGGCAACGGCGCACAGGACACCGCAAAGCCAGGGACACATCCAGGGAAACCGTGAAACACGCATGCGAGCCCATGCTACCGTACGGCCGGTTTCTCGCCAGCCGAGAGGAGCTAGGGCCTTCTGCCTGCGACCGCAAGGGCCTTGTGCCGCAGGTCCGCGAAGCTTTCCGCAGAGAAGGGCGCGTGCGTTGCCCACTGCACACGGCCGCCCCGGTCCACCAGGAGCACATAGGCGGCCTGAGGCTGGTCGGCGGCGTAGCCGGCTGCGCGTTTCCAGGCCTCCTCGTCTTCGGTGACGGACAGGAACTGACCTTGCAGCAAGCCGGGCACCTCGCGCTTGATCTTTCGCAACACCAGCGGGCGCACAAACCCCGGCACCTCCGCCAGCATGGCCAACTCGTATAACCCGACCGCACCCGGGTGCACGAGCTGCGTGCGGACTGCCTGTTCCCATGCCGTGGTGGCGGTTTTCGAGTCTCTGCCGAAGCCCAGGATCAGCACAGTTGCTGGCTCCGTCAGGTCTTTCGGAAGGGTCACCGGATGCCCGTCGAACGCCACGGTCCGCGTGGGAGGAATCGTCAAGTTGCCTGTAGCCTGCGCAGCCGCTAATCCGCCGCAGAGCGGCTCTGCCAGCAGCAGCAGGACCGCCCATGCGCGGCGTTTACCGGCCATTGGCCCCCGCGCTTGACCCTGCGCCCACGTAGCTGACCCGCCACACGGTATTGGAACCGTCGTCGGTGACCAGCAGCGAGCCATCCTTGGCCACGGTGACGCCTACCGGCCGTCCCCACACCTTGCCGTCAGGATTCACAAACCCGGTCAGGAAGTCCTCGTACTCGCCCGTGGCCTTGCCGGCCTTCATCGGTACGCGGATGACCTCGTACCCGGCGCGCACGTGCTTGTTCCAGCTGCCGTGCTCGGCGGCAAAGGCATCCCCGCCAAAGCCCGCAGGAAACTGACCGCCACGCTCCGGATAGAACGTCATCTCAAGCGAAGCAAAGTGCGGCTGCAGGATCACATCCGGCGTGCGCACCTTCTCCTTCAGCTCCGGATGCGTGCCGACCAACCGCGGGTCCTGATGCCCGCCCATGTACCACCAGGGCCAGCCGAAGAAGCTGTTTTCGGGCACGCTGGAGATGTAGTCGGGGACTAGATTGTCGCCCAGGCCGTCGCGCTCGTTGGTGGAGCACCACAGGGCGCCGGTGACCGGATTGACCGCCTCTCCCACACAGTTGCGGATGCCATACGCCCATACCTTGAGGAATTTGCCCTCGGGGGTATATTCGAGCACGTCCGCACGGTGAAACTCGCGGGGATGGGTATCAGGGTCGTCCACATTGGAGCCCGACCCTACGCTGACGAACATGCGCTTGCCATCCAGAGAAAACTGCACGTCGCGCGTCCAATGCCCGCCGCCGCGCAGCTGAGCATATCCGGGGAGCACATCCACTATCGTTTGTGGCGCGCCCGAAGCAGTCATGTCGCCGGACTTATACGGGAATCGCACCAGACTGGTGGTGTTGGCAACGTAGACCCATTGCGGATTCGTCGCCGGATAAAACGCAATGCCGAACGGATGATCCAGGCCGCTGGCATAGGTTTCGCGCGCCTGCGCCTTGCCGTCCGGCCCCGTCCCGCGCAGGACGACGATTTGGCCCGCTTTGGAGTCGGCCAGGAATACATCGCCGTTTGGCGCTGCACGCACAAGACGCGGCTCCCTAAAGCCGCCCTCGGCATAGACCTGCACCCTGAAACCGGCGGGGGCCTGCGGCATCGCCCCGGCAGGGCGCGGCACCAGATCCGCGCCGTTATCGACCGAGGTGTCCGGCATGGGTTGGGGCAGGTCGCCGACGGTCAGATGGCGACGCACGCCGGGGTGTTCTTTGGTGTAGTCGGTAAAGGCAGCCTGGCCCGTAACGACACCAGTCGGTGCGCCGTTTTGCGGCTCGGTCTGTGCGTGCAGGGGCGACACCGGGCACAGGGCTACGGAACCCGTCGCCAACAGGATCCCCCAACGGGGCACAAGGGAAGAAAACAAGGGCCTGAACATACAAGATCTCCGGGAAAAGGGAACTGCGATGCCCGTTGGATGCAACGGCTGCGACTAGCGCCGACCGCCAGAGTACGAGACGACCCGCGGTCGCAAAAGGACGCGGGCGACCCTCGACGGACCCTAGCGACCGGTCCTAGCGACGGATCCTAGCGGCGCAGGGAAGAAGGCGCGCTTTGGGGCGGCTTCTGCTCGTCTGTGTTGGGGCCGGGAGCAGCCGCGTCAGCCGATAGCAGGCGGACCTGTTCCACGCTGGCGTTGGCCGTCAGCACCGCACGGTCGGCTTTTTGCAGCACCTTCGCCGTGCTCAGCACAGCGCGGAGCGCGGCGTCTCGAGGCCCCGTGGGCCCTTCGGCGCTGGCCAAGCCGCGCAACACACTGAGGATGTTGCCGACCGACTCCGCCATGTGCTCGGCGGCCAGCGCGTCCGGCGCGATCTCCTCCACCCGCAAGTGCACAGCCCCGCTATAGCGGAGGCTCGCGATCAACTCCGTATCCACCGGCACGGGAAGTTCAAAGCCCATCACCGAAAGGTGGCCGCGCTCCCCAAAGGGCAGGCCGATACGACCGATACCCCAGGCCTGCGCCAGCAGGGGAACCTCGCCGAAGCGCGCCGACAGCAGCGACGAGCCCGGACGCCAGAGCGCCGCGGCGCGCGACCGGTCCAGCATGGAGTGCATCTGCTCCGGGGTCGGCGCGTTGGAGGCCACGACGATGTCATAGGCCACAACGGCCACGCGTAAAGTGCGTCCCTGCACCGGAATGTTGTAGATCTCCCGGCCCGCGTAGGTCTCCGAGCCGCGCGCCAGGTGCGCCAGATACCCCCGGAGCCGGCCGGCGTTGAAGTGCCCGATGAAGACCTCTGAATAGGCCACGGCGCCGTTCGGTCCGTGAGGATCGGCCATGCGGTGCAGCCCAAAGGCGACGCTGCCCAGATCGCGCTCAGGCACAATGCCGGTGGCATCGATAAAGGTTTGGTAGTCGCGGCTTCGGGGGGGCGGCGACGCTGGATTGCTGGCCGCATCCCAAAGCGTCAACCCACGCAGCGGCCGCAGGTTGGCAAACACGATCGCGTCACATTCCGGGAGCAACCGAGCCGCTTCCGGTGGTGCCTTCGCGCGCAGGTACAGCAGAATCAGCAGAGCGGCCAGCAGGCCCGCGCCGACCCAAAGCGGCCACCAGGATCGTCGGCGTGCGGTCATTCGCGAATGGAAAAAGTGAAGATCTTGCCGGCATTGGACAGGCCCGGCACGTTGGAAGAGCCCGGCGGCAGAACGCCATACTCGCCCTTTTCAATATCAGCGGGCACGGTGAAGGTGTACATGTCCCGGGCTACCTTGACCGGGTGGAACTCTAGCTCATTCTTCTGGGATCCGGTGGTGGAGTGAAACAGGCCGCTCGTCTTCACGCGGAACTCGCGGCTGCTGGCGTGCTCCTGCAAGCGCAGAAAGTCGTACTCCTCCGCCTGTGTGCCCGAAGGTGCATAGATCAGCAGATGCACGCCGGTGTTCAAGGCAAGGGGCGATCGAGGGCCCTCCAGATGGCCGTTCATATCCTGCTTCACAATGCCGTCCGTGGCTGCATTTTTGAGCCAACCGCTGGACTTGAACTGGACCCGCTCTGTCTTGAGTGGCACCCACTGGCCGTCCTTGTCCTGGTAGTAGACCCCGATCTCATCGACCCCCGCGGTCAGCGGCGCCGGATTGACCTCAGCTGCACCCTGCCGTACGGCAAGGCCGGCGCTGCGGGCCTGCAGCGCCGCGATCACCCGCTGGGAGACGCCCGCGGTCTTCAGGGCAATCAGATCGTCAGGGGTCGTGTCGTAGGAGCCCGGCTGGGTCTGAACGGTTTGCACGATGACGGTGTCGTCCAGCCCCGCCCGGGTCATCTTCACGATCGTGTCGTTGGTCAGGGCGTGCGGCCGGCTGACATCCGCCTTGGGGAGGGCGGGACCTTCCCCTTCCGCTGCCACTTGCGTGGCGGCGCGGCTCGGAAAAAGGCCACAACTCACGGCCAACAAGCAGACCAAAGCCCGTCCCGACCAGCCCACCATGCCGCCCATCCTACCATCCTCCGCACCCCGGGTCATTGTTCCCCTGTGTGGTCCTGCCTGCACTGTTCTAGACGGGGCGAGGCACGTTCCGTGAACCTGCCCTGCGCTGTTTTCCTCACTGGGCAGGGCACGCTCACCAGGGCGAACGCCAGCGGCCAACCGCCTCGCCACACGGGTTCAACCCGGGCGCTTCCTGTGGTATCGTCGATCCATGTGCCGTGAAGGTTTTCACGGTGCAGCGTGCTGTCTGGGCTGGCGTAGCTCAGCTGGTAGAGCACCTGATTTGTAATCAGGCGGTCGGGGGTTCGAATCCCTTCGCCAGCTCCACGTCCGGGCAGCGCACGAGACAAGTTTTCGCAGTGTTGTCCAGCGTTCGCTCCAATCTCCTTACCAGTCCGCACACGCCCTTTCAGGCGAGTTCGGTGCGTTCGGATCGCAGGCGGACAGCGGGACACAACAGGGCACAGGTGGCCGAGTGGTTAATGGCAGCAGACTGTAAATCTGCCCCTCAACGAGGTACGGAGGTTCGAATCCTCCCCTGTGCACCACAAATTTCACGTGCACCACAAACTTCACGCGGTCGCGGCACCGCTCGGGCATGCCGGTGAGACCCGGAAGCCAGGGCCGCATGGCCGTCGCCCTGGGCGTGCTGGGTCTGTTGGCCGCGCTGGTGTGGCGAACGATGGAGCCAGGGAAGTACCAACAGCTTACCTGGCTGCTGTTGGGATTTTTCGCGTTGCGAGTCGTGCTCGGCCGCCTGCGGTCGCGTAGGATGGAAGACAGCAAGTCCGGCGACGGGCAAAGCCGTCTGGACGGTTGAAGGCTGATGTAGCTCAGTGGTAGAGCACTCCCTTGGTAAGGGAGAGGTCATGGGTTCAAGCCCCATCATCAGCTCCATAGTTTCAGGGTGAGGCAGCAGACGTGGTGGCCCAGCAAGCTTGCTGCCCCGCGAAACGGCAAGCTTCGCTGCAGCAGAGCGGGAGTAACTCAGTGGTAGAGTCACAGCCTTCCAAGCTGTTGGTCGCGGGTCCGATTCCCGTCTCCCGCTCCAGATTTCAAGCACCGAAGGAACCGACCATGGAGCAGGGAGCTGGATCCGGCGCAGTGGACCGCACGCGCGCACTGTACGAACGCCCCGTGCTGGGCGCAGACGACGAGGTCACCTTCCGCGAAGTGAAGGCAGCCGTGAACGGCCGCTTCTCTGAGGCAGGGGTGCGCGACTTCCTGCGCACGCTGGACAAGGCCGGTTTGCGCATTCGTGACTTCGAAGGGGTGCTGCGTGCCGGTAAGCTTGGCTCCGCAACGCCGGCGCAGTATGCGAAGCTGTCACCCGGCGATCAGGGCCAGATTCGTGAACTGTACCTTGCATCGCTCGAGCAGGTCGC
>CAXUIF010000035.1:0-11079 GCA_964250995.1 uncultured Acidobacteriaceae bacterium
CTGCCCCGACCACAGGGTCAGCAACGTTGCGATGATCCCGAACCGGAAGCCCAGCACGAGCAACAGCTGCCCCCGCCGACGGCGCCGATCCAGGGCCTCCACCTCAGCGGGAATCAGCATCCGCTCTTCGGGCGGCAGGGTCGTGTTCGGCATAGGGGCACTCCTGAGGTAAGTTGACATCGACATTACATCACATCGGGCTGCGGGAAAGCAGCCCTGCGACCCGCCGCGGCACCGATCACCGAACGCACCGGCTGCCCGGCGCGAAACCTCAACCAAAGCTTGAGCCCGGGTTGCCGGATCTGGTTCCCCCATCGCGCACGTGCTCGCCGCCCCGCGTTCTGGGCCGCTCTCGCGTGCCTACTCCCGGCCGCGGCCCGCAAACGCCGCCCGGATGCGCTCTGCCCGGTCTGCGACCGACCCGCCCGCCGGATCTTCGAAGAACGCAACCGATTGCAGCCCCGCAATCTCAAAGCGCTTTCGGCAACGTACGTTCTGGCAACCGACCTGATCGTCACGCCGGACCATGTAGCTCCGTGCCTTGGCGAAACGCGCCTCCCGCGCTGCGTCCGCATAGCCCGTAAGTCGCGCCCGCTTCCGGCGTACCAGCCAGGTCAGCGCGTAGTCGGCCTGCTGCTGGCAGTTCGGGCAGGTGAAGGTGTGCGTCTTTACCTCCGTGCGCTCGTCGAAGAAGTCCCGCTCATCCTCTTTGGCCTGGTTGCCCTGGCCTCCCTGCGGGGCCTCCGACACAAAGCCGCGCCCTGCATACCCTGACCGATCCCTGGACCCCCCGGAACGGTCTCCAACTCCACCCCGATCCCCTCTGCCGTCGTTCCAATTGCTCCGCATCTCGATTCCCCTTACACTCGGCAACTCTTATCCGCTTCTAGCATAGACCTTGAAAGCCGAAGTCGCCCGCCGGGCCAACCAGCTCGCAGCCGGATGGCCCAACGCGCCAGGCAGTGTCAAAGGCTACGCGGGCATGCACCAAAGCGGGCTCAAAGCAGCTACTCTTGTATAGCGATTCGCACCTCGCGAGCGCACATTTTTGGTTCTGCCCTTCAAGGAGCCTGCCTTGGCCGTCTTTGTAAAAAACCCCAGCGCGCCCGGTTACGACAGCGGCCTGGAGATCAAAACCGACGTCCGCGCCATGACCGTGGCCACGGCGCTTTTCTTCATGGTCGGCTTCCTCACCTGTCTGAACGACGTGATCAGCCCGCACCTGAAGTCGATCTTCGCGTTGAGCTACTCACAGCTCCAGAATGTGCCGTTGTACTTCTTCTCTTCGTACTTCGTCTTTAGCTATCCGGGCGGAAAACTCGTGGAACGGTTTGGATACAAAAAGACCATGGTTGCGGGCCTGCTTGTGATGGCGTGCGGTGCGGTCGCCTTCCTACCCGCAGCACACTACGCCATTTTTGCGTTCTTTCTGACCGCCCTTGTGATCCTTGCCGCCGGAATGACCATCGTTCAGGTCGCCATTAACCCTTATGTGACGGTGATTGGACCCGCTGCCACGGCCGCCAGCCGGCTGAACCTCGCCCAGGCCTTTAATTCTGTGGGCACCTTTATTGCGCCGTTTGTGGGAACGGCGCTGATCCTGAAGCATGCGCAAGCGCCGCTCTCCTCGCAGCGGCTTCACTTGATGGGCGATGTGCAGCGTCAGATTTACCGCGCGGAGCAGGCCTCCACCGTGCGGGTTCCCTACATGCTGATTGCATTGGCCTTGGCTCTGCTGGCACTGGCTCTGGCCGCGATCAAGCTCAAGACCACCACGGGGGTCTCCCAACACACGCAGGACTTTCGTCCAGGGGCCTTTTCTGAAGCGCTTTCCCGTCCCGACAGCATATGGCGCCACCCCTGGTTGCTCTTCGGCGCACTTGGCATCTTCACCTACGTCGGTGCCGAGGTTTCCATTGGCAATCTCCTGGTCAGCTACATGGGTCTACCGCAAATCGCGAGCCTGCCTGCGGCTCAGGCCGGCTACTTCCTGATGGTCTATTGGGGGGGCGCCATGATCGGTCGCTTCATCGGCTCTGCGTTGCTGCAAAAGATCAAGACGGGCCTTCTGCTCGGGCTGATGGCGGTCGGAGCCTTCGTTTTGGTGCTGGTGTCTCTTTTCACGACCAGACACGTGGCCATGGGTGCAATCCTCGCGGTCGGTTTCTGCAACAGCATCATGTTTCCCTCGATCTTCACGCTGGGCATTCAGGACCTCGGCCCTCTTACCAGCAAAGGCTCAAGCCTGCTCATCGCTGCCGTCCTGGGCGGCGCTCTGGTTCCGAAACTGCAAGGTGAGCTCGCCGATAGAGTCGGCCTTCAGCCAAGCTTCCTCGTACCCGCGATCTGCTACGTTTACATCGCCTGCTTCGGCATCGTCGCAATACGGCGAAATGTTGCTTCCGACGCTCTGCTGCCTACAGAACTCTAGCTCCGCAGCTAGGGCGCCTTCACCAGGGTCAGGGTCAGAAATCCCTGCGCTCCGGTGGAAACAGCAACTTCGATCACCTGCGGCACGTCCGGCACCTGCAGCGGCGTAAAGGTGATGGTGCCCGTTGCGTCGGAGGTCAGCGCGCTCTCCGTTGCAGCCAGCACAGGGGCGGCGGGGCAGCGATTCCCCGTGGGGCAAACGCCCTCCCAGGCCAGCACTCGTTGATGCACCTGTACAGGCGCACCCTCGAGAAGGTGCCCAGCCTGGTCGGTCACGGTCAGGCTCAGTGCGTCAAAGGATCCGGACGCGGACAAGCCCTGTGTCGCACGCAGCGGAGCGCTGAGCAGCCACTGCGAGGCATCGACGCCGTAAAGTGTTGCGCTTGCGCACACGGTGGACCAGGCACATCCGGTAACGGTGTTCACCGAACCCGGAGCCAAAGCGGGCGCGCTTACCAACAACGCGGCAGCTCCGTTGCTGGCCGTTACGGGATTCGCCGACTGTGTCACCAGACCTGTGCTGACGGACCAGGTAACCGGGACACCGACCGCGGGCAAGCCGTCCTGCGAGGCGCCGAGCTGCAGAGACCACGATCCGCCCTGGCCCGCAGCCACATAGTGGACGGGTTGCTGAAAGGCGGCGACCCGGAGCGGATCTGTGTCTAGAAGGGGCAACAGCACCACGGCGCCTCCATGCACTTCCGTCGCCGAAAGAACCACGGCTCCAGGAGCTCCGCCAAGAACCGTCGTTTGCACCACGCCGTGCGCGTCGCTCGCGAGGGTGCAGATGGTTGCCGTTCCACAAGCGCCAAACTGCGCAGAGCCAGTCACCACAGCAAAGGTCACCAACGCGCCTGGTACCGGGCTTAGCCCGTCGCTGGTGAGGACGCGAACGGCAAACGGGGTAGGGGCCGGGACGCCCGTTTCTAATGCTGCCGGCGCAGAGACCTGCTGCATCAAGTTCGGAAGCACCTCGTAGGTCAGCGCGTTGGAGATGCTCGCGCTGCCTGCGGTTTGCGCGTCGACGACCGTTACCGTCAGCGGGGTGCCAAGGGGAGCTCCCGCGACCGCCAGGGCCGGCGCATTTGCGACAATCTGCGTCGCCGTCCAGCTCAGCACCTGGGCTGGGGTGTTGTTGACGAAGAGCTGGTTACCCTGCCGGAAACCCGTTCCGGAGACGACGATGCGTCCTCCGCCCACACCGAGGGTGGCCGGCGACACCGTGGCGGCATAGAGCAGCCGGGCCGTGTAGGTGAAGTCCGGGCGTCCGGCCCCGAACTGGTCCGACACGGAGAAGCGAACGGTCTGATCCGCAGAGGGTGCGCCGATCTGGATCTGGGTCATCCCCAGGGCCAGGGAGTTGAACGGTACGGGCTGGCTCGCGACCGTAGGCGACGTGCCGGCCGGGTCGCTCGCATCCCAGACCCCCATCACAGGCTGGGCCTTGTTGACCGTCGACGCTCCTGTCTCATCGGTGGCCGTCACCTCCAACGTCCAGCTATGGCCGGCGGCTACGGACACGTTGAACCAGGAGTTGTGTGCCCAGCCACACAGCTGGCCTTTCTGCCATCCACTGGCATCCAGCACGGCCGGTGCGGACTCCGTACCATCCTGTCCGGGATTGCAGGTAGAAGCGGCATCGTTTGCGGTCAGAAACGTGTTGACTGGACGATCCCCGGTGGAGACTGCCGACCAGTCCACGGTGGTGACCGAAGAGCCAGATGGAGTGACCGGCGGCCGTACATAGGGACCGACAGCAAACTCTCCTGAGTAGAGCGGATTGATACCTTCGGTCGTGAAGAAGATGTTGGAAACCCCGTTGAGGGGCACGCGCCGAAACGTGAAGTAGCCATCCAGACCGTTTGTGGTTGAGCCGGCGTTGATCGCGGGCGTGCTGTTCAGAGGTGTTCCGGCTGCCTGCGAGTACATGTACCCCGTTAGGGCGGAGGTCGTCTGCCAATCTTCCGTGATCCCGTTGTTCTGGCGGCGGGCTGTTACGTTGACCCAATCCATTCCCTGGCCTGTCGGAAAGTACAGAATGCCCCAAAGATACAGCGCATCGTTGCTGGTGCCCTGCTTACCGGGCGGCACGCTCGCCTGGTACACGGGATACAGTTGGGCCAAGGTCTCGAGGTCATCGACACGCAAGGTGAATGGGTTGCTCATGCATTGGTACGTGTAGTTCCCGCAGATCACGTCGATCGGGTGCATCAAGGGCCAATACGCCACCTGGTTGGCCGTCACGGTGGCCTGGCCGGTAAAGACGTTGTCGTTGGTCTGCGACCAGGAAAGACCCAGCACTCTGCCGAACGCACGCGCCAGTTGATACTGCATCTGGTTCAGCTCTTCCGGAGCAGAACCGACGCAGCGGCCATTCAGGATCAGCGTCGCATGGTGGATGCCGCCATCGCTCTGTTGGACATCGTCCACATCGCCCACCACCGCGTTCTGGCGGCAGGCGTCCGGATCGCTGGCACCTGCACCCAGCAGCAGGTCCACGAGGCTTCCGTCCACATCGTAGACAACGGCGACAGGAATGTTGCCTTCGTTTGCCGGTTGCACATCTGCCGGAAACACAAAGGACGTGCCGTCGAAGTAGGTGTTGGTGGCATCCACGTCTTCTGCCAGTTCCCCACCCTTGCCGAGCGACAGGCTCGAGGTCGGAACATTCCAAACAGCAGCCGCCGCAGCCACCATGGCATCGGCCTGGGCGTGAGCGACCGTAGCACTCAAGGGCCCGGGATCCGTGAAGTAAGCCAGCGAGGAAGTGTGCCACACCACACTGAAGCCGGGAGGCACACCCCAGCCTACGCCGGAGATGAAGCGTGCAGTGCCGGCCTGAACACGCAGGGGGAAGCACACCAGCAAGACTGCCACAAGCAGAGTGGACGGAAGCCGTGTCACGCCGTTGCCAGCCCTACCGCGCATCGGAGAGCGCCCCCGCTTCCGGCGAGAACAACGTGGGTCGGCCGGGTCGCAGAACTGGTCCCACTCCCGGCGGCACGGGCCCGGTGACGGGCATCATCTCCATCGGCGCGCGCGCGTGGCTCAGCAAGGGGCCATGCGCCGGCTCGGCGACGCTGCTCGTTCGACCCGCAGCGAAGATTGGGAGCACATCGGCCAGTTGCACAGCGCCGTTCGCTTCTGTGAGCAATGGCGTACCGGCGGCACGGACCACCGACGCTGCCACGCGCCGAATGTCCAGCAGACGAGGGGCGTCGGCTCCCTGCACCAGCACCGGAACAAGGCCCTCCGCGCCGTGCACGGGAGAGCTCACTCCGGCGGGGCTGGCCGCGTGCAGGAAGGCCAGAACACGCTGCCCAAGGAGATAGCGCGATTGCCCCGGGGCCCAGGTGCCGGCCCACTCGCGAAGAAGAACGGTCGTCCCCACAGCTCCACGAACGGGCTGCTCCACGCGGAAGCTGACCTCGACGATGCCGCTGCGGTGTTCGATCGAGGTAATTTGGCCGACAAAGATCACGGCGGCGTGGCTGGCCAGTACCTGCAACTCGTTGGCAATGGCCACCTGCGCGCCTGGCGCTTGCGCACCCGCAGGACCCCCAAGGCAGCACAGCAGCAAGATCGCCGCAAGCCAACCCTGGCTGCCCCGCTTTGACCGTCTCGCGTGTGTGGCCACTTCGCCCTCCACACCCCTTTTCGTCTCAAAATGCAACGAAATGCAGGGGTGTGCGAAAGAGCGTCAACACGTCATGGCTTTATACAACCTTCGGGTCAGCTACGCGGCCGGCGTTTGGCGGCATCTCCGTCGCAGCCTGGAAGAACTCAAATTTCGGGGTAGAAATCGAAGAAGGCCTCCACGGAGTGCTTCAGCTGCTTTTCAATCTGCTCGCGGCTGCCTTCCAGGATGTGCATCGTTACCTGGGCGTCGTTGCCGTTTTTCAGTTGCACCGGAGCCGCCTGCACTCCTGCGATTTCATCTGCCGGCAAGAGTCGCATGCCGTAAACCAATACAAGGTCTGCCATAACGGCATGGTACAAGCGGCGCACATCGTGTGCCGGAGGGAGACAGTCTCCGCACGCGGTCCAGAGTTGCATCCTTGGCGCTCCCGCTACAATCAAACCGAAGCTATGTCTGATCCGATTGCTGTTCGCGACACCGTCATTCTGGGCTCCGGCTGCTCGGGGCTGACCGCCGCCATCTACGCTGCCCGCGCCAATCTGAAGCCGCTCGTCCTGGAAGGCCATGAACCGGGAGGCCAGCTTTCCATCACCACCCTGGTAGAAAACTTCCCCGGCTGGCCCGAGGGCATTCAGGGACCACAACTGATTGAAAACATGAAGGAGCAGGCCGGTCGCTTTGGCGCGGAGATCCGTATGGGCCACCTAGCCAATGTCGATCTCACCAAGACGCCGTACGAGCTGAATCTCGGCGGCGAGATCGTGCAAACGCGCACCCTGATTGTCGCGTCCGGGGCTTCGGCCCGCTGGCTCAATCTGCCCTCGGAGCAGGCGCTGATCGGCTATGGCGTATCGTCCTGCGCGACTTGCGATGGGTTCTTTGCGTCCGGGAAAGACATCGCCGTGATCGGCGGCGGCGATTCGGCGATGGAAGAAGCGCTCTTCCTTACGCGCTTCGCTAAAAAGGTGTACCTGATCAACCGCTCGGAGAGCTTTCGTGCTTCGCGGATCATGCTGGAGCGCGCGCAGGCTCATGAGCAGATTGAGTTCCTGCACAACACCACCGTGGAAGAGGTGCTCGGGGTCGAGGAGAAGGACGTCAAAGGTCTGCGGCTTCACAACAGAGCGACCGGAGAGCACTGGACGCTGCCGGTCAGCTTTATGTTTCTGGGCATCGGTCACGAGCCGAACGCCAAAGCATTCGCCGGTCAACTCGACCTGGACTCCGACGGCTACATCAAGACCGAGCGCAACGTGTTCACCACACGCATGGGCATTCCCTTACCCGGCATCTACGCCTGCGGCGACATTCAGGATCGGCGCTACCGCCAAGCCATCACCGCGGCTGGAACCGGCTGCATGGCCGCACTGGAAGTGGAAAAGTACCTGGAGGCACAGGGCAGGTAAAGCCCGTTGCAGGACCGAGAAGGGCGGCCGCCATGGCCGCCCTTTGCTTTGCACCGGCAGCTATTCGCGTTTCTCGCTTGCGCTCCCTACGCGGTCGTAGTAGTGTCGATGAAATTCACCAAAATCTAATATTTTCGGTTTCGTAACAGAACAGCAGTAGCAGTACCGCAGTCGGTTTCATCTGGCCAACGGTTAGCCCTGCTTGGGTGCGCGCGTTCCTCTGCGCCCAACTTTCGTCACCGCACCGCTCCCTTCGGCGGTAACAGCCCCCCTGTGCCTTGGAGGTTCCCTTGTCCCCTCTCCTGCGACGATCTGCTCAACTCTTTCTGCTCTTTTGCCTGGGTCTTAGCGGGCTCCTCCGGAGCCAGGCGCAAACATTTCGCGGCGGCATCAACGGGACCGTGACAGACAGCACGGGCGCAGCGGTTGCAGGCGCGGCCGTGACCGCGATCAACGCCGGCACAGGGATCAAGACGCCGGGCGTCAGCTCTTCCAGCGGAGGCTTCCTGTTCGAAGATCTGCCGCTGGGCGAGTACACCGTCGCGGTCACTGCGTCAGGGTTCGCGAGCACCAACGTCGAGCACGTTAATGTGTCCGCGGGCGAGGTGTACACCTTGCCTGTCAAGCTGGCGGTCAGCAGTTCCAACGAGGTTATTGAAGTAAGTGCGGCAACGCTGTCGCTCGATACGACCACGACCACGCAGACCACGGTGCTCGACGCGAAGACGGTCGAGGATCTTCCCCTGAACGGCCGTGACTTCACGCAGATGATCAGCTTGACGGCCGGGTACGCCGGGTACAGCGGCGGCGGCTACGGCTCGCTGAACGGTACGCGCGCTAACCAGATGAACTGGCAGATCGATGGCGTGGACAACAATGATCTATGGCACAACATCCCTGCCGTCAACCAGGGCGGCGTCTCCGGCATCGCCGGCATCATCCTGCCGATCGACGCGGTGGACCAGTTTTCCGCGCAGACGGAATCCGGTCCGGAGGGCGGGCGCAATCCGGGCGGAACCATCAACCTCACGCTGAAGTCGGGCACCAATCAGCTGCATGGCACCGCATACTACTTCAATCGCAACGAGCTGTTTGGCGCAAAAAGCCCTTTCTCGCCGACAAAGCAGAAGGTGCGGAACTACAACACGGGCTTCTCAGTGGGCGGGCCCTTTTTGAAAGACAAACTGTTCGGCTTTCTCACCTTTGAACATCAACGATTTGTGATCGGCGAATCCGGCACGGCGACCGAGCCTTCTGTCGGTTGGCAAAATCAGGCCAAAGCTATCCTTGCGGCCAAGGGTGTCGCCGTAAACCAGCTAATGTCCAACCTGCTGAACACGCTGTGGGGAACGAGCGTTCTGGCGCAAGACACGGTGGGTGTGCCCAACAACTTCCACTCCTCCGACCCGGAGTTCGGCTACAGCTGGAACGGTCTCGCCAAAGTCGATTACCATCTCAGCGCCAAGGACTCGCTCAGTGCGCACTGGTTTGTGGGCCAGGGCAATCAGGTAGCGCCCGTGGGTTCACAGCTGCTCTCCTACTACGAGGTCGCACCCATCCACGTGCAGAACATTGCCGTTGTCTACAACAGGCTGATCACACCGACGATTTCGAATCAGGTCCTGGCGGGCGTGAATTACTTCAACCAGCTGTTCTCCGACTTCAACTCCCACTACGACGTGCAGAGCCTGGGCTTTCTCACCGGCGGCGCCTACCCGAACGCCCCAAACATCAACATCGGCAACAGCTCCAGCACAAGTGGCGGTACCAGCAGCGCGAGCGGCAAGTTCGACCCGGTCGGCCTGACCCCGCCCGAGGGCCGCAACGACATCACCGGCCACCTCACCGATCAGCTGTCCTGGGTCAAAGGCAAGCATGAGTTTCGGTTCGGCGGCGAGTTCCGTCAGGCCCAGGTGGACGAGTTTTACAAGCGCCACGTGGTCGGCTCCTTCACCTTCGACGGCACCCGGGTGGGCGGTGCCGGATACGCCGGAGCGCTTGCGGATTTCCTTGCCGGCCAGTTCTCCTCCGCCTCGATCGCAATCGGCAATCCGGAGCGTCAGGTCTTCGTCAACACCTGGTTCTTGAACGCGGGCGATGCGTGGCAGGTCACGCCCAAACTGAACATCAACTACGGCGTGCGTTACGACTATGAGGGCCCGATGCATGAGCCCTTCCAGGACATCTCGGTCTTCCGGCCGGAGCTCACCAGCACCGCCGGACTCGCCTTTCAGGGCGCGCAGGTCGCCAACCTGTATCAGCAGTACTACAAGAACTTCAGCCCGCGCGTCGGCATCAGTTACGCACCCTCGTCCACCACAGTTCTGCGCCTGGGATACGGCTGGTATGCCGACACGCCCAACCTGAATCCGTTCCTCGACAACCGTCCCGGCAACCAGGCTCCGAACGGGGTTGAGGGCAACCCTGGTGGGCCCGATCCGGTGTATACGGTGGGCGCGACGGCACAGGCGCAGGTTCAGATCCAAGCCGGGGTCGCAATCTTCCCTTCGGCGCTCAACGGCTCACCCTGCTCGGCCGTGTCCCCGTGCGGCGTCTTCTCGGTGGATAGAAACTTCCGCCCCTCCTACAACGAGAATTACAGCTTCAACGTCGAGCAGACGCTGTCCCCCAAGATCCTCATGCAGCTGGGCTATGTAGGCTCGCAGGGCAGGCATCTGCTGAGCCTTCTGGACATCAACCAATCGGCGACCGGCGTCTTTGCGACGAACACGGCGCGGCAGACCACCCGTCCCTACTTCAGCCAATACCCGCAGTACGGCAACATCAACCAGGTGGAAAGCATCGGGACGTCGAACTACAACTCGCTGCAGGCCAGCTTCCGCATCGCCAACTGGCACCGCCTGTCCATGAACACGGTCTACACGTGGTCGCATGCGATGGACGAGGTGTCTGCCTACCGTGGGGCCCTGCCTCAAAACAGCCTCAACTTCAAGGGCGATTACAGCAATTCGAACTTCGACGTCCGCAACACCTTCGTCAGCTTTCTTAGCTATGAGGTACCGGGCAGCATGCATCTCAAGGCACTCACCGGCGGTTGGCAGCTGAACAGCCTGCTGACCTTTCACGGTGGCGTGCCCTTCACGGTCTTTGCCTCCGGTAATATCAGCGGTACCAACGAGGGCAACGATCGCGCGATACAGATCGGCGACCCGCGCGTGGGTTACCAGGGCCAAAGCCCTACCGCGAACTGGATCGACCTGTCAGCGTTCGCCGATCCGGCCCCAGGCACCTTCGGCACAGTTCGGCGTAATGCGTTTTATGCGCCCGGCTACAGCGACGTGGACCTTTCCGTGTTCAAAAACACCAAGGTCTATGAGCGGCTTACCGTGCAGTTCCGCGCCGAGATGTTCAACCTGCTCAACCGCATCAACTACGCGCCGCCCTCCGTGACAGTGGGCGGCAGCGCACATCTGTACGACACGATTGGCGACTACAACGGCGCTCCCGGCATCGGTGCGGGCGAGCCGTTCAACACCCAGTTCGGCGCGAAGATCATCTTCTAGCCGGCACCCCACGGCACATGGGAAGCGGGGGGGCGCGGGGGCCGCGGCCCGCGAAAAGCCCGCCAACGGCCGGAAGCCC
>CAXUIF010000035.1:11089-19416 GCA_964250995.1 uncultured Acidobacteriaceae bacterium
ACCCTCGGTCGCCGCTTCTTTCGTCTCGTGCAACGCATAGATCACCCCAGGGCAGCCAGGATCTCTTCTGTGCTGCGCACGTGGCCCATGACGGGAAAGATCTCCCGCGTCGCGAACTCGTGCCACTCCTTGGTTCTGCCGGACATCGCATCTTCAGCAAAGACCAGCGCGTAGCCGTGTTCCTGCGCTGCCCGCGCGGTGGACTCCACGCCGAAGTTGGTGGCCACGCCGCAAAGCACGATCTTCTTGATGCCGCGCCGCCGCAGTGCCTGATCCAGGTTGGTCGCGTAGAAGGCACCCCACTGCCGTTTGGCCACTAGAAGGTCGACACCGGGCTGGTACCCGGCCGCAGGCACCAGGTCGGAGTCGCCCGGACCCTGTGGCGGAGGCGGCACAGCCTTGTCCGCCGGTAGACGAACGATTTCACTGACCAGCACATGCACATACACCACCATGCCACCCGCCTTGCGCATCGCCGCAGCGAGCCTCGCCCCGCGCTCCACAACGTCAGAAGCCTTATGCGGAGCCAAATCGCGCTCGACGACCGCTCTTTGCAGGTCGATCAGAACAAGCGCCGTCTGACTGGCGTTTAAAGAAAGGGTCATACGCCTCAGATGCCCGGGTTCCCTGTGTGGTGCGGGCGCGACTGCCGCTACGAAGGCAAAAGCGCCAAGGTGCGCCACGAGATATGTGGAGCACCTTGGCTTTTTTCGCACCCGCTGCGTCGGTTTCTGCCCTTACTTCGCTGCGGCTTCCAGCTCCTGCAGATCGCTGTCGGACAACTGGAGGTCGGCAGCTTTCATGTTCTCTTCCAGATGCTGCACGGAGCTCGTTCCGGGAATCGGCAAGATCACCGGCGAGCGGTGCAACAACCAGGCCAGCGACAGCTGCGCGACCGTGGCGTTGTGCTTGTGCGCGAACTGATCGAGCTTACCGCCGGGCTGCGCGAGCTTACCGGCCGCCACGGGGAACCACGGGATGAAAGCGATGTTGTGCTCTTCGCAGTACTGCAGCACCGCTTCGCTCTTGCGCGTGGTGATGTTGTATTCGTTCTGCACGCTGACCACGTTGACGAGCTTGCGCACCTGCTCGATTTCAGCGACCGAAACCTCGCTCAAGCCGACAAAGCGGATCTTGCCCTGGCTCTGCATGCGCTTGATCGGGGCCAGCGACTCCTCGACAGGCACCTTGGGGTCGATGCGATGCAACTGCCACAGATCGATCTTGTCCGTCTTCAGGTGCCGCAGGCTTAACTCAACCTCCTGCTGCAGGTACTCCGGCCGGCCGACCGGCAGCCACTTGTTCGGCCCGGTGCGCACCAGCCCGCCTTTGGTGGCGATCACAAGGCCCGGCTTATAGGGTGCGAGCGCCTCCCCGATCAGCATCTCACTCACATCTGGACCGTAGCTGTCGGCAGTGTCGATGAAGTCTACGCCGAGTTCGACGGCACGGCGCAGCACCTGCTTGGCGGTCTCGCGATCTTTCGGCTCGCCCCAGATGCCCTCGCCGGTGAGGCGCATGGCGCCGAAACCCAGACGGTGAATCTCAAGCTCTCCCCCCAGCTTGAACGTGGGGCTGACTGCAGTAGCGTTGGGCATGGTTGTCTCCTGACGGATTGGATGGCAACCGGTGAGCGCGCGTCGCAAGGCAAAAGCCGCCCGGCGCGGGGCGGCTGTAGAGGAACGCAGCGAAACGGTACTTACACGAACAAGCGGCGGCGGGCGATGCCTGCGGCGCCCAGCAAACCGGTCCCGAGAAGGAGGAAGCTGCCCGGCTCTGGGGTAGCAGTGATGTTGATCGGAACAAACTCCGAGACCAGATCGCCGTTCATCCGTTCGAGCAGCTCGCCGTTGCTGACATACAGGTTCACCTGTGAGCCGTCCATCAAGCTGTAGGAAAGCCCAAAGATGTCGAAGGTGCCCGTACCCGGCCCCGTGTACAGAAGCACGTTGTCGTTCTCAAAGAAAGCGCCCGGCGCTTCAATGCCAGAGATCGGGGTGCTGACGCCGGTGCCAGTGTCGGTCGCGCCGGTGACAGCCGTGATCTGGAAGACACCCGGCGAGGTGCTCGTGCCGGTAAGGACACCCGAGCCGCTGAAAGCATCGGTGGAGGTGCCGAAAGAGAAGTTAAAACTATCGGCATGAGCCGCGGTGGCACTCAGGAGGGTTGCTGCAAGCGTGGCGAGCAGAACACGAGGAAGATTCATCTGACCTCAGACAAACAAAGGATTTTCGAAACAAGGGGAACCTTATCACCAGGTGGAGGGATTGCAACGAGGATTTTACAAACTTTAGTAACTAGGGCTCTTGTTACTCACGAGCAGCGGCGGCGTCCGTCCCGCCGTTTCGTTCCCTTTACGGCCTGAGAAGGAGCAGCACGACGCCGTGCGAGGGCACCGCCTGCGCCGTGTAGCTGCCACGGACCGGGCCGAGCTCCCGTGCGCCCCACAGGTCGCGCGCCCGCAGCGTGAAGGCTTCCGGGAGGCCCACCTGGGCAAGGGTGAACTGTACCTGCGCGGGGTGCGGGCCGCGATTGAGCAGCAACACAGCCCGGCTGCCGTTCGCCAGCTCCCGCGTCCAGACCTCCCCGTCGCCGTCCTTGTGCACACGACGCCCCGCGCGCCCGAGGGGGTCCTGATCGATCGCGATGACCTCTTTGTTGGTCAAGATGGCGCGGGTCTCGGCGGACATGTGCGCGACATCGTTGCCCGCCATCAGGGGTGCGGCCATCATCGCCCACAGACTGAAGTGTGCGCGATATTCGCCTTCCGTCATCCCGCCGTTGCCCACCTCCAGCATGTCCGGGTCGTTCCAGTGCCCCGGGCCGGCGTAACTGTACAACGGCTCGTTCAGGTCGGCGATGGTCAGCATGCCCAACGAGTACCCGTGCTTTCCGTCCCACTTGTCCGTGATGTCGCCGGTGGTGCGCCACAGGTTCCCGATACCGTCGCCGGCCCACAGCCACGGCTTGGCACTGCCCCATTCACAAAGGCTGAACACGATGGGGCGGCCGCTGTGATTGAGGGCCTCGCGCATGGTCGCGTAGGAGGCCTGCGCGTTCTGCGTTCCGGTGTTGCACCAATCGAATTTGAGGTAATCGACACCCCAGCGGGCGTACTGGGCGGCATCCTGAAACTCGTAGCCGCGCGAGCCCGGCCGCCCGGCACAGGTCTTCGTTCCAGCGTCGGAGTAGATGCCGAACTTCAAGCCCTGACTGTGCACGTACTCGGCCAGCGCCTTGATGCCGGAAGGAAAGCGCATTCCGTCGGCCTGAATGTCCCCGTGGGCGTCCCGGTCGCCGTGCCAGCAGTCGTCGATGACCAGGTACTGGTACCCGGCATCGCGCATACCGCTCCGCACCAGCGCGTCCGCGGTGTCGCGAATCAACGACTCGCTTACGTTGCAGCCAAAATGGTTCCAGCTATTCCAGCCCATGGGCGGCGTCTGCGCAAGGCCCGCATCAGGGCTTGCGGCTCCCGGGTTTTGCGCCACACCGGGCGACGCTGCAACGCACAGGAAAAGGGAAAGCAGGCCGAAGGTCGTAGCGGCACGAAAGGCAAACACGGGGCAAAACCTCCTGAGATGCGGGGGTGCAGCAGAGCGTCCTTCCGCCGTAGTGAGCGCCTCGACCGGCCCCCGGCGGAAAGGCGGCCCGGCCCGAACCGCGAGGTCGCAGGCACCGCTGTTCAACGCGGAAACGGGGGCTCCGAGGTGAAGGTCGAGGCAGGCAGGCCATCCGCGTTGAACAGGTTGCTGTCCATCACGCCCATCCAGCCGTAGCGCACGTACGCGGGCGCAGGCAGGCCAGCGGACCGGACCAGAACAGTTTCGCCCTGGACCTGCGCCTCAGCAGGAAGAAACTTGCCATCCGGTCCGGCCACCTCGAAGCCGGTCGCCGGTCGACCACGGTAGGTCAGGCCTTCCCCGTGATCGAACCAGACACGTAGCGCGAGGGTGCCATCGGGTTGCTGCTCGCGCGCCACCTGGCGGAACAGGGGCGAGGCATACGGGACGCGCTCCCCGTAGACCATGGCGCGGGCCGCCAGGGCCAGACGAGCGGCAACAGTCTGCTTGTCGGGCGGATGGACATTGCCGGCGAGACCGATGTCCAGGGTGACCGCCATCGCCGTGTTGGCGACCGACAACGTACGACGCTGGGCGTCGCGCACGCGCCCCCAGTCCTCTTCAGGCGAGTTGAAGGAGGAGATCTGCACAAACAAAAACGGCAGATCGCCTTGCGCGAAGTGCGCGCGCCAGTCGCCGATCAGCGCAGGAAAGAGCGTGGCGTAGAACGGGGCGCGATCGTGCGCCGAGTTCGTCTCTCCCTGATACCAAAGAAAGCCCTTCAACGACATCGGAGTAAACGGCGCGATCATGCCGTTGTACAGCTCCGAGGGAGCATAGGAGGTCTCAAACGGATGCCACGGGTGGGACGGTGCCGTCGTGCCGGCGGCGTGAGCGGCGGCATCGGCCCGCTTTTCTGCCACTAACAGCGCGTCGGTGTCGGCGAGGTGCGCCGCAAAACGAGCGCGGCTGCTAAACGCGGGCAGCAGTGCAGGATCCGAGCCGAGCGTATCCATCGACACCCAGGAGTCCGCGGGGGTACCGCCCCAGGTCGAGTCGATCAGGCCAACCGGCACATCTTCCTTCGCCGCGATCTCCCGCCCGAAGAAGTATGCGACGGCGGAGAACTGGCGGGCGGTGTCAGGGGTACACGCGGTCCAGCCTTGCGCGACATCGTCCAGCGGAAAATCCGAGGTCTTGTGATCCACGCGCAGCAGGCGCAGCGTTGGATGGCTCGCGGCGGCGATCTCCGCTTCGCCATTCTTGACCGGGGTCCCCCGACCGAAGCCGGCCAGCGGCATCTCCATGTTGCTTTGACCGGAGGCGAACCACACGTCGCCCACCAGCAGGTCTGTCACGGTGGTCTCCGGGCCGTCGCCGCTGAGGGTGAGCGTGTATGGGCCGCCGGCCTTCTCGGGCGCGAACCACAGGCTCCATTGGCCGAGGGCATCGGCCACGGCGGGCACGGTTTGCTGATGGAAATGCGCGGAGATCCGGGCCCCCGGCGCGGCCCATCCCCAAACGTGGAGCGGCCGCTCCCGTTGCAGCACGGCGTGATCGGAAAGCATGTGCGGCAAGCGAATCTCCGCACGCGCGGCCAAGGGCAGAGCCAGGGCGAATGCAAGGGCAAGTCGTCTCAACGGTCGAGCTCCTGGGTGAACGCGGCGAAGTTGGGCTGCTCCGCGGCGGGTGCGGCAAGATGGGGCAGAAGCGCCGCTCCCAGCAGGCCCGCTGCCGGACCCAACAGCGCTGGACGGATAAAGGTGCGATCCGGCTCCAGCGTCTCACGCTGCGTCGGCTGCACGAGCCGATACACCACACTGTGCTCCGTGATGGCCTCGAACATCGCAGGCGCGAACAGCGGCCACGCGCTGGCGACGCCGCCGCCCACCACGATCATCGGTGGGTCCAGCGTGCTGATCAGGTGCGCCAGTCCCAGGCCAAGGTAGCGTCCGAGCCGCTCAAACGCCAATAGAGCGGAGCGGTCTCCCGCCCCGGCCAGCAACGCCACCTCTAGCGGCGTGAACTCAGCATCTCTGGTGAGTTGCTGCAGCGCCGGCGTGGCACTTCCCTGCTCGCCGAGCGCCCGTGCGAGGCGGATAAGACCGTTGGCTGAGGCGTACACCTCCAGGCAACCGCGGCTGCCACAGCCGCACAGCGAGCCGCCAGGCTCCACCAGGGTGTGGCCAAGCTCACCCCCCATGCCGAACATGCCGTGCCACACTTTGCCCTCGAGGATCAGGCCACTGCCCACGCCCGTACCGAGCGTGATCATCACCATCGTGTCTAGGCCGGCGGTCTGCCCTGCCCCGAGCTTCCACTCGGCAATGGCCGCGGCGTTGGCGTCGGATTCGAGGATCACGGGAAGGTCAGTCGCATCGGCCAGCGCGTCCCGCAAGGGGAAGTTCTCCCATCCGTGCAGATTCGGCAAGAGCCCCAGCACGCCGGTGCGGAGGTTGATCGGCCCGGGGCTGCCCATCCCGATGCCGAGGATCTCGTAGCGGACGTCTCCGGAGGTCTTGAGCGCACGCATGGAGCGGATGGCGGCGGCCATCTCGTCCACGGCGGCCTGCGGTCCCGCCGCGACGCGGGTCGGCATGGAGTGGCTGGCGAGCAGGCGCATGCAGCCGTCGTAGATCCCCAGGCGAATGCTGGTTCCGCCGAGATCGATGCCCACCGTGACTCTGTGCTGACTTGCCATGCTCGAGAGATCGTGTGCACCAGACCGCGCGAGGCTCAAGCCCTTGTATGGGAAGGCGATGCGAGCGAATCGGGAACGCGCCTGAGAACCATATCATTCCCGCTCAGCGCTCGTCACGCCACGCGGAGGGTCGGCGCGGCCGGGCGTCGTCGAGGACCGCCTTCGGAGCTCTCGCGCATGTACACTCGAAGGCAAATCGCATGCGCCCTGGCCGCACCTCCGCAACGCACACCATCGCCGACGCATCGGCGACGCCGTCTGCGGTCGAACCCGTCCTCCTCGAACCCATTCTCCCGGAACCCATTCTCCTCGAACCCATTCTGGTCGAGCGCATCTGGGGCACCGACGACCTTGCGCCGTGGCACAGCGTGCCGGCGTCTGGCAAAGCCGTAGGCGAGCTCTGGCTGACGGCGGAGGACTGCAAGAGCGCGTCCGGGCCCACGGCGGGTCGCACCTTGGCTGCGTTGACCGCGGCAACGCCGGAGCGCTTCGGCGACCCGCGCCGAGAAGGCTTTCCGCTACTGATCAAGCTCCTGTTTCCGCGCGAAAAGCTCTCGGTTCAGGTGCATCCCAACGACCGCGAAGCTCAGGCGCTCGGGATGCCGCGCGGCAAAACCGAGTGCTGGTACGTGCTTTCCGCCGAGCCCGGCGCGCAGGTGGCCGTCGGCTTTCAGGAGGCGCTGGCCCCCGCGCAGGTCAAGGCGGCGATCGAGGACGGCACGCTGGAAAGCAAGCTGCGCATGATCCCCGTTCGGGCCGGCGACATGGTGTTTGTCGACGCAGGTACGGTGCATGCGATCGGGCCGGGCATGGTGGTTCTGGAAACACAACAGTACAGCGACACCACCTACCGCCTTTGGGACTACGGACGGCCTCGTGACCTGCACGTGGAAGCGGGAGCCGCTGTCACACGGACGCAAACGGCCGCAGGGCTGGTAACGCCGCAGCCGATGGACGGGTTCCTTCGGCTGGTTGCGTCGGCGTACTTTGCGGTCGACCGCTTTACGCTGCTCGATGACGACGCGGTAGCCCTCGACAGCACAGACCACCTACAGATCCTGATCGCGCTGGATGAGGGCTGCTACCTGGCCTCGAACGGCGGAGACCGGGTCGCTCTGCCGCGCGGCAAGGCGGTCGTACTGCCTGTCATGCCAGAGGCGTCCTACGCGCTGCGCGGCACCGGCGGCGCTGCGGTGATCCGGGTACTGCAGCCGTGAATCCAGGTTGTTATAGGGCGGGCTTGCCGCCGCTCTTGCGCCAAACCACACGAACCTCCTGTCGCCAACGCTCATCCAGTGCCAGCAAAGTCCACTCCACGCGCGGGGACAGGTAGCGCAGCACCGTCTCCGTTGCCGGATGGATGTGAAGGGCGGGAGCGACCAGATACAGGCGCGGCGGCTGCGGCGAGAGTTCCACGCCGCGGAAGTAGCCGTGGCGCTGCAGATCGTTGGGACCGCCGACCTGGCCCGTGGCGGGATCGAGCGTGGCCGCATGGTGGTGGCGCACCCGGATCCAGTAGTCCAGTCCCTGCAGGGCAAGCTGCAAATCATCCGACGCCTTCAGCTCGATCACGGACAGGCGGCCGTCTTGCGTCATGCCCAGCAGGTCCAGCATGCCGAGGTCCCCGGCACCGGCGATCGCCGGCACTTGCGTGTAAACGAAGCGCGGGTCGAACCTCGGGATCAGGCGCTCCGCCTCACGCAGGCGAGCGTTGAAGCGGGACCCCCACGCGGGGCCGCCATCCTCTGCGGCAAGGCGATTGCCGCGGGTGTCCGGGTCTCCGTCGTTAGCGAACCTCTCCACACGGAAGGCGGGCGACTGCGGCGCGGGCGCCAGTGACTGCGTCAGCGGCGCGAGGTTTTCGCGTAGTACCGACTCCAGCCAGCGCTCCGGTACGGCGCGGTACAGGGGATCCTGCTGGGCTGCCACGGCCCGCTCTCGCTGATCCAGGCGCCCGAGCCCATGCGCGGCAGGCTTGTCCACCTCGCCGCTCATGGCCAGCCGATGATGGACCGGCCGGCCCGTGAACAGGCCGATACCGCGCGCAGGGGTATGCGGTCGCA
>CAXUIF010000036.1:0-19339 GCA_964250995.1 uncultured Acidobacteriaceae bacterium
CTGATCAACAACGCAGGCACATCCTGGGGCGCGCTTACGGAGGAGATGACGCTCGGGCAGTGGAACAAGGTCATAGAAACCAATCTCACCGGCACCTTCCTGTTTTCACAGGCCGTAGGCAGGCTCATGATGGAGCAACGGCGCGGTAGCATCATCAACATCGCCTCCATCGCCGGCCTGCGAGGCATGGGGCAGAACTTTTCTGCGATCGCGTACAGTTCCAGCAAGGGCGGCGTGATCGCGTTTACCCGCGATCTGGCGACCAAGTGGGGGGTGCACGGCGTGCGCGTGAACGCCCTCGCCCCTGGCTGGTTTCCAAGCAATATGTCGCGCGTGATGTTGGAGCGGCATGGCGACAGGTTGCTGGCCAGCATTCCCCTGGGCCGCTTCGGCGGACCGCACGACCTCGAGGGCGCGGTCGTCTTTCTAGCCTCTGACGCCTCCGCTTTCGTTACCGGCCAGATCCTTGGCATCGACGGCGGACAGTCCGCCTGAAATCCCAACACAGAAAGGCTTTCATGCTGAACGTACAACAACACGGAGACGTGCTTGAACTGCTTCTCGACCAGCCACCCGTGAACGCGCTGGGTGCCACGATGCGGCAAGAAATATGGCAAGCCATCCAGCGAAGCGCCGAGGATGACGCCGTCCGGGCGGTGGTGATCCGCGGAGGTGGCAAGCTGTTTTCGGGTGGCGCCGATATCACCGAGTTCGGTCAGAGCTTTGCCGATCCCTGGCTGCCGGACCTGGTCGACCACGTGGAAGCAAGTGCAAAGCCGGTCATCGCGGCGATTCACGGCACCTGTTTGGGAGGTGGCCTGGAACTGGCGCTCGGCTGCCACTACCGCTTTGTCGCGCCCTCTGCAAGGCTCGGTTTCCCGGAGGTGAAGCTGGGCCTCTTGCCCGGGGCGGGCGGGACGCAGCGACTGCCGCGGCTTGTGGGAGTGGAGGCCTCGCTTGAGATGATCGTCGGGGGCGAACCGGTGTCTGCGGCGCGCGCAGTGGAACTCGGCCTTGCCGACCAGCTCGTCGAAGAAGCTTCGCTGGCGGAGTCGGCCATCGCCTTCGCGCGGACTGCCCGCGCGGTGCGCCGTACCGGCGAACGGACGGTGGCGCAGGCGACAGGTGTCTTCGCGCGCTTCACCGCAGACCATGCTCGCAAGATCAAAGGGCTCGACGCCCCGGCAGCCTGCATTGAGGCGATTCTGGCAGCTACCCGACTGCCGCTGCGGGAGGGTCTGCAGCTTGAACGCGAGCTGTTCAGCAAGCTGATGCAAGGCGAACAGTCGCAGGGGCTGCGCCATATCTTCTTTGCGGAACGCGCCGCGGCAAAGATTGCGAACCTGCCCAAGGGAACGGTGCCACGGCCTGTGGCGACGGTGGGGGTTGTCGGCGCGGGCACGATGGGTGGAGGCATTTCGATGAACTTCTTGTCTGCCGGCATCCCGGTGACGCTGGTCGAAACCTCGGCTGAAGCGCTGGAACGCGGCGTGGGCGTGATTCGCAGCAACTACGAGGCAAGCGCGGCCAAGGGACGATTCACCGCCAAGCAGGTGGAGCAAGCGATGGGTCTGCTGACGCCCGCGCTTGATCTCGAATCCCTTGCGAAGTGTGACCTGATTATCGAAGCTGTGTATGAAAACATGGAGGTCAAGCAAGCCCTTTTCCGCCAGCTGGATGGGATTGCGAAGCCCGGCGCGATCCTTGCCTCCAACACCAGCTTCCTGAACATTGACGAGCTCGCAGCCTGCACCGGACGCGCGCAGGATGTGCTTGGAACCCACTTCTTTTCTCCGGCGAACGTGATGAAGCTGCTGGAAGTGGTGCGCGGCGGCCAGACCGCCCCCGATGTCCTCGCGACGGTTATGGAGTTGGCTCGACGCATACGCAAGGTGCCCGTGGTTGCCGGCGTGTGTTACGGCTTCATCGGCAATCGCATGCTCACGCCGCGCCAGGACCAGGCGACGGCGCTCCTTCTTGAGGGCGCCACACCCGAGCAGATCGATAGCGTGCACACGGCGTTTGGCATGCCGATGGGGCCGTTCCAGATGGCGGACCTGGCTGGTGTCGACATCGGCTGGCACCGCGACCCAAGCCGGGTCGAAAGCCTGAGCGATGCGCTTTGTGCGGCTGGTCGCTGGGGCCAGAAGACCAAGGCCGGCTTTTACGACTACGACGAGAAGCGCCGGCCCACGCCCTCGCCCATTACGGAGGACATCCTCACGCGCTTCCGCGAGAGTGCAGGGCAAACCCCACGAGCCATCAGCCAGGAAGAGATCGTCGTGCGCACGCTCTACACCATGGTGAATGAAGGCGCAAAGATTCTGGAGGAAGGGATCGCGCAGCGTGCTTCGGACATCGATGTCGTCTGGGTGTTTGGCTATGGCTGGCCAGCCGTGAAGGGCGGACCGATGTTTTGGGCCGATGCCATCGGGCTCGACAAGGTAGTGGAGGGCCTGCAAACGTTTCGCGACAGGCTGCCTGCCGGGTTTACGGTCGCCCCGCTGCTGCGCGAGCGGGCAGCATCGGGGCTGAAGCTGGATCGATGATTCGGCCTTTGGTCAGGGTGCGATGTCCCGCATTAGTTGCGCGCAAGCACGATCGTCTCGTTTCCCTCATACAGCGCACGGAGGTTCTTCTTCAGCACCTTGCCCGTCCCTGTCTTCGGAAGCGACTCAACGAACTGGACGGTCTTGGGGCATTTGTAGTGGGTCAGGCAGGAACGGCTGAACTCGATCAAGTCGATCTCTGTGACCTGGGCGCCTGCCTTCAGGACGACAAGAGCTTTCGGCACCTCGCCCCAACGCGAATCGGACACTGGAATGACGGCGATCTCCAGGATCGCCGGATGCGCGAGCATGGCCTTTTCCACCTCGAGCGAGGAGATGTTTTCGCCGCCGCTCACGATGATGTCTTTCTTCCGGTCGACGATGAGCACGTAGCCGTCCTGATCGAGCGTCGCCATGTCGCCGGTGTGAAACCAGCCGCCATGGAGCGCCTCCTGGCTCAGTTCCGGCTGGTTCCAGTAGCCCTTCATCACACCATCCGCACGGGCAATCAGCTCGCCAAACTGTTTGCCGTCTTCCGGCAGCCAGTTGCCCTCGCCGTCGACGATGTGCAGATCGACTCCGGGCATGGCGAAGCCAGTCATCGATTGCCGGATGTAGCGCTCTTCACCTTCCAGCTTCAGCTCGGGCTTCATGGGGGAAGTGGTCAGCACAGGAGAGGTTTCCGTCAGGCCATAACCGGCAAAACAGGTGCATTGGAACGCTTCCTCGACTTCACGGATCAGCGTTGGCGAAGACGCGGCCCCGCCGATCACAATGCGTTTCAGGCTGCTCAGGTCGAACTCGCGCCGGCGCGGATGGTTTACAAGCACTGTAGCCATGAACGGTACGGCGTTGAACTGGTTTACCCGCTCGGTTTCTATGGCTTTGAACAGAGTCACGGGGTCGAAGCTGTCCATCATGACGTGCTTGCCGCCCAGCATAGTGAGGAAGTGCGCGATGCCCCAGCCATTGGCGTGGAACAGAGGAATCGTGTGCAGTTCGACTGAGCCGTTTTCTACGCCAAGGTTGATGCAGGCATGCAGGGCATGCAGGTAGATGTTGCGATGGGTCAGCATCACGCCTTTGGGCTGTGCGCTGGTGCCGCTGGTATAGAAGATCTCGGCGACGTCATCTTCCGTAACGCGTTCGATCTCGCAGCGGTACGGCGTGGCTGCCCCAATCCAGGCGTCATAGTTCTGGTGCAGAACCCAGTCGTTGGCCACCTCGCCGTCGAGCTGGCAGATCAGGCGAATTTGCGGCACAGTGTGGCGGAATGACTCCACCAGTGGAAGGAACTGCGGATCGATGAAGAGCACGGTGGCGCCGGAGTCGTTCAGCACGAAGCTTAGCTCGGCGGCTACGAGGCGGATGTTGAGAGGCAGCAACAGGGCTCCGGCCTCAAGCACGCCGTAGTAGGCCTCCAGCAAACGATGCGAGTTGGTGCCCAAAAAGGCAACGCGATCCCCCGGCTGAACGCCCGCCCCACGAAGCGCGCCCGCGAGCCGACCCACACGTTCGCCGAACTGGGTGTAGGAGAAAGACTCTCCTCGTGAGACGACGGCGATACGGTGAGCGTATTGCCGTTCTGCGTGACGTAAAAACCGTAAGGGCGTGAGGGGCATGTTCATTGCGAGGGTCCTTGAAACAACGTCTCCTTGCGCTCGGACCCGGGTGCGTCCGCTTCACGCAATGCCCTGTGGAGGATCAGAAACGTGGCGATCGCGCCCAGCACGGTTCCGTACACCGTCTTGTACCACAGCACATCGCGCAAGCTGGCGCCCTCCGGAAAGAGATGGGGCAGCAGGAAGTAGTTGCAAGCCGCGAACGCCAGCGCAAACAGGAGGCCGACAGCAAGCGATCTCCAATACGGACTACCTGCCGGAACCGAAGGCACATCGCGGCGCACCGGCAACACGCCTGCCCGCCGGCGATGCCGCGCGATCAATAGCGGAACCAGGGTGCTCAGCCAGGTGACAAAGAACGTTTCGCCGATGGAGTCCTGGAAGAGACCTCCCTTGCCGGCGACAGGGACGTGCGTCCGCGTATGAAACAGGGCCCATGCCGATGCGTAGTTCAAGATCGCGTTGCACACGGCGCTGGAGGCCGTTTCAGCGGTCAGGTACTTCGAAGCTTTCTCGTCCATAGCCCCTTAGCCTTGTGTCTAACCCATGCCTTACGTTCAAACCTGCTCGTTGGAGTTGGTTGGTGGTACACCTACCCGATCAGAAGGCGAGTTCCAGGCCAAAGCTGATCTGGCGGGGCGTTGCCGCGGTTCTGAAGGCTAAGGGGTCGGTCAACTGTCCAGGTCCGTTCGGCCGGAAGCCCTTGTAGTTGTAGGGCCCGTTTAGCAGGTCGACCGTGCCCTCGGGCGTGGGAACAAGCGCCGAGTTGGTCAAACCCGCCGTATCCGTTGTGGCCGTGTTGGGAAAAACGTTTTGTACGCTAGTGAAGTTCGTATGGTTCAGCACGTTCGACGCCTGGGCGATCGCTTGCAACCGGACACCGGCGTCGCGCTTCAGGAAGATGTCGCGCGAAAGTCTCAGGTCGAGATCCTTGTAACCCGGACCGATGCCGAGGTTGCGGCCTTCTCCGAACGGCCGCGCTTCGCCGGGATGTGCCCCGCCCGTTCCATTCGAATTGGCGAGGGCGGGTACGAGCATCGTGAATGGTACGCCATCACGCAACGACACAATCGGGGCGAGGGTGAAGTCCGAGTAGAGCAGGGAGGTCCACCGGTCCCCGCTGTGGTGCGCAGGGGTGGTGTACACGGCGCTGGCGACAAAGCTGTTTTTGATGTTGAACGCCGAAACGGAACGGTCCAGGTAGAGCAGGCCCGGTCGCAGCGGTGTGCTGCCCGAACTGAAATCACTGGTGTTGTCAATGGCCTTGCTCCAGGTGTAGTTCACCTGAAACTCCAAGCCGTGCCCATACCGCTTGCTCAGGGACGTGGTCAGGGCGTTGTAGTTGGAGTGGCCGTCGGAGGTAGTGTTGTCATTCTGTACGACCCGCGCATTGGGCGTGCCGAAGGTCGAGCCGGGTTTGGGCGTGTAGAACGGGCCGATGAACGGATCCACGGGCAGCGCGGTGTTCTGGGTGAAGTTGCCTTCCTGGATCTGCTCGATATGAACGCCCGAGTAGTGGAGATAGCTGAGCTCAAGCGAAAGACTTGGTGCAAGCTGCTGCGCCACACTGGCACTGGTTTGAATGGAATATTGCGATTTGAAGTTCGGCGCGACGGAGAAGAAGGCACCACCCTGTTGCGTCGGTCCCGGCGGCGTAATCGCATGGCCGACCACCGCTGCGTATTGTGCAGGGGTCAATCCGGGATTCGGGTTCGCTGCTGTGGCTAGGCTCCGCTCTGTGTTGCCGACAGCGATCAGCTGCGGGATGTTGGCCGGCGCGGTCAGCGCATTCACATAGGTGTGTTGCCCATCGCCGTTCAGCAGTGTGGAGGTGAACGGAACGATAAAAGGCAAAGGAGCGGTAAACAAGCCGCCACTGGCCCGCACGACCGTCTTGCCGTCGCCGTAAGGGTCCCAGGCCAGGCCCACGCGCGGCGAACCGAAGTAGCTGGTGGGGTAGCCGTTCGGTTCCGGGTCGATGTCGAGGCGGCCGCCGTAATTCAGGGTCAGCCGTTGCGACACCTTCCAGGAGTCCTGCGCATAGAGCCCTACCGGGTTGGTGGTGGCGTTGTATTGTCCGTTGCCCGTGCCCTGCAGTACCGCCAAGGGCAGGCCGGCAACATACAGTTGTGAGCCAGACAGGTTCGTCGAGGCGGGACCGGTAAGCGGGTAGCCGCGGGTAAGGTTGAAGATCGCCAGGGGAGTTTGCGCCGCCGGATCTATTGCGCCGGCGAGCAGAATAATCGGAATCGCCCCGTCGAAGTACTGGTACTGGCCGCCGAACAAGAACGCCTGGTACACGTTGTACTGCACCGGCCGATAGGAGAAGCCGAACTTCATGTTGTGCGTGCCTTTGGTCAACGCAAGGTCGTCGTCCATCTGGTACTGGTTTTGCTGTTGGTTGTACGGAAAGTCGAACGGTGTGCCCACGATGCCCAGGCTGCCCAGATCGAACTCCGCTCCGCTGTGGGGCGCATCCGAGGTCACAACGTAATGGGGCACCACCTGGACCCGCACGGTATTCACCAGATTGGGGCTGAACACGTGATTCCAGGAAGCGGTGATGGTTTGATCGCTCGCGACGTAATTCACAGAGGTATAGCGCGGCACACCGCCCGCCCCGATGACGTTGTTGGTCTCCCGGGACAGGCCAAAGCGTAGCGTGAAGGAGTTCGCCTGGTTCGGTTGGAAGTCCAGCCGGCTGACCCAGTTGTTGTAACGGCCATTCTGGCTAGGCGCCGCCTGTGGTGCGCCGCTGTTCGCATTGCCGTCGAAGGTGCCGCTATTGGGGCTTACAAGGGCGTTGTACAGCGGATCGTTGATGGGCGTAAAGACGCTGGAGCCCAGAAGGGCTTGGCCCAGTGGAGCGATCGGACCGCCGGTTTTGGCCAGTTGCGTGAGGTAGCAGAGTTGCGTGACCGGTGCCGGGCAGGAGGTGCCGGTGAAGCCGTTTGTCTGAAGATTCAGACCCTGCGCCTGCGGGGTGTTCACCAGGTTCACCGTCACGGCGCTGTCAAGCTTTTGCCGCTCATACGAGGTGAAAAAGAACAGCTTGTCCTTTTTGATCGGGCCGCCGACCGAGCCGCCGAAGATCACACTTTGCTCATAGGGTTTAGTGCCGGCCGTGGGACCAAAGCTGTTGAAGTAGTTCACGGCATCGGTGCTGCGGTCGTGGAAGTAGCCGAACGCGTTGCCGTGGAATCGGTTGGTTCCGCTCTTGGTGATCACGTTGATCGCCGAACCCACGGTAAAGCCGAACTCCGCATTGAAGCCATTGCGGTTCACCTGGAACTCCTGCACAGAGTCCTGCGGTACGTGCGGCTCGCGCTGCGCGCCCGAGCCCGCATCGTTCTCCCCACCATCGATGGTGAACAGGTTTGCACGCCCATTGCCGCCGCCGATGGAGAAGCCGGATGCCTGATACCCCGTGCCGATCGCGGCATCCTGCGCCTGGGGCGCGGCCGAATCGGTCACCCCCGGTACGGTATAGATCGTTGCCGCGTAGTTACGCGAAAGGTTAGGCAGGTTGACCTCTTGCAGGGTGTCGATCGTATTGGCCTGCTGCGCTTGGCTCGTGTCGATCACCGGTGTGGCGTTGCCCTGCACCTCCACCACCTCGTTGGCGCTGCCTATCTTCAGGTGTGCGTCGTACTCCACCGTTTGGCCCACGGAAACCGTCACCTGATCGGCGATCAGCTTGTCAAAACCTTGCGCCACGACCGCAACCCTGTAGGTTCCAGGATCCAGGGAGGGCGCCTGATAGATCCCCTCCGCGTTCGTTATTACGGTACGCGTGGTGCCCTTCGCCGTTTCCGTGATGGTGATCTGCGCGTTGGCGACCAGCGCGCCCTGGGCGTCGGTGACCGTGCCGCGGACAGTCCCGGTCGAGTAGCCACTTTGAGCTTGCAGGCAGGGAAGACTCCAAAGGCTCGCAACGATTGCGAGGCTCGCAACGATTGCGCCACGTACCCACCGGCTTAAGCCACCCCTCAGACGCCGCACGGCCCTTTGTGTCCCCGCTTTACCCTCAAAGTTCACACTAGACTTTTGTACGTCCATATGTCATCTGACCTCTTCGCTGTTGCGCAATGTAGGAAAACCTGGGCTGTTCCCGGTCAACCGCGAGCCGGCCTGCACTTTACCTTGGCAGAAGGGGCCTGCCTGCAAGCGATCCGTTGAAGGATCGCCATCTCTGAAGATCTCGCGCGTTGCCTTGGCACACACCATGGTTGGTTTTGGCATCCCCCTCGAGAGCAACGTCGAGTTAATTTACTTGCCAGGCGGTAAGATACGCGCGAGCATCGAGGGCTGTCATCTGTAATCTTGTTCCAGGGGCGTTGCACCTTTTCAGGCCTCGTCCTTGGCTCTGCTAAAGCAACCACGAACAGGGCGTCATCGCGAAAATTGCAGAGCGCCGTCTTCCAGCTTTCCGTAGCGCAAATCCACGATGTCCCGTGGGTAATTCTGTCGCAGCGTCCAGGGCTTGGCGAGCCCCTGTTTGGGCAAGGTGTCGATCTCGCGCTGAATGTACCCGGCCGAGAGGGCCATCAGAGGCTTCTCGCCGATGCTGCCTGTGACGCGCGGTACGGCCATGCGCAAACCGCGCCGGTCCATATAGTTGAGAATGCGGCAGACGTACCGGCTTGTGAGCTCCGCTTTCAAGGTCCAGGACGCGTTCGTATACCCGATGGTGAGCGCGAAGTTGGGTATACCGCTGAACATCGTGCCTCGGTAGTTGAAGGTTTTGGACAGCTCAATGGGTTCGCCATCCACAACGATGGCGATGTTGCTCAGCAGTTGCAGCTTGAGACCTGTGGCCGTGACAACAATGTCCGCAAGCAGTTCCCTGCCCGATGCGAGCTGGATGCCGTGCTCCGTAAAGCGCTCGATGGTGTCCGTCACGATCGAGGCCTGGCCCTTGCGGATGGACTCGAAGAGATCACCGTCGGGCACCAGGCACAGCCGCTGGTCCCATGGTTTGTAGCGCGGCGTGAAGTGGGTCGCCACGTCGTACTCCGGGCCGAGATGCTTTTGCGCGCCCGCGATGATGGCTGCGCTGAGCTTGTCGGGCTTCGTCCGCGACATCTTGTAGATGTACATGCCCATAGCAATGTTCTTGAAACGTGCGACCTTGGAAGCCCACTTTGCCGGCAACCAGCGTTTCAGCTTGGGGATCATCGGATCCGCGCCGGGCCGCGCGATGATGTACGTGGGCGATCGCTGCAGCATGGTCACATGGCCCGCAGTGTTCGCCATGGACGGCACCAGCGTGACGGCGGTCGCCCCGCTGCCGATGATGACCACTTGCTTGCCGGCATAGTCAAGGTTCTCCGGCCAGTGCTGTGGATGAAGGACCTGACCGCCGAACTGCTCGAGTCCGGGGAACTCCGGCGAGTAGCCTCGCGTGTAGTTGTAGTAGCCCGTGCACATGAACAGGAACGAGCAGGTGAAGCTGGTACGCTCACCGGATGCGCCGTGTTCCACCTCCACGGTCCAGTGTGCCTGCTCCGAGGACCAGCGTACTTCCGACACCTTTTGGCTGTAACGAATATGACGGTCGATCCCGTATTCTGCCGCCGTCTCCTTCAAGTAGTTCAGAATGGACGCGCCCGAAGCGATCGCTCTGTCCTCCGTCCATGGCCGGAAGGAAAAGCCCATGGTGTGCATGTCGGAGTCGGAGCGAACGCCCGGGTAGCGAAAGAGATCCCATGTGCCTCCCAGGCTTTCGCGTCCTTCCAGGATGAGGTAGCTCTTCTTTGGGCAGCGCACCTGCAGGTGGTACGCCGCCGCGATGCCTGAGAGTCCTGCGCCTACGATCAGTACATCCACATGTTCACTCATCAAGAACTCCGTCGTGCAAAAAGCTGGGACAACGCGGACCGCGGGCAAACTATCTGACCTTGCGGTCAACTGGTAGCGGCCCCATAGTAACCGATTGGGAATGCGCCTGGGAATGCGTCGTCAACGTCGCCGCTTGGGGGGATTCAAGAGCGTCGTCCGGAATGCTTGGGGCGCGGGATCGAGACGTGGAGCCGAGCTTGTCAGGGGCTCTGCAGATCCAGCTTCGCTGCGTGCTCGTCAGTAAAGTACCTCGAGACATCCTCCGGCGAGACCTCTTCCAGCGTCGCCGGTTGCCACTTGGGTGTGCGGTCTTTATCGACAAGGGCAGCCCGGACGCCTTCCGTGAAGTCAGGCTCTTTGGTACGTATGAGGGCGATCCGGTACTCCTGCTCCAGGCAGGACGCCAGGTTGTTGCGTTTGCGTCCGTTTCGCAAGGTCTGCAGCGTGATCTTGAGCGAAGTGGGTGACATCTTGCCCATCTGCTGACGCACCCGCTGGGCCTCCGTGTCTGGGTGCGCCGCCAGCGCAGCAAAGATCTGCTCCACGGTCTCTGCGGCGAAGCACTCCCCGATCCAGGCCTGCTTCAGGATGGAGCCGTCCGACGAAGGTCGCACCCTGTAGCTGTGAAGGCAGTCCTCCATCGCAGCGGCCCCCGTGCTGGCTTCCAGGTCCGCCATCAGCCGCGGCAGCTCCGCGCTGGTTACCATCATGTCGGCGAGACCGCAGGCAATCGCATCGGCGGCGCCGACGCGAGCCCCCGTAAGTCCAAGGTAGGTGCCGAACTCGCCGGCCATGGTCCCGAGAAGGTGCGTTCCCCCCACATCCGGCACGAATCCGATCGCCGTCTCGGGCATGGCCAGCGTGGAACGCTCCGTCACGATGCGATGCGATCCATGCGCCGAGATGCCAATGCCACCGCCCATGACGACGCCGTCCATCAACGCGACGAACGGCTTGGGATAAGTGGCAATCAGGAAGTTGAGGCGGTATTCCTGCCGAAAGAAAGCATCGGCCACCTCCGGCCGGCCTGCCTTGATCTCCCTGTACAACGCCCGCACGTCGCCGCCGGCACACAAGCCACGCTCGCCCACACCGTCCAGGACCACGAAGTGAACGGACGGGTCGTTCGCCCACACAAGCAGCGCGCCGTATATCGTCGCAACCATCCCGGTGGTCAGGGCATTGATCGCGCCTGGACGGTTGAGGGTAAGCCGGCCGCACGCACCTGCGGTGCGCACAAGAACGGCGGCGGTGTCCTCGGCTAGCGGGTGCATCGTCAGTGCGTTTCCGGGTCGGACGGGTTCGCCTTGGCTGACTTCGGCACCCACGGCTTGCGCGCTGCCGGCTCCCTGTGGCTCTCCGCGGGGGCGGGCCCGGCAGGCTCCGCCTGAGCCGGGGAACTCTCCCCGGTGGCGGCCACCTCCGCAGCGGCGGGTGCTGCCTGGGCGGCAGCGGCCGACTTGGGCACCCAGGCTTTGCGAGGGGCCGCCTTCGCTTCGAGTACAGGCGGATCGTTCGCCACCGAGTCGGCAGCGGGCATTGAGCTTTCCGTTGCGCTCTCTTCCGTGCGTGCTGCCGGGCTCGCGGTCTCCTGAGCAGCGGCGCGCTTCGGTGCCCAGGCTTTTCGTGGCGGCGCAGCCGAGGCGGCCGCCACGGGAGGCACCTCCGCCGCAGCCGCCGCAAGCGGCACCCTCTTCGCTGGTTGCTCGTCTGCAGCGGGGCCGGGCGACGGAGCGACGGCCATAGCCGCCACGGCCTGCGGGGGTTGTGGTGCCGGCACGGGCTGCGTGTCTCGCAGCTCCGGTGCGTGCCGCTGCACACCCTCCCAGAGCAACTCCGCGACATCGCGCACGGCCACCGGCGCGGCGCCCTCGGCACCTGGCGTACTGTCGAACATACTCTTGCAGAACGGACAGCCCACGGCGAGCACTTTGTCTTGCGCACCGGCAAGACTTTGCTCTACCTCGCGCAGCCGGTTGCCCGCGATGCGCTCCGAGCCGGGCTCCTCTTCCTTCCAGAACTGGGCTCCGCCGGCGCCGCAGCAGAAGGAGTTTTCACGGTTTCGCGGCAGTTCCACCCTGTCATTGCTGAGGATGTTTAGAACGTTTCGCGGTGCTTCGTATACCCCGTTGTGCCGGCCAAGATAGCAGGGGTCATGGTAGGCCACAGTGGCGGCCGAGACTTCAGCCTTCAGTCTTCCGGCCGCTACAAGCGTCTCCAGATACTCCGTGTGGTGAACGACCTTATAGTCCCCGCCGAGCTGCTTGTACTCTTTCCCGACCGCGTTCAGGCAGTGCGGACAGGTCGCCACTACCAGCTTGGGCTTGATCTGGTTCAGTGTGGCAACATTCTCATCGGCGAGCTGACGATACAGATACTCGTTGCCGGCACGGCGCGCACTGTCGCCGGTGCAGCACTCGCGCTTGCCCAGCACCGCGAAATCAACCTTTGCGTGGTTCAGCAACCGCACAAAAGCCCGCGCGGTCTTTTGCGATTGCGGATCGTAGCTCGCGGCGCAGCCCACCCAAAAGAGCACGTCCGGCTCGGGGTTTTCGTCCGTTGTCTTCACCTGCAGGCCGCTGGCCCAGTCCATGCGCTTTTCGTGACTCAGGCCCCACGGGTTCTTTGCACGTTCCATGCCTCGGAATGCCGTTTGCAACTGCGCAGGAAACTCGCCTTCGACCATCACCTGGTGGCGGCGGATGTCGATGATGTCGAGCATCGGCTCATCGCCCACGGGGCAAACGTCGACGCAGGCTCCACAGGTGGTGCACGCCCAGGCCGCCTCAGACGAAAGGGCGAAGGACAGCAGCGGATTGGGGCTTGCCATACCCTGTTCGAACGAAGGCTGCCGCTTGCTAAGCTCGTTCAACTCCATGCGCTTGTTGATCTCCAGCGCGGACGGGCTCAGGGCCTTGCCTGTCGCAGTCGCAGGACACACGTCCTGGCATCGGTTGCACTGGATGCAGGCGTACGCATCCAGCAACCTTGGCCAAGCGAGGTCCTCCAGATGTTTGGCGCCGAGTTGGGGCTCTTCGTCCTCGAGGCTAAGCTCCATGGCGGGCAGCACGCCGGAGGCGACATCCCTGTGCACCAGATACTTGGCCGGCGCCATAAAGATGTGCACGTGCTTGGAGTAAGGGAAGTAGCTGAGGAAGGCCAGCACGCTGCCGAGCGCCCCCCAATAGCCGAAGATGCGCCACGCCAGCGCGTTTGCAGGCGTAAACAAGTGCGAAAGCAGTGTGGCAAACGGGGCAAAGCGATCCGGGCCCTCAAGGGCGAGCTTCGCGCCTGCACCGATGGCGCGGCTGCCGACATGAAACAGAATGAAGGCCGACACGATCACCGAATCGACCGTGATGGATTGCTGCTTTACCTCCTTGTGCAACAGCGTGCGCTCGTTAAAGCGAAAGTCGCGCCGGCTGGGGAGCAGAAAACGCCGAAGCACCAAAGCGAGGACACCCACGAGTACAAGGGCGCTCAGGATGTCCGCGAGCAGGACGTAGAGGTTGCCGAAAAGGCCGAGCGAGGCGAACGAAAGCGGGACGTAGCCGTCCACGGCGTCGACCAGGTTCACAAGCAAATAGAACGTGAAGCCGTAGAAGATCAGTGAATGGAAGAAGCTGACCCAAGGTCGCTTGCGAAACGTGCGACTCTGGGTCAGCGTGGTGACCAGGGCATACGCGATGCGCCGCGGAAGCTGGTTCCAACGGGCGTCGGTGTCGCTGCGGCCACGGGCGATGCGCCGGTACAGGCGGTAAAAACCGTGGAGGCCCAGGGCTCCCGTGATTACGGCGAAGAGGGCGAAGAGAACTTTTTGGAAGGGTGGGAGCATAGGGCCGTCCGGCTGTTCGCGGGGGAGAAGGTCAGGGTTTGCGCTGCAGCGCGCGAATCAGGGCAGGCACAATCTCCTGCACGTCTCCAATGATGCCGTAGTCGGCCTCCTTGAAGATAGGGGCGTCTGCGTCCTTGTTGATCGCACCATGCCCCAAAGCACCTGTCGCACCACAGTCAGCATCCGCACCTGTCGCACCTTCGATCCACCAGGACTTGCTGCTCACTCCGGTTGCGAACAGCAACCCCGCAGACCGCAACACAAGCAATCTAATACCGGGCCTCTAATTTACCGTGCGGTAGAATAAAGGCGCAAGCACAGCTGGAGGGGCGCAACATGACCACACTGGACCAGGTCGAAGGATCCACGCAAACACCGCTCTCGCAACTCGCTCCAGAGGAACAGCTGCTGCGTGACTCCGTGCGGAAGTTTGCCCGCAGACAGATTGCGCCCCTCGTGCGAGAGATGGATGAGGCGCAGAAGATGAGCCCCGCTCTGATCCGCCAGCTCTTTGACCAGGGTTGGATGGGCATGGAGGTGCCGGAGCAATATGGCGGTGTAGGGGCGTCGTTTTTCAGCGCGATTCTCGCCATTGAAGAGATCGCTGCGGTGGATCCTGCAGTGGCCGTGATGGTGGATGTCCAGAACACGCTGACGGTGAATGCGCTGCTCCGCTGGGGAAGCGAGGCGCAGAAGGTGAAGTATCTGCCGCTCGTGGCTACCGACCTGATCTGCTCCTATGCGTTGAGCGAGGCCAGTTCCGGATCGGACGCGTTTGCGCTCGCAACCACGGCCCGATCTGATGGCGAGGACTTCATCCTCAATGGAAGCAAGCTTTGGATCTCGAATGCCGCTGAATCCGGGCTCTTCCTTGTGTTCGCCACCATCGATCCGAGCCTTGGGTATAAAGGTATAACGGCCTTTCTTGTGGAGCGGGAGATGGCCGGCTTCACCGTGGGCAAGAAGGAGGATAAGCTTGGCATCCGCGCCTCCTCCACCTGTGAACTGTTGCTTCAGGACTGCCATGTACCCGCGGCCAACGTGTTGGGAGAGATTGGCAAGGGCTACAAGATCGCAATAGAAACGCTGAACGAAGGGCGCATCGGCATCGCGGCCCAGATGCTCGGACTCGCGAGCGGCGCTTGGGAGCATGCGGCCAAGTACACCCAGGAACGGCGTCAGTTCGGCCGGCCCGTGGCGCAGTTCCAGGCGGTGCAGTTTTCCCTGGCCAAGATGGCCACGGAGATCGAGGCGTGCCGGCTCATGGTCTACGACGCGGCGCGGCGTAAGTCGGCAGGGCTGCCGTATGCCAAAGAGGCCGCCATGACAAAATACTTCGTTTCGCAGGTAGCCGAGCGCGTGGCCAGTGAGTGCGTCGAGCTCTTTGGCGGCTATGGCTTCGTCAAGGACTACCCCGTGGAGAAGCTCTACCGCGACGCCAAGATCGGCCGCATCTACGAGGGCACCTCCAACATGCAGCTGGCCACGATAGCCAAGCAGCTGCTCGGGTAGGCTCTCTGCGCCCAATCTTCTGCTACGCCTTGTCATCCTGAACGCCCCGGACGAAGCACCTTTCGTCCGCCGCGACTCGGAAAGCACGCTTACGCCTGCAGGGTGTACTGACCGGCCTTCACCATGGCAACAGAGATGTCACGGCCAAGAGCGATCGTGTTTGCCGGCTGGTAGCGCAGAAGCTCGCGTACGATCGCGGTTTGCTTGTGCCGTTGCTCTCCATCCGCCACGGCCCCAAGCACGCGCTCTGCGGCGCGATGCACGACGTGCAGTGACCGTGCACCGGCGTAGTAACGGCAGAGCTTTTCGGCAAGAGGACTGGCGCCGGCCATCTTCTCTGTCCTCAACACAGCAGACTCCAGAACGAGTACCTCGGCGAAGATGTCCGCCAGGGCCCCCATCACCTCCTGCTGCTCGGCAAGCTCTTTGGCGCCGAAGCGCTGCGACGCTAGCCCGGTGCACAACAGGGCCGTCTTCTTTACGCGCATCACCAGATCGCGTACGTCACCCAGCGGGCCGTCAGTTTCGGCGACGGCCACCTGCCCGGACGCCAGCTCAATCATCAGGTCTTGGGTCGCCGCCGCCAGGGGCAGCGTACCTGCGGCCGCACGCTTCATCAGCCAGCTTGTCGTGATCAGGCGATTGATCTCGTTGGTGCCTTCAAAGATCATGTTGATGCGGGCATCGCGGTAGTGCCGCTCTGCAGAAAACTCCTCCACATAGCCGTAGCCCCCATGGAGCTGCAGCATTTGGCTGACGAGGCGGTCCAATACCTCGGAGCCGAAGAACTTCAGGATGGAGCACTCCATCGCGAACTCTTCAATACGCTTTTGCACCTCTTGCGTGTAGCTTGGCGAGTGCTTGTCCAGCTCCGCGAGCGCGACGTCGATCGAGCCGATCACCCGATACACCGCCGCTTCGAGCGCGTAGATGCTGGAGGCGCAGGCGGCGATCTTCTCCTGCACCAGGCCGAACTCCGTCACCGGCTTGTTGAAGCCGACGCGATCCTTCGCATACCGGATGCCGTCGCGGAAGGCAAAGCGCGACTCGCCGACCGCAATGGCGGCAAGCTTGTAGCGACCAACGTTGAGGATGTTGAAAGCAATCTGGTGACCCTTGCCTGCCTGGCCGAGCAGGTTGTCTACGGGGATCTTGCAGTCGGTCAGAATGAGCGGGCACGTAGACGACCCGCGGATGCCCAGCTTGTGTTCTTCGGGCCCGATGGTGAGACCTTCCGTCCCTTTCTCGACCAGGAAAGCGGAGAACTTCTCCCCATCGATCTTGGCAAAGATGGTGAAGAGGTCCGCAAAACCTGCGTTGGATATCCACATCTTTTCGCCATTTAGCAAGTAGTGCTTGCCGTCTTCGGTCAGGGTGGCTTTGGCGCGAATGTTCATGGCGTCCGAGCCCGCGGAGCTCTCCGAAAGCGCGTACGCCGCGATCCACTCACCGCTGGCGAGCTGCGGCAGATACTTCGCCTTCTGCGCCGTGGTGCCGTACCAGATGAGCGGCAAGGTCCCGATGCTGACATGCGCACTGAACGTAACGGCGAAGCTGCCCAACACGCTGATATGTTGCGACACCAGCGCCGAGGTCACCTTCTCCAGGTCCAGGCCGCCATACTCTTCCGGCACATCGACGCTGAGCAGGCCGAGGTCGCCCAGTTCACGCATCAGGCGCCGGCTTACGTCGTACTGCTTGCTCTCAATTGCCTCGACCTGCGTGAGAATCTTTTCTTCCGCAAACTGGCGCGTCATCTCGGCGATTTGCACCTGCTCGGGGGAAAGGTCTTCCACGGTAAAGATGTCCTGTGGGGTCAGGTCCTCCAGAAGAAAGCCGCCGCCTCTCACGCGCTTCACCGTGCTCATTTCCATCTCAGCGATCATGTCACTCTCTCCTTGAGCTGCTTGCTAGTTCTGAAGATTTTCGAAGATGCCCGCGGCACCCTGGCCACCGCCCACGCACATGGTCACCATGCCGTACCTGGCTCTTCGGCGTTTCATCTCACGGCACAGGGTGGCCGTCAGCTTTGCACCGGAGCAGCCCAGGGGATGGCCGAGCGCGATCGCCCCGCCATTCACGTTGACCTTCTCCTGCGCGATGCCAAGCACCTTGAGCACGGCGAGCGACTGCGCCGCGAAGGCCTCATTGAGCTCGATCACCTCGATGTCGTCCAGCGAGAGCCCCGCCATCTTGAGCACCTTTGGAATGGCATAGATCGGGCCGATGCCCATCTCCTCCGGCAGGCAGCCAGAGTAGGCGAAGGACACAAACCGCAGCAGCGGCGCGGCCCCGATCTCCTTGGCTTTGGTCTCCGACAGGATCACCGCCGCGGCCGCGCCGTCCGAAGTTTGCGAGCTGTTGCCGGCGGTGACTACGCCCTTGGCGTGAAACACGGCGCGCAGTTTTGCAAGCGCAGCAAGCGACGTATCCGCCCGTGGGCCCTCGTCGGCTTTGAAGACGGTCTCGCGGTTGGTGGTCGTGCCGTCCGCCTCTACCGTGGTCGTTGTGACCGGTACGGGAACGATCTCATCGTCAAAGCGCCCCTCTTCCACGGCGCGCAGCGCCTTCCCGTGGCTGGCCAGTGCGAACTGGTCCGCCTCCTCGCGCGTAATGCCGTAGTGCTTGGCCACGCGCTCGGCCGTGAGGCCCATGGACATATATGCAGCAGGGTGATTGTCCACCAGCCACGGATTCGTCGTGACCTTGTTGCCGCTGAAGGGAAGAAAGGACATAGACTCTGTGCCCCCGGCGACAAGAACGTCACCGCTGCCACAGCGAATGCGCTCGGCGGCCAGAGCGATCGTCTGCAGGCCGGATGCACAAAAGCGGTTCACCGTCATCGCCGCTGTCTCGATAGGCAGGCCGGCGCGCAACGCGATCAGGCGAGCCACGTTGCCGCCCTGCTCCGCCTCCGGCATCGCGCAGCCGATAATGACGTCTTCAATCTCTCTGAGATCAAGCCCCGGCACACGGGCTACGGCCTCCTTTACGACGATGGCCCCCAGATCGTCCGGACGCGTAAAGCGCAGCGTGCCCTTGGGCGCTTTGCCGACGGGTGTTCTTACGGCGCTGACTACAACAGCTTCTGGCATACTGCGTATCCTTCTCCGCTTCCTGATGGCTTCTCCGCTTTCCTGATTGGAAGCGCGCCCTCGTCCCAGTTTCTAATTTCGAAGCGGCTTGCCGGTCTTCAACATGAACTCCATGCGATCCTGTGTTTTCTGCTCGCCGCACAAGGACAGAAACGCCTCGCGCTCCAGATCGAGCAGATGTTGCTCGGACAAAGGCGTGCCCGGGTTGAGGTCGCCCCCGGTGAGTGTGTGCGCCAGGTGCGTCGCGATCCGCGCGTCGTGATCACTGATGTATTCGGCCTCTCGCATGAGGTACACCGAGAGCTTCAACGTCGCGAAGACACTGCTGCCCGGAGCAGGGATGTCAGTCCGCGGCCGCGGCGCATGGTAGCCCGCGCTCGCCAGCCGCACGGCCTGCTGTTTCGCGTCATACAGCAGGCGGTCACGATTCATGCTGATTGCATCCGTGCCCTCAAGCAGCCCAAGATCGCGGGCTTCGACGGCAGAACCCGACACTTTGGCCATGGCCAGCGTCTCAAACGCCGTGCGCAGGGTTTCCGCAACCTCAGCGGAGTCGCCCCGCGCATCCGGCTTGACGGCCATCGCGTTCGCGGTCGCGCGCAGCGTCATCTCCTTGCACCCGCCGCCGCCTGGGATCAGGCCGACACCGGCCTCCACAAGGCCCGTGTACAACTCAAGGTGCGCCTGCCGGAACGCCGCATGCAGCGCGACCTCGCAGCCGCCGCCGAGGCAGAAGCCTGCAGCGGCCGTCACCACGGGCCGCGAGCAGAACTTGACGGCCTGCGTCATCGCCTGGAACTGCGCGACCATCCTTTGGACCTGATCCCACGCGCCTGACTGCATCGCCTGGAGCAACGGCACAAGATTGGCGCCAGAGGAGAAGTT
>CAXUIF010000037.1:0-16995 GCA_964250995.1 uncultured Acidobacteriaceae bacterium
ACGCTTTCGCGTTTGCCCCAGCGGGATGAAGCGCTCCCCAGTGTGGGTGAGGCATTGCGGGGTTCGGCGGATGAGGCAAGGGCCCGTAAGACAAGTTCTCCAGGAAAGAAGACCGTGGCAAAAACGACATCCGTAAAGAAGGGCTCGACGCAAAGATCGCCGGCCAAGCGCATTGCAAGCAAGACAGCCGAAACCAAAAAGACAGCAGGCAAGAAGGTTGCGGCGAAGAGGTTTGCGCCGACCAAGGCTTCGCCAAAGAAAGCCGCGCCGACCAAGCGCGTAGCGAAGAAGATTTCAGGTTCCGCCGCCGCGTCCGCAAGGACAACGCGGGGAGGTGCTGTCTCTAAAAAGACAGCGAGCAAGAAGGGCAGCGGCAGCAAACAAATTCCATCGAGAGGTACGACCTTGGCAACGAAAAAGGCAGCCGAAACGAAGTCCACGGCAAAGAAGAGCACGGCAAAGAAGGCCGCGGTGAAAAAAACCGCCGTAAAGAAGACCGTGGCGAAGAAGAGCCCGGCAAAGAAAACAGCAGTGAAGAAGATCGCCGCGAAGAAGTCGACGGCGAAAAAGACAGCGTCGAAGTCGACCAAGTAAGCCAGAGTTCGTCATGCCAAGGAAAACGCCCGCACCGGTGGCGCGGGCGTTATCTAAGCAGCATCGTGTTCTACTTCATAGCCTGGATGGCCGTTAATACCTCAGCGCTATGGTTGGCGATGTCTTTTACCTCCCACACCTTCACAATCTTGCCTTCGGGCGAGATAAGAAAGGTATCGCGCATCGCGATGCTTACCGGTGTGCCATTCATGTTGACGCTGCGTACGGGAACACCATAGGCGTCGATGGCTTTGTGGTTGGGATCAGCCAGCATTTTGAACGTGAATGAGTCTTTGGTGCACCAAGCTTTGTGGCTGTCCACCGTGTCGGTGGAGACGCCAAGCACCACGGCATTGACCGCCTGGTACTTGGGCAGATCCCGCTGAAAGTTGTGCGCCTCCAGGGAGCAGCCCTGTGTCTGATCCTTCGGGTAAAAGTACAGGACCACCCACTTGCCTTTATAGTCGGCAAGGCTGATTGGCGCATTTTCCTGGGACGGTAGGGTGAAGTTTGGGGCAGCGGCACCGACCGGCGGCATATCCGCCGCGGAAGCGGCGCCCGCAAAGGCACCAGCTAAAAGCAGCGTACCGAGAGTGCAGCGGACGTGGCGACGCAGGATGTTGACGTGCATGCAGGACTCCTTTTCGAGAGCATGCCCAGTGTACGCGCGCGGCTCGCCAGCGGATGCGGCCTTTTGCCCTTTTTAGGCAAGCCTCGTGGAGACGCGCGCAGGCTGAGACGCGGCCGGTGTGCCCCGAGATTGAGGCTACGCTCGCTGGACTGCGACGATGGCGAGGTTCGCAGCATTCGCTTCCTCGAGCATGGACGCGCGATCGAAGAGCAGGGTTCGATCTGCCTCAACGCACAAGCAGGTAGCGCCTGCCCCCAGCATGGCCCGCACTGTCGGCACCCCGGCGACAGGAACATCAAAGCGCAGATCCTGTTTGGGTTTGGCGACCTTAACGACAGTGAGTTGCCGTGCCAATGTGCTCGCCTCTGCTTCCAGCGTGCGCATCAGGTCGCCGGCCCGGGCGATTGTGGCGTCGGTGCCCTCCATGGCCTCGACTGCCACGCAGGCACCGGCAGCCACGACGACCGTTTGTCCGAGATCGAAGCCCGCGAGGCCGCGCGCAACCTCCAGCCCATAGCGGATGTCCTCGCGCTCTGCCTCGCTGGGTGCGCGCGCCGTCAGGACGCCTTCGGGCGCAAGCATCGGCTCCAGAAAGGCTGTGGACGAGATCAAGGTGATGCCTTCGTCTTCGAGCACCTTGGCCACGGCGCCCAGCAGCCTGTCCGTGCTGCGCGTGCGTAGGTTGAGCAGCAGTTTCGCCAAACGCCAATCAGGGCGGATGCTGGAAAAGATCTGTTTGTGCTTGACTTGCCCCGCCATGACCGCTTGGGTGACGCCTTCCCGCTGAAAGAGGTCGATCAGCCGAGACAGTTCGCCAAGCGAAAGCCAGTGAACACTCACGCCTGCGGAGTCAGCCGCGGCGCGCTCGTCCATGGCGGGATCTGTTTCCTCCTTAATTGCGGCCACCACCACACGCAGGCCCTTTGCCCGCGCGGCCTCCAGCAGCAGAAAGGGGAACCGCCCGTTGCCGGCGATCAAACCGAGTTGAGCGTCTGCGTTCATCGCGAGCTACTTAATCACCCCGCGTTCGCTCCTCGCGATGAACTCCGTGAGGTACGCCACGCGTTCGCCAAAGTCACCAGCCTCGATCTTTGCGCGGATCGCTTCGAGAGCCTGCGTGGTGTTCAGATGTGAGACCTGCAAAAGCCGGTAGGCCTCGCGCAGCTGCTTGATCTCGTCGGGAGTGAAGCCGCGACGTTCCAGCCCAATCCTGTTCAGGCCGAACGCACGATTTTCCCGCCGAACGCTGGTCAATGAGTACGGCAACACGTCCTGTGTGATGGTCGTGCCGCCGCCGATGTAGGCATAACGGCCGATGGTGCAGTACTGGTGCACCGGATTCAGCGCGCCCACGACGGCGAAGTCCTCGACGGTGACATGCCCGGCGAGCGTGGCGCCGTTCGCCAGGATGACGCCGTCGCCGATCTGCGAGTCGTGCCCGATGTGAGCGTAGGCCATGATGAGGCAGTCGCGACCGATGCGGGTTGTGCCGCCACCGCCCGTGGTGCCGCGCGAAATCGTCACAGATTCGCGAATCACCGTGCGGGGACCAATCTCGCACCTTGTAGGTTCGCCCTGGTACTTCAGGTCCTGTGGGCTGATGCCGACGGCCGCAAACGGATGCACCGTGACGCAGTCGGCGAGTGTGGTGGCACCCTCGAGCACCACATGCGAAACCAGCGTGCAGCTTTCGCCGAGGACCACAAGCGGCCCGACGGTGCAGAAGGGCCCGACGCTACAGGTAGCAGGCACCACGGCGCCGCTGGCCACCACGGCCAGCGGGTGAATGTTCGAGCCTGCCATGTTGTCGTGCACGCTGGCCACCTTTGCCCTACTGCGCGGCTTGTTCGGTAGGCCGCTCGCTTGCGATAGACCCGGTCTTCTGCGGGCGCGGCACCAGCATGCACGTGATTACCGCTTCTGCCGCAACAGCACCGTCGACCGTGCACGTGCCCTGCATTTTGACCGCACGCGATCGCCAATTGAGCACGGTGACCTCGATCCGCACCTGATCTCCGGGAACGATCTGTCGGCGGAACGTCGCCTTGTCGATTGCCGTGAACACCATAAGCTTGCTCTCGCGATCGGGCACCTCGGTCAGCAGCAAGGCGCCGCCTGCCTGCGCCATGGCTTCGACCGTCATGACGGCGGGCATGATGGGGAAGTCTGGAAAGTGCCCGGTGAACTGCGGCTCATTGGCGGTCACGTTCTTGATCGCCACAATGCGCTGCTTTGGCTCCATCTCGATCACGCGATCAATCAGCAGAAAGGGGTAGCGATGCGGAAGGATCGCCATGATCTCGGTGATATTGAGCGTCTGTTTCCGCGCTAGGGCGCCTTCCGCGGACGATGGCTTCTCCTCAATCGCGGCGGCAGTCTGGTTTTCACTCATAGCGTCGCCCAGAATACCAGCCGGGCTTACTTCTTGTTGAGGGCACGATCGGGGTTAAACAAATCCGGCGAGAACTGCAGGCCATACTGGACCTTCGACAGGAAGTGCTGGCTGACCATGTCTCCGTTTCGATACCGCGTGAGGGTCATTGCCGTCATGATTCCTTCCTGCGGCTGCCAGTTGTCATAACGTTCGATATCGGTGTTGAAGTCCTTGTAGAGTGGGTCGCGCCATTGAAACGAGCGGCTGCGGGGCAGGTGTGTCTCTTGATCCAGGGCCAGCGTTACCGCGTCGTTCTCGGCGTTCAGAATGCTGACCTTGTCCACCAGCCGGCGTTCCTCCATGGACGAGCCTTCGTAGGTGACAAGCGTGTCCGGACGCTTGAGCCAGTCCCGCATAACGACATCGAGCGTGTGGCGACGGCGCCGCTGGAAGTCTTCAACGTCGGCCTTAGGTAGTTCCTTGCTGCCCCGATACGTGACCTCATACCCGTTGTCCGGGGTCCATACCTCCACAATGTCCCGCTTGCTGGTAGGGATGAAGACTCCCATTTTGGAGACAATCACGATGCGCTCGCCAAAGGGTTCGAGGCGCCGATACTGCTCGTACTGAATCTCATACGGGTTGGGCGCGCTCTTGTAAAAGGTCGCACTCTTGCCTTCAATGCGCTCGGTCGCGCGATGCAGCCATTTGTCGCCCCCAAGCGCGTCGACCATCTGCTGAAGCAGCCTGCGCGCTTGCGCCTGCTCCGCATTGGGCGTGGCCGGGGATGGTGCAGGCGGAGCCACCTGCGCCTGGAGCCTGAGCACAACACAAAAGACGGCCACCAGCGAGATCGCGATGTGCCGCTTCAGTCTTCGATCGACCTGCATACACTCACACCCATTTGGACGCATCGCTCAGCCAACGAGCACAGCGCCACCGTTTACATTCAAAATTTCGCCGGAAATGAAGCCCGCCCAAGGGGTGCATAGAAACACAATCGGACCGGCAATCTCCTCAGGATCCGCCGCACGCCCCAGCGGGATGAGGCTCAATGCTGTCTTGGACGTCTCCGGGTGGCTCAAAGTTCCGGCGGACATCTCGGTGCGCACCCAGCCAGGGGCAACGCAGTTGCACAAGATGCCTTGCGGAGCCAATTCGCTGGACAGGCTCTTGGTGAGGCTGACCAACGCGCCCTTGCTGGCGGCGTAATCCGCATGGAAGGCTTCGCCCCGCTGCGCCGCGGTGGAGGCCACCAGAACGATATGGCCACGCACTCCAGGGCCGCGTTGAGATAAGGCTCCGTCCGGGGTGGGCGCTTCAAGCATCTGCCGTGCACCGGCGCGCACCAGGCCAAACACGCTCTCGAGATTGATGCCCAGGGTGGTCCGCCACTGCGTGGAGCTCATGGTTCCGATAGGCTGGTCCTGCGGAGGCCAGATGCCGTGATTCACGACCAGAATGTCGAGCGCGCCGAAGACAGCCAACGCCGCCGCGATCAGCGCTTCACCGTCCTCCGCGCGCGCGAGCTCCTGGCGCAAAGCCTGGCAGTGCGCTTCCCCGCCGCACGCGGCCACCAACGCCTGTGCCTGGGCGTCGGCGCTCCGGTAGCTGAAGACGACCCGCGCGCCGGCTTGCCGCAGCAGCTGCACCGTTGCCGCGCCAATACCGCGCGATCCTCCGGTGACCAGAGCGACCTTGCCGTGCAGCGACAAAGACAGCCCGCCCATGCTCCCCTGTGCCAAAATGCTCATCTACCCGTTGTAGCAGCATCCGTTGTAGCAGGAGCGGCGCGGAACGACCACGATCGCCCAAGCACGCTCGCGTTCACCCGAGTTCAGGAGTCCCCTTATGCGTTCCGTCGTTTTGATCTGCCGCCTTCTGTTGGGATTTCTTTTCTTTGTCCTTGGGCTAAACAACATTCTGGGGTTTCTGAAGATGCCTCCGCCGCAAAATCCGGATGCGCTGACCTGGATTACGATCATGCACGCCAGTCACTGGACGACCTTTGTGGGGGCCCTTATGACCGTAGCCGGCCTGCTTTTGCTGGTGAAGCGATTTGTACCCTTGGCCCTCACGCTGCTGGCGCCCATCCTGGTGAACATTCTTCTGTACCACGCCCTGCTGTGGCCGCACGGCGCCGCGCTTGCCCTGGTCGCCGTGTTGCTCGAACTGGTGCTGATTACGGCGTACTTCCCGGCCTTCCTGCCCTTGCTTAAGATGAATCCGGAGACGCCAGACCACAAAGCCTAGCCGCTGGGGCCTGCTATGCTGCTTTTCTGGCAGAAAAAGCCCGGGCCCGTTCGCACGATCTTGCTGGGGGTGTTTCGTCCATGAAGATTCTTGTTCTGGTTTGCAGGGTTCTGCTGGGTTTGCTGTTCGTCGTTTTTGGGTTGAACGGCTTTCTTCATTTCATTCCAATGGGTGCGCCGCCTCCACCAGATGCACTGGCGGGCAAGTTCATGGCGTCGATGATGGGCAGCGGCTGGCTCACCCTCGTCTCCGGCCTCCAGGTGATTGGCGGCTTGCTGGTGCTGCTGGGGGGCACGGCGCCGCTTGGCCTTGTGATTCTCGGGCCCGTTGTCTTCAACGCTCTGCTGTTCCATGTCCTGCTTGCCGGGGGGCACGGGATCGCCGCCGCGGCCGTGGCTGCCCTGCTTGAGATCTTCCTGATCTACGCTTACCGCGAACACTTCGTAGGCCTCTTTACCGTGCACGCCAGACCCACCGTCTAAGCTGTCACAGCAGCCTTCGCGCGCGGTGCATCGCGTGCGAAAGTTTCGGAACTAGACAGCTTTCCTGCGGCTGTTTTTCTTCCCCTTCACCTTCAGCGCGAGCAGTCTTCTGCGCTCGGCGATCAGGGCAGCCCGCTCCTTCGCGGGCAGTTGCAGTGTTGCCAGAACTCGCGCAGGCAGATTCCCCAGGGTGATGCCGTGGGCCGCTTGCAGCAAGCGCTCCCACTCCCGCGCGGGCAGCAGGTCCCAACGCTCGGCCGCTATCCAGTGCAGTCGCCCGAAGTAGGGCGCGGGACGGAAGCCCTCCCACTCGCGAAGCTCCGCCGCGCCTTCAGGTCCCGCGGCAAACGAGATGACCAGACCGCGCTCGCCATCCAGGTTCAACAGCGCGAACATCTTGCCGCCGATCGCCTTGTCCCCCGCCCAGAACACGAGATTGTCGCCCCACTGCATCGTCTCGGCTACGTGCGGCAGGCCAAGCAGAAAGTAGCGGGCGCGCTCGGCATCCATGGTGCGCAGTGTACGTGAGGATCGAGCGAATGCGGGTGGTCAACGCGTGTGGTTCGCACGCGCCTTGTTGCCCCCGGCCTTGCGCAGTTTGCTGCCCGCTGCCTGACGCGCGTCTTCTTTGCGCTCACCGGATGTCTGATCGGGTTTGGGTTTGCAGCTGCCCTTGGTGCCGGCCTCTTTGCCGGGAACGCGCTCATAGCCCGGCCAGCATGCGGGACCGTCGCCGGTAGAGCGCTTTTGCTGCACCAGCGACACCTTTTTACCCTTTGCCTTTGCAGGCGTCTCCTTGTGACTTGCAGAGGTGCTCTTCGCACCTGCGGCCCTCTTTGCGGTCTTCTTTGCGGTCGCTCTTTTCGCGACGGTCTTCCTGCTTGCGGTCTTCTTCGCGGTGGCCATAGGAGGCTTAGAGCGTAGGGAGCTTCCCCTTGCAAGAGGACGCGCGCAGAAATCTGCTGCTCCTCGTGCAGCGATTTAACGTAGTCGCAAACGGATAGGCCCCTTTGCTGTGGAAGCATCAACGACGGTGCCGTGCTGGGTGATGACGATCTCCCCCCGGGCCACGAGCCTCCGTGCGGCAGCTCGCGCTGGTTCCATCAACGCTTCCCACCCGGAACCCTCTGTTCCTGAGGCTACGGCGCGTGCCGCTTCACTGGGGCAGATCGTCTTGTCTGCCCCACGCAGCTGCAACAAACGAAGAATCTCAGACTCCAGACGCTGGTCCACGGCACTCACCCGCTTGCGTCTGCACGCGTCGGAACAGAACTTTACCTCGTCCCAGTTCTTGGCCCAGCGCTTCCGCCAGGTCATGATCCGGCCGCAGGCGGCACAGGTCTTCGACTCGCCACTCCGGGGGGCCTGGCTTGGCTCGGGCATGCTTACGCTTCTCCTTGGCACGGCTTTGGCGGGCCTTCCCGCCCTTTCGCATCGTATGCGTGTGGACCGAAACGAATCTACCTCCTTGCGTCTGGCCAGCTGGAATGTGAACTCCGTGAAAGCACGGCTGGAGCACGTTATCGCCTGGCTCCGGGCTGCGTCCCCGGATGTCCTCCTGCTGCAGGAGCTCAAGGGTTTGGACTTTCCCAGCGCCAGCTTTGAGGCGCTTGGCTACCAAACGACCGCTGTCACGCAGAAGACCTATAACGGCGTCGCTGTTCTTTCCCGCGTGCCGCTGAGGACCGTGAGCACGACGCTGCCCGGAGACGAGAACGACAGCCATGCGCGTTACCTGGAGACCGTGCTCGACTCCCCGTCGGGAGCCCTTCGCGTGGTCAACATCTATCTGCCAAACGGCAACCCGATCGGTACGGAGAAGTTCACCTACAAGCTGGCCTGGATGGATCGTCTGCGCGCGGAGATGGACCGCTGGCTCGAAGACGCGACACCAACGGTCATCGGCGGCGACTTCAATGTGATTCCCGAAGACTTGGACTGCGATAAACCAGCGAATTGGACGCGCGACGCCCTATTCCAGCCCGAGCCCCGTACCCGGTACCGCGCCATGCTTTCCGCAGGCTATACCGATGCGTTTCGTGCGCTGCACCCGAGCGAAGGCGGCCATTTCACCTATTGGGACTACTTCCGCGAAGCCTTTGAGCGCAACCGCGGCATCCGCATTGATCACTTTCTGCTGTCGCCGCCAGCCGCTGCAAGGCTGCACAGCTGCACCATCGATCGTGGGCCCCGGGCGCAGCCTAAACCCTCAGACCATACACCGATCGTGTTGGAGCTGCGGCTCTGAAGATCTCAGGCCAAGGCGAGATCTATGAAGACTTCTATACTGAGCAGGCCCGCATGTCCTCTGAAGCCAATCGCCCCGCCGCCGTCCTGCCCATTGCCTTTCCCCCTGTCGAGCAGCAGCTTGACCTGATTTTGAAGGGCGCGGCCGAGATGATTCCCCCTGCCGATTCGTCGGGACCGGAGGCGCTCCGTGCCCGGCTGGAAGCGTCCCGTGAATCCGGGATTCCCTTACGCATCAAAGCCGGCTTCGACCCGACCGCGCCCGATCTGCACCTGGGCCATACGGTGCTGATGCGCAAGCTGAAGCACTTTCAGGCGCTGGGCCATCAAGTCATCTTTCTGATTGGCGACTTCACGGGTCTTATTGGCGATCCGACCGGTAAGAACCAGACCCGCAAACCCCTCACACGCGCCGAGCTGGAAGGCAATGCCAGAACCTATCAGGAGCAGGTGTTCAAGATTCTTGACCCGGAAAAAACCGAGGTGCGCTTCAACTCCGAGTGGATGGAGCCCTTCGGCGCCGACGGCATGGTACGGCTTGCCGCGCAGTTTACGTTGTCCCAGATGCTGGAGCGGGACGAGTTCCACAGGCGCTTTCAGGACGAACAGCCGATCCACATGCACGAGATGCTTTACCCGATGGTGCAGGGCTACGACTCCGTGGCACTTAAGGCCGATCTGGAACTGGGCGGCACGGATCAGCGCTTCAACCTGATGCGCGGGCGCGATCTGCAGCGGCACTTCGGCCAGAAGCCGCAGATCGTCCTGATGACCCCCATTCTGGAGGGTCTGGACGGCGTGCAGAAGATGTCCAAGTCTCTCGACAACGCGATCGGGATTCAGGAGCCGGCGCCCAGTATGTACGGCAAGTTGATGTCCATCTCGGACGAGCTGATGTGGCGCTATTGGATCTTTCTGAGCGACCTGCCGCAGAGTGCCATCGACCAGATGCGGGAACAGGTCGTGTCCGGCATCCTGCACCCGATGCAAGCCAAGAAGGACCTGGCCCTCAGCATAACGAGCGAGTTTCACTCTGCTGGCGAGGCGCAGGCCGCGGCGGAGAGCTGGGCGATGCAGTTCCAGGAGCGCGGTACGGCGGCCGATCTCGCTGAGGTGTCGGTAGCGCTCTCCAGCGAAGGCCTCTTTGCGCCTGGCGCGGACGGTTCCGGGCAGGAAGCCGCGTTGCGGATGCCTCGCTTGCTGCAGCTTGCGGGCCTGGCCTCCTCGACAAGCGAAGCGACGCGCAAGCTCGCGGAAGGGGCCGTTCTGGTCAACAATGAGCGCTTTACGGGGCGGACGATTTCCCTGGAGGCATTGGGAAAGTCACCGGTGATGCGATTAGGTCGTAGGACGTTGCGCATTCATTTGGAAAAGTAGGTAGTATCGGATTCAGCACTGACACTTGCACGCGCAAGAAGATGCTGAGCAAACGTGATTTCCGCAAAAAGAGGCCTGCGGTGCACGTGTATTAACGGCTAGCATCCACGGCAGCTACGGTTGTCGCGGACGGAGTCGCACCCTCAGACTCGTCTGGTTCCTTCGGGGATCGGCCAAGCTTGTCAGTTCCTCTGACTGATCCCGGACAGCTTCCGGAACGGCGCACTTGCACGTCTCTGCGCCTGATCAGGCCGATGGAGCCCCCACACGGGCGTGCGCTCCAACAAATAGAACACTCCGACGGGTGGCACCTTGCGCGCAGGCTATGGCTTGCGACGGTTGCAACGCTCGCCCGCTCGGTCCCGCAATGACCTGCTCTGGTCGAAACGCCCTGCTCTGGGCATTGCCCATGCAACCGGTTGTCGTGCGCGCACGGTGGCCGAACAAAGGTCACCAGGCAGGTTTCCCGGTAACACAAAAGGCTATTACCAACGACTAAGGCGGCAGAAGCCGCTGCACCTAATCGGCATGCGACTGAACGAACTCGGGATGCCCCAACCCCAACCCTCGGCGCGACAGTGAAGTTGCGAAGTTCGATCGGGCTTTCCACCCGCCGAGTTCAGCCCAAACTTCTATCTGGGTAGGATCTGATGAAGCGTACGTTTTCCTTTCTGTTTGTCGCCTTGTTCCTGATGCTGAGCAAGGCCGCCTCCGCCAACACCTGGTATATCCGCGCTGATGGTGGTACCCGCTATTCGGCCAACGCGAGCGATGGCCAATGCGATGGACAAGCTGATGCAGCCTACCCCGGCAAGGGCGTCAACCAACATTGCGCCTTCAACGACTACCGCTTTCTTTGGGATGACCAGCACACCTACGGCAAAGTCGGTTGGGTGATCGCCGGCGGCGACACAGTCATTCTGGACAACACCAAACAGTGGCGCGTAGGGCTCGATACGGATGGCACCACCAATCCGTGGCCTACGTGGAGCTGGGGCGGTAACGGCACCTTTGCGGCGATCAACCCGACCGTCCCGGCGGGCACCGCACAGCAGCACACCCGCATCCTCGGGCGCAATTACGCCAGCTGCAGCGCAGGCAACCAGCCTGACCCGACGAAAATGACGCAGATCTTCGGCGGGCATGGTGTCTGGCAGGCACTGAACCTCACGGGTGCCCAGTATGTGGATGTGCAGTGCCTGGAGATCACCAGCCATTCGGCCTGTGTGGTTCACGGATCGCCGCTGTACCCGAAGGACTGCCACCGGTACAGTGCACCGATCGACGACTTCGATTCCGATGGCATCTCGACCGACACGGGCACGCATGACATCCTGCTGCAGGACCTTTGGATTCACGGGCACACGGACCGTGGTATCGTCGGGCCCATCGGCGGCCTGGTGACGGCCAGGCGCGTCGACATTGCCGTCAACGGTATGGCTGGCTGGGACTTTGATCGGGGCGACAGCCAGGGCAGCCCGAACGGTATCCTGAACATGAGCTATTCCACAGTTGAGTGGAGCGGCTGCAACCAGGTGTACCCGAATGTGTTGCCCGTAGCTTGCTACAGCCAGAGCACCGGCGGCTATGGCGACGGCATCGGTACCCCGGTTACGGACATGGTGTCCGTGTCGATTGACCACAGCATCTTCCGCTACAACACGCAGGACGGCGAAGATTTCGGGCACATCATCAAGGCTGACAGCCTGAGCATCACCAACTCGGCGAGCTATGGCAACAACGGCGGCCAGTTCAAGTGGGCTGGCTTCCAAAACGTCCTCTTCGAGAACAACATCGCGGTCGCCAACTGCCTCCGGATGTCGCAGCCGATTCCGGGCATCCCCGCCACCTTCAACCAGCACCTCTCCGACTACTGCCGCGCAGCCGACGCGCTCAGCTTCAACTTCAACAACAATGCCAATGCGCTGTTGGCCAACAACACCGTCGTGACCTATGCACCCACGACGTTCGATATTCAGTGCTACGACAGCCAGAGTTGCGCCGGCACGACCCTCACGATGAACAACAACCTGGTGCTCGCCTATCAGAACCCGACCACTTGGAATATGGGCGGTCAACAAGGCGGCGTCGGTGGCTTCTGCATCCAGACCTGCAACAGCTCGACCCTGCCGCTCGGAAAGATCAACCGCGCCAACAACATCTATTACGGCATCCGTGGGTCCTGCATTGCGAACAGGCAGATGTACTCGCCCGGATCTGTGACTGGCGAGATGTGCCTCGATCCGCAGTTCAACAATGAGCCTGCGCAGTTCACCTCGGAAGCGGTCCTCGACGGGTTCAACTTCGCCCTGGCCTCGAGCAGTCCTGGCCGGTCAGGCGGCACGACCATTCCTGGTCTCACGGCCGACTACCTCGGCGCGACGCGCCAGAACCCCCCCACCGTCGGCGCGGTGGAATACGGAACGCAGGTCAGCCTTAACACGCTTACCTCGTGGTTGACCCCGGGAAGTTCCGCACCGGCTGCCCCAACCGCACCGACGACGACAACCACACCAACAGCGCCATCTACACCAACGACGCCATCCACACCGACAACGCCCAGCACCCCGGTCGTTCCCAAGGGGCCTTACCCGACCAAGATTGTGCTGTCCACAGGAGCGGTCTCTGCAAAAGGCATCACTCTGACCGCCACGGTAAGCCCAGCCGCGACAGTGTCCGGCAAGGTGCAAGGAATTGTGCTGATCTACAGCACAACGAACTGGCCGATTGCGAAGGGCGCGCTGAACGCAAATGGCACGATGACCTGGTCGGTGCCGGCCACGTTGGCCAACTTGAAGGTGTATGGGGTCTACCAGGGAAGCACGGCCTACACGGCTTCCACCTCGACCCCCACACCGCTGAAGTAGACTACTCAACCCAAAAGGGCGCGGAGAAATCTCTCCGCGCCTTTTCCTTTCCGCTACACGCTACTCCCCCCAAAATAGAACAGCCGGCAGGACAGCCCGCAATGGGCCCGAGTTCGCCGGAGTGTGAGAAGGAAAGCCATGCCGGTCTTCGAGGTCATCGTCCCTGCCTATAACGCGGCTCGTTTTCTGCGAGCGGCGTTGGACAGTGTGGTGCAGCAGACATTTCAAGACTGGCGCATCCTGCTGGTCGATGACGGCAGCACCGACGAAACGGCGGCAATAGCGGCCACCTATGCGGAGCAGCTTGGCCCCAGGTTCAAGTACATCCCCCAGACCAATGCCGGCCTGCCCGCTGCGCGCAACACAGCCATTCGCCATGCCGAAGGGGAGTTTCTTGCCCTCCTGGATGCGGACGACGTTTGGCTCCCTTGCCGCCTTGAGGAGACGCTGAAGGTTTTCACTGCGAGGCCGCGCGTGGGGCTGACCTACGGCTACATCGACAGCATCGACGCGGACGGTCACGTTCTCCAAACCTTCAAAACGCCCAATCGCCACCCTGAAGGTAAGATCGGGCCCCGGATTTACATGCGGGAGAACGACCTTCCTTGTCCCAGCATCACGTTTCGCGCGGCCTGCGTGGCGGAGGTGGGCATGTTCGACGAGAGCATGCGGGCGACGGAAGATCGCGACCTTTGGCTGCGGATCGCCCTGCGCTACGAAGTGGCTTTGGTGCGCGAGGTCATTGCACAGTACCGCACCTCACCGCAGGCCATGACGAGCGACCCTGAGCGCATGTTTCAAGCGCAGCTTCGCTTTATCGACAAGCACTACGGCGCGCCCGGATGCGGCTTCCGCGCGCGCCGCGTGGCGCTGGGGCATGTGTTTCGGCAAAAAGCGGAGGCCCTTGCCGCACGCGGGCAAAGCCGGGCGGCGCTACAAAGCGCGCTGAGGGCCTTCACCCTCAATCCCTTCGACCGGCGCAACGCGCGCACGGCCATTTCCTTGCTGCGACGACAGGTATTAGGCGATGGGGGGCGCTAAACCAAACCGCTTTCCAGGAAGGCGCTCCTGTGTTCCAGCTAGTTGAGCGCGCCGATACTGATCGGCCCGGAAGCAGGCCGGGGCTTGCCCTCGAAATCCTTGTCCAGCCCCGGGATCGGCTTGCCCGCATTGCGGGCGGGACTGCCCGGGGCAAGGTGGAAGTTGAAGTTGTCCAGATCGGACTCCTTGGTGAACCGGGGCTCGTTGACGAACTTCGGATCCCCGCAAAGGTCGCCGGAGGGCATGTGCAGGGAGCAGTGCAGATTCCGCAAGCCAAATTCGAGATTGTGGTCGCTGACTACATGGCCGATCGGCTTGCCGAAGTACATGCCGCCAGGTCCGCCTTCTTTGCCCCCGAGGTTGTACGTGCCCGGATTGGCGTAGCCGAGCACAAGGTTGTTCTCGAAGGTCAGTGTGCTCCTGGAACAGTTGTCATCCCAGCAGTTCACGTCGAAGGTCGTAGGAGCGTACCCGACGATCGTGTTGTTCGCGAACAAGGCGGTGCCGCCCTGCCGGAAGTTGAACGAAACGCCATCGTAGGCTCGACAGAAGTCCGCCAAGTGCGCGTTGAAGCTGCTCGGGGTCCCTTCGATCGGTGCATGCATCCGCATGCAATTGGTGACTGCCAGGTTGTTTTCGAAGACGACATTGGTGAAGTTCGGCCCCCACTTGAACGCGCCCCCGCCGTTGCCGTAGCTGAGCGAGTTCGTGATCCGGAGTGTGTGCTGCCCCGTGTCGATGTGGCCGAAATCCTCACCGTCCTGGGTGTTGTAGCGGAACACGGAGTGGTCGATCGACACGTCCATCCCCATGTTGGCTGGCGTTCCAATGCCGTCACCGTAGCCACCGTTGGACTGGCCGTAGCAACTGATCGCAGGGTTTTCGTGCCGGATCGGGTACTCCTGGTTGCAGCCATTCCATTCCACCGTGGAGTAGCTCATGTACAGTGTCGCGTTCACGCTGGGGGTGCCGCTGCCATTGTCGAAGTCCCAGCCTGCCTCGCCGTTATAGGAGATGTCGACATGCTCAGCCCACACCTTGCCGCCGATCGGGCCCTTGATGCCGCGATCGGTGTGACCGTGGACCCACACATTCTTTAGCAGCAGGTCATGCGTCTGGACGTCCGTGGAGATCCCGTCCTGGTCGAAATCATCGATCGGCGAGGTGTTCTTCTGGCAATCCTTCGGGTAGATGGGATCGCCGTGCACCACGCAGTCGGAATGCCGGGTGATGTTCAAGCATTCCACATCGACAAATTGCGCCCCGGTAAGGTTCAAGGCGGACCAGACACCGAAGCCGCCAAACACCTCGGTCATCCTGGCATGTGTTCCGCAGCTGGCCCAGTTTTCGCCGAGGATGCGCGTCGGGTGTCCCGCCGTACCGGCCGGGATCGTGCTGTTTGTGCAGGAAAACGTTCCATTGCCGCCGCTGCACCAGGGATCGTTTGCACTTTTACCCTGGTCAAAGCCGACGCGCCACGGACCGTTGCGCAGGATCACGGTATCGCCGCCGGCGATCACCCAAGGGAACTTGCCGTAGGTGTGCTGGTCATCCCAGAGATAGCGATAGTCTTTGAACGCGCAATGCCGGTTTGTGCCGTGGCCCGGGTACGCGGCATCGGCTTTGCCGTCGCACTGACCGTCTTTGGCATTTGCGGAGAAGCGTGTGCCCCCATCCTGGCGAACGTACCAGGTCTCCGCATGGGCGATCGGTGCCACGTTCAGAACAAAACCGGCCAAGCACATCAGCCAAAGACAATGCCGCGCTATCTTCAACGCTTGCTCCCTCGTGTACGGCCAGGTTGGCCGCCACGCGAGTCAGCGTACCACGCTGCCAGAGCTTTCGGCGGACGGGACACGCGGGCTCCATCGAACGGCGCGGCATCCAGTTTAGCAACGTCGACGGCCGAAGAACCGTCAGGAGATCTCTGCGTTAACGCGCGGCAGGGAAAGAAGACGGCGCTAACTCACGCTCACCCAGAGAAGAGGACTTCAGCGCGGACAGCACGATCTGAGCCTGCCTTCTGTAGAACCCATGGGAGTACCGATGCGGCCCGATGAAGTGGAGAAAGGCCGAGCGCAGGTAATCAACCTCCGGGTGCGCCCAGTAGGATCCGTAGCGCGGAAAGGGCAACGGCAAGGGGTTGGGCGAGTTGGCGATGAGCAGATTGGACGTGAGTTGCTCACTCCCCCACTTGTCCCAGGTTCCCTCGGCGATCCGCCGCATCAGCTCAGAGAACCACTCAATCCGCTCGCGCGTAAGGGTGCCTTGCGCAAAGCCGACGAAGCCTGCGTTCCCGCGCAGGTAGCGCAGATCGCGGGCTTCCGGCAGACGATCGAAGTTCCGCTCGCACACGGCCTGCACCTGTGGGTCAAGGTTGGCCTTGAAGCGCTCGCAGGCGGTCAGCATCGGCTCAACTTGTGGGTAGGAACGATCGCCCAGCAGGGTGAAGCTGCGATTGCGCTCGATGCACTCGGCCACCTCGGGAATCGGCTGAGAGGTCAGCGTGTCGGAGTCAAGCTGGACGACATAGCCGTCCTGCACCAGGTCGCTGATCAGCAGCAGGCGCTCCCAGCAGCCGCCCTTGGGGCACGCGCCCGTGGTGATGCTGCGGATCGGGACAACCTGCAACGACGGAACATGTTGGGTCAGCAGAGTCTCATCCGCAGGCGTTAAGGAACCATCGCTGAGCACGACGACCCGGGGGCTCCACCCGAGCTGACGGACAAACGACTTCACTGCCAGCAGGTACATGCGTACCTCGCCATGACAGACCATGGAAACCACCGTCGTCTGGCTGTTGCTGGGTGGCAGCGCGGGCGTTTGCAGCAGGCCGCGAACCGCAAAATCGAACCACGTGCGGTTGAACGCGCGCCGCGCACGGAAGAACATACCGGAACCATACCATGCAGCCCGGGGCCGGGCATCGCCAGCCGGGCGACCCCGCCTGCAACCTTTGTGGACTGCCGAGCTCGCGCTGCCTCACTTCGGAACAGGCACGGCAAACGCATTCAGCATTGCGGATGTCGCGAGGTAAAGCCCCACCAGATGCACGATATCCACCAGGCCCTTGTGCCCGAAGGCCTCGGCGGCCTCGGCCTCGATGACGCCGCGATCGAGCGCTTGCTC
>CAXUIF010000037.1:17005-19010 GCA_964250995.1 uncultured Acidobacteriaceae bacterium
CGGCATAAAGCGGCTCCGGCACACGATGTTCGACCACCAGTGCGCGCACAAAGCGATGCGCCGTGAGCTCTGCGGGTTGAAGCCCGCTTGGCTCCGTTCCGGCTGCCAGGGCCGCGATGGCCTCTGCGGCAAGCGGCGTCCGGGCGGCCACAGCCCGGTGCGCATAGAGCTCGTAGTCCGCGCGGCAGACCGCGCCCACGGTCAGGATGACCACCTCGCGCACGGTGGCGTCCAGCTCCGTGCTGTCCCGCTCGGTGGCGAGGTAGTTCAACTGCGCGGCGCCCAGCTCCGGGTTATACAGCAGCGCGTTGAAGGGACCCAGCAACCGCCCGTCGGGCGCGACGGCCTCGAAGCCGCTGGTACGCGCCCACGGCAGCACGCGGGCCTCAAGGCGCTCGTACAGTTCGCGTTGCTCCTTGGTGAGTGCCTGCGGGTCCAGCAGCGGCAGACGCGAAGGGGACTCTTCCTGATCGGGCATGTGCGTTTTCCTCCTGGGCGGGCCCTCAGAATGCCCGTGCGCTCCTGTTCAGATGCTGCCGCGCCCTGGCTGCACCCGGGGAGATCTAACGGGCTTGCATCTGATGGGTTATGGCATTGCGCTCGGCCAATATCGTCGGCTCCGGCCCTAACGGCCTCGCCGCAGCCATCACCCTGGCTCAGCGCGGCGTCGCCGTCACCGTGTTCGAACGCAACGCGCAGCTGGGCGGCGCATGCTCCACCGCCGAGATCACCCTTCCTGGTTTTCATCACGACCTCGGGTCCTCATGCTACCCGCTCGGCGCGGCGTCACCGTTCTTCAAAAGCCTGCCGTTGGCCCAGTACGGCCTCCGCTGGATCGAGCCGCCCGCTGCCGCGGCGCACCCCATGCTCGACGGCACGGCGGCCATGCTCGAGCATGATCTTGAAGCGACCGCCGCCCAGTTTGCCCAGGGTGGGGACGACCACGATGCCCGCGCCTGGCGCCTTCTGCTGGCCAGCTCCGTGCGTGACTTTTCGGCGCTGGTGGAGGACTTCCTGCAGCCGCTGTTGCGCATCCCCTCCAACCCCATAGCGCTCGCTACCTTCGGGGCGGCTGCTTTTTGGCCCGCGGGGCCGCTGGCGAGGGCGGTGTTTCGCCACCAACGTGCGCAGCTGCTGTTTGGCGGCTGTGCCGGGCACTCCGTGCTGCCGTTTTCGCACATCCTCTCGTCGGCCACCGCGCTTGTACTCGCCGCGGCGGGTCACGCGGTGGGATGGCCAGTGATCGCCGGCGGCGGACAGGCGCTGTCTGACGCGCTCGCCGCCCATCTGCGGAGTCTGGGCGGGCAGGTCGCTCTGGAACACCCCGTGCGCTCACTCCGCGACCTGCCACCGGCGGATGTAACCATGTTCGACACCTCCGCCGGGGCTCTTGCCGCCATCGCGGGCAACGCGCTTTCCCCGGCCTTCCGCACCCGGCTCGCCCACTTCCGGCGCGGCCCCGGCATCTTCAAAATCGACTACGCCCTTGCGCAACCCATCCCGTGGCGCGCGCCGGAGTGCCTGCGGGCCGCGACCATCCATCTCGGCGGTTCCCTCGAAGAGATGACCCATTCGGAGTCGGAGGCCTTTGCCGGGCGCATTCCACCGGCTGCAGACGACAAGCCCTTCCTCATCCTTGTCCAGCCCAGTCTCTTCGACCCTAGCCGCGCGCCCGCGGGCCAACACACCGCCTGGGTCTACTGCCACGTCCCGGCCGGCTCCACGGTCGACCGTACCGCAGCGATCGAGGCACAGCTTGAGCGCTTTGCCCCAGGGTTCCGCGACGTGGTTCTGGCCCGTCGCACCTGGAACTCCGAGGACCTCGCCGGCTGGAATCCCAACCTGCTCGGCGGCGATGTCTCCGGGGGCTCCATGACGCTCACCGGCATGCTTGCCCGCCCCACCCTACGCACCTATCGCACGTCGAACCCACGGCTTTATCTGTGCAGTTCGTCCACACCCCCCGGGGGCGGCGTCCACGGCATGGCCGGCCACAACGCCGCGA
>CAXUIF010000038.1:0-15851 GCA_964250995.1 uncultured Acidobacteriaceae bacterium
GAATCAGGCCGAGGCCACCCTAAAGGCGCTCCTGGCCAGCAGCTTGAACGACTTGGGTACCGCTGAAGCCCGACAACACGAGTACGCCGCGGCAATGCAGGACTTCCAGCGCTCCGCGCAATGGGATGATGCCAAGCCGCTGGTATACCGCAATCTGGGCACGGCAGCGTTTCGCGTGCACGACAACGCAGAAGCAACTCGTGCGCTGCGCCTCTATCAGCAGAAGCAGGTAGCTGCAGGGCAACCGGTTGATCCCCACGCTCAGCTGCTCCTTGCCCTGTCTGAGTTTGCGCTGGGCGATTTTGCAGGAGCCACGGCCAACTTCGGCGGGCCGGCGGAAAGCCTTACGTTGCAGGATGCGACGACGGCTTACTCCTACGCCTTTGCGTTGGCTCGCACGGGCCACGCACAAGAGGCGAACCACGTGGCGGAAGCGCTCGTCAGCAAGCCATTGCCAACGGAGCTGCTGCCGCTGGTATGCCACATCTTCATCGACACGGAAAACTATAACGGCAGCCAGACCTGTTATCGCAAGGCGCTGGAGGTCGAGCCGAATCTTACCCTGGCGCATTACGAAATTGGCGAGTCGCTCATCCGGCTGGACCGTCCGGGCGACGCGATTCCGGAGCTGCGCAAAGAATTGCTGCTTACCCCCGACAACCCCAACGTTCGATCGGCTCTGGCGTTCGCCCTTCTGCAAACTTCACAAAAAGACGAGGCCCGTACTTTGCTCCAGGGGACTACGGCAGCGCACCCTGAACACGCAGAAGCGCAATATGAGTACGGCAAATTGCTCCTTGAAGAAGGTCAGCTGAAGGAAAGCATCTTGCACCTGGAGATGGCCGAGGAGGCTGACCCGTCGAAGGAGTATGTGCACTACCAGCTTGGCACGGCCTACAAGAAGGACGGCCGGAGCGCCGATGCGGAACGTGAACTCAAGCTCTATCGTCAGTTGAAAGACACCAGGCGAAACGAAAATGCCGTTCCACATTGAGACGAGCGGACCTGCCATGCGGACCTGGCTAGCGGTTGATCGCCACACGGAGCAGACCTGGAGGCTTCGGTCCCGAATGATGTAAGGTGGAAAGGCCCGCGCTGGTATGCAGCTTATCCTTCCTCGTCCCATCACGATGCTTCTCATGGTCCTTGCCCCTGCACCTTGGCTGGCGGCCCAGGCACATAGCGCGCCGGCGCCTGCGCGTGCGGGCGCGAAGTCGCAGGTGTGCAAGGGGCGACCCGTTCCTGAGTTGCGGGATGTCACGGAGCACGCCGGCATACGCTTCACCCACCTTGCGGCGCCGGAAAAGAAATACATTCTCGAGTCCATGAGCGGCGGTGTAATCGTTCTGGACTATGACCGCGATGGCTGGCCCGATATCTATTTCACCAATGCGCCGACCGTCGCGATGACGCTCAAGGGGGAAAAGGCGCCAGGCGCCCTGTATCACAACAACCACGACGGCACCTTCACCGACGTAACGGCCAAGGCCGGTGTGGCCACCCCTTGCTTTGCTATGGGCGGAGCGGTTGGGGACTACAACAACGATGGGTGGCCAGATATCTACGTGACATGCTTTGGCGGAAATGTCCTGTACCGCAATAACGGCGACGGAACCTTTAACGATGTGACAGCCAACGCAGGCGTTTCTGATGGACGCTGGTCGACGGGAGCGGCCTTTGCGGACTATGACGGGGATGGTTTTGTCGATCTCGCAGTCAGCAACTATGTGGATTTCAAGCTGAACGACCTCCCCGGTTTCGGTAAGAGTCCCACCTGCCGCTACCGTGGCATCGACGTCCAATGCGGTCCACGCGGCCTACGCGGAGCAGGTGACTCGCTTTTTCATAACAACGGTGACGGAACCTTCTCCGATGTGTCTAAGCAGACTGGGGTGGAAGATAGGCCTGGTTATTACGGGCTAGGCGCCGTGTGGTCGGATTTCAGCGGCACTGGCCTACCGGATCTCTATGTCGCCGATGACTCTACGCCTAACTACCTTTATATCAATGAGGGTAAGGGTAGATTCTCAGAAAGGGGTCTCGAATCTGGGACGGCCGTAAGCGGCGATGGCTCCGAGCAGGGTTCGATGGGGGTCGCTGTCGGCGACTACGACCACAGTGGGCGCTTCTCAATCTATGTCACAAACTTTGCCGACGAGTTCAACACGCTTTATCGTAACGACGGGAAGGACAGCTTCACAGATGTCTCTTATGATGCGGGCGTGGCGCTGCCCTCTCTGCCGTACGTAAAGTGGGGCACTGTCTTCGCCGACGTAGATAATGATGGCTGGTTGGACCTCCTTTCGGTGAACGGGCATGTTTACCCGCAGGTCGATAGCCTGCCTTCCGGAGCTCGCTACCGGGAACCCTCTAATCTCTTCTTGAACAACCGTGATGGTACCTTTTGCGACGCAAGCGCGTTGGCAGGTAGTGCGCTGACCACGCCGAGGGTAGGTCGGGGTCTGGCGGCGGCGGACTTTGACAACGACGGAAACATAGACTTTATCGCAGAGAATCTGGATGGGCAGCCTATGTTGCTTCACAACGCGGGCACTTCAGGATTCCATTGGGTATCGTTTGAGTTAGCTGGTTCGAAGAGCAACCGGCTTGCTTTGGGCGCACGAGTCACCATCAGTGCCGGCGGTGTAACACAAACCGAAGAGGTCAGAAGTGGAGGAAGTTACTTATCCCAAAGTGATCTCCGCGTCCACTTTGGGATTGCGAAGGCGACCCGCGTCGAATCGGTGCAGGTCCGTTGGCCTTCCGGGGCGGTAGACACGCTGAAGGATCTAAGTGGGGATCACCTGTATTCCGTTCTGGAAGGATCTGGTGTCGTTGAACCCGAGCGCATCCGGCCGCGCCCCAAAGGAAAGGGTTTGTAGTGGCCGCAGCTTGCTAAGCAGGGCCGAGAGCATTCAGTCGCTCTTGCCTACCCGGCGTGCGAAGGTATATTGCACGTAGTGTGACACTGTAAAAGGGTGTATTAACCAGCCGAAAGCCCGAGGCCCCGACGATGCTACAGTTAGCCTGAGTGGAGTGAACTTTACGTGCTTTTGCGGGATTGGCTTACAGGGTTTGTCTTGCTCGGCCCCTTGTGTGTGCTGGCCGGCGCTGCTGGTCTCGCCGGAGGAGATCGTCTTCTTCAGGCAGCGATGCCCGCTCCGGATCCTGCAGCCTCTCCGGCCTTCTACACCGGGCATGTACAACCCATTCTTCAGGCAAATTGCTACCGTTGCCATGCGGGGCTGAACCATCGCGGGGGACTGGTTCTGGACTCCCGTGCCGGACTTCTCAAGGGCGGACACGACGGAGTGGTCGTTGTACCCGGGCACCCTGAACAGTCCCTCTTGATTAAGCTGATCCGTCACGAAGGACCGCCGAACGACCCTATGCCGATGCCACCAAAGGGCAAGCTATCCGATGCCGATATTGCAGTGATAAAGCAATGGGTACGGGCTGGGGCGGTGATGCCGTCCGATACTGCGACAAACTGAACCGCACTGACGATGAAAGCTCGTGAAGGCTCACGAAAAGTGGGAGCCGCTGTACCCGAAGCGGTACTTCCAGCCCCATTCTTTCTCCCCTAGTCTGAGAGGGCTCTCCGATCCTGCTGCCTCCAGACGTGTATTGATGACTACTCTCCGGCAGGCCCGGCAGCTAACGCGCATCCTCCCCGCCTTCAGCTTTCTCCGTCTTCTCGCGGCATCCCTGTTCTGGGCCGGTCTTCTGTTGGCTGACCAAGGGGCGGCGGCGACTGTGCCCCACGCGCACGCGCGACGCCCGCTGCCGACCAGCTTGCGCACGACGACCATCGCGGAAACGGGGCCCCATACGGAAGGAAAGCGCCGGAAAGGTACACAGAAGGTCAAACCAGACGCTCGCCCTGCCGGTGCCAGGAGCCAACCCGGAACGCATCGTCGAAGTAAGCGCGGCAAGGGTCGGGGACGCCAGGCTGAGCCGGTCGATGACCCCGTTCCGATGTACCGCGTCAGGCGCGAGGCGGCGCCCGGAACACAAAACCCGTCCTACGCCCGGCACGCTGGCCGAAACGGCGGGCGGCAGTTGCGGCCGGCTGTAGGCCCGGCGCCTCTGGTCCGCCCGCATGGGCGTGGTCGCAACGGCGTTGTCCGACGTGGGCTGGTCATTAATCATGCGGCACAACGATCTCGTAGGTTGACCTCGCCGGCGGAGGCAGAACCGAATGTATCCGGGGCCTTTGGCCGAAGACCACGCCTCGCCGCGGCTTTGCCCCCAACCGCCGCGGATGGACCGCTGGTTACAAGAGCGCCGTTGGGAAGCTTCGCTGAAGGCGCGTCGCATCCCGACGATGACGAGCGCCTCCCGTTGGCGCGAGCCGGCGAGGAGGCAACATCGGCGACGAACTTTGCCGGGATTTCGAGCTCTCCCCGCACCCCTCTGGCCCGCGCGCTCGTGCCTGCGGATACCGCCCCTTTGACGCCGTCACGGGTGGTGCAAGGGTTCGGCAGCGAGATCGCGTTGCCTCCACCGAAGTCCGGCATGGCAGAACGCCCGGGCGGCACCCGGCGACGGAACCATCCGGCAACCTGGACGCCGGAGGCCCTCGTATCGCAGCCAGAGCCGTTGGAGGTGCGGGAGGCAATCACCGATGCGGCGGTGAGCCCGGCCGTGTTGCCGGAGATCTACGACCATAACGGACGACTCGTGATGCCAGCCCCGCTGAAGGGATCGCATGATGTGCTGGTCCACCAGAACCTTATGGCAACCAGCGATGGGCTCGAACGCATCCAGGACGATGCCGATCTGGACCGGCTACGCGCGGCGCATCTGCTGGTGAGTTTTCCTGTGGGGGAAAGCTTGCGACTGAACGAAGATCTTGCTTCCAACCGGCGGTACGCCCGGCCCTGGACCGTGGCCTTTGCGGCAGACATGGCACGGGCATATTACAGCCGCTTTCGGCAGCCAATGCAGGTGAACTCGGCGGTGCGCACGGTGCACTACCAGGCACGCTTACAGCGAGTGAACGGAAATGCGGCGGCTACGGCAGGGGATGCGGCTTCGCCCCACCTGACCGGGCAGGCCATTGATGTCGGCAAGCGCGGCATGAGCAGCGCGCAGCTGGCATGGGTGCGCGATTACCTGACACCGTTGATGCGGGCCGGGAAAATCGACGTGGAAGAGGAGTTTCATCAGGCCTGCTTCCACATCAGCGTGTACCGGAGCTACGCAGCGAATCAGCGGGTGGCGCATGAACTGGCGCAGGTGCACGGCGAGGCCGGCCAGGCAGGAAACCAGAACGAAAGCCGGTAGGCCCCAGGCGGTATCGGAGCGTCGTTAGCGCGGACAGGGAAGGGCGCCGCGGTCAGCGTTAGGCATGCGCAAACCCGACCAAGGCTTCATCAGCAACCCCTGCGCAAGAAGACAAGAGAAAGAGCCCGTCCGAGGCCGCCTCTTTCCTTGTTGGGACACCGGTCAGACGGTGAGAACTTCCTTTTCTTTTGCCTTAAAAAGCTCGTCCATCCGCTTGATCTGCCCGTCCGTAAGCGCCTGGATCTCATCATTGGCGCGCTTTTCGTCGTCGGCGGAGATGGTCTTTTCCTTGGCGGCTTTCTTCACTGTGTCGTTGCCGTCTCGGCGGATGTTGCGCAGGGCCGTTTTGTGATCTTCCAGCGTGCCGGCAAGGCGCTTTACGGCGTCTTTGCGGCGATCCTCGGTCATCGGCGGCACGGGCACGCGAATCACTTTGCCGTCGTGCATGGGGTTGAAGCCCTGACCGGAGGTGCGAATGGCTTTTTCAACGGGAGGCACCATGCTCCCTTCGAAGGGCTGAACGAGGATCAGCTGGGCCTCGGGCGTGGTCAGTTGCGCGACCTGCGAAAGAGGCATCTCGGAGCCGTAGTAGTCGACCTTGATCCCGTCCAGCATGTGGACCGAAGCCCGGCCGGTCCGGATGCTGAGCAGATGGGCGCGGAAATCTTCGACGGCCTTGTCCATGCGTGTTTTGAGGTCTTCATACACCCCCTTGAGTCCAACGATGTTCACCATTGCCGTTGCCATACCGCGCTTGTCTCCTTCATGAATCCCTGCTGATTTTACAGGGCAGCCAGTGCTTGGGACGCGGACGCGCTGACGAGGTTTGCCTTGCGCCGACGGGCCAGCGTCTAGCGCAAAAGGTGTAGGCCGGCGCCGCAGCTCAGCTTGACTCCCCCCATCGGCACCCGTACCCTTGACGTACGTGTACGGCAACAGGGGCCGGCCAAGTGGCGAGCGCCCTGTTTGCCATCTCTCGGCTGCGAATGTGGGCAGCGGAAAAGGATTCGCATGAAGAAGCTTTCGCTATGGGCTGTGTTCGCCTCTGCGGTGATGGTCGCGGCACCGGCGCACGCGCTGGGCGGCTGCACTAATTCACCGGAGAATCCTACGCTGGTGCTGGCTGGCCTTGCCGGAGGCGTCTACGGCTTCCGGTCGCTGCGCACCTACCTGCGCGCGCGCAGGGGCCGTTAACTTCGTTTTCTGGAGGCCTGCGACGCACTGGCGGGCTAAACCTTCTTGATCACCGACATCTCAGCGTCCATACCTGCCGCCTCCCGTAGGGGGGCGCTCCAACTACCATGGCAATTTGCGGTCGGTCTGGGGTGTTTTTGCGCCGTGATCGGCGTGTTCTCCCTTTACGATTCTGCCCGTTGGCTGGTAGCCGTCTGGCGTACGGACGACCTGAAGTCCGTCGGAATGGTGGTTCCCTTTGTCTGCTTTGCGCTCATCCTGCGCGCCTGGCGGTCTGTGGGTTGGCAGACTGAGGGAACGTGGTGGGGCTTCGTGGTGCTGGCCGCGACGGCGTTGCTGGTGTTCTTTCGCGACCAAACGACGTTGGTGTTGATCGTCGATAAGGGGTGGTTGCTGCAACTGCCGCCCGTGCCCCTGCTAGCGATCCTGTACGCAGGGGGTATGGTTCTGCTGTTTGGAGGCAGGCGCTTGCTGCGGGCGGCGTGGTTCCCCGTGCTGCTCATGGGCGCCGTGCTGCCGGTCCCCGAAACCTTCAGCCGGGTGGTCGATCTTCCGTTGCAGCATGCCTCGGCGAGCGTCGCGCGGAGCTTTGCTCACCTGCTGGGCGAACCGCTCACCCAGGACAACCTGCGACTCATGTTCACGCCGGACTTCGGCATGTTCATCGCACCGGGGTGTAACGGCATCCGCGGTGCGGTGACGCTGGGATTGGCAGCTCTGGTGATCGCGCACGTGTATCGCTTCCGCTGGGTGGTCTTTGGCCCAGTGGTGCTGGGTGCTGTGCTGCTGGGCTATCTGTTTAACTTCGTGCGGCTATGCCTGCTGGTGGTGTATTACAAGATAGCGTTGCCGTTCCCGTGGCTGCAGGATCGGGCGAAGGGTGCGGATTACCTCATCGGCGGGTGCCTCTTCGTAGTCGCCCTGTTCCTGTTCTTCGGAATTGCCGATCGACTCAAACGTGAAGCGGGCCTTGGGATGCCGGCATCGCCGCCATCGCCCGTTCCGCAGCCGGCCAGCACGCGGCCTGCGCTGCCGCTGCTGCTGAAGGCTGCCGCGGTGCTGACCCTGGCCCTGGCGTTCGGGCTGGATGACGTTCACGCGCAGCATGAGGCCGGCATCCTGCAGGAGCGAACTCCTGCCCTGCCGGACCGACTTGGGGAGTACCGGCTGGTGCGAAGGTACCAGGACACGCTGGCGACCGGCGTGGTGGTGTACGTGTGGGGCGATTTCCAGCGACCGGGAGGCGCAGAAACAATAGCCGTAGGCGTTTCCCCGGAGCTGGATGCGCATGACGTTGAGGTGTGTCACCTGGCCCGCGGCGAAGATCCGCTTTGGCACGGCAGGGTTGCGGCGCAGACCCCCGCCGGAGAGGCGACCTTTGTGGCTGCCGTGTACAACAACGGGCAGGTGCAAACGCTGGAGGCGTCCACCCTGTGCGATGCGCGGGGTTGCCGTGAGTACACCAACTCCACGGGCGCCATGACCTTTGTGTATGCGCACCCGCGGCGCGTGCTGCCGATGGGCGCCGATGCGGGCAGGCCCGTGCCGGTGCTGCTGAAAGTGCAGAGTGCGGATGTGGGAGCGCCGGCTGCCGAGGTGGCGGCGCGCCTGGGGGTGGAGCTTCAGAGCTTTCTGCGGGGCGCCGATTTACACGATTTGGCTGTGCATTTTCGACCCGCTGCCCGCCGGTGACGGGATCGGCCGGCGGTCCCCCATGGAGAGCGTCGCCTATATAATCCGGGTATCCCTACCGTTTGCGCGGGGCAGACGTCGAACCAAGCAGTGAGGTTGTGGTCATTTTTACTGGAATGCGAGTGAGCGGAAGCTCTCAAGAAAGTCTAAGCGAGCCCAAGCGCACGCGCCCCAGCTTTTTCCGAACTCCGTTGCTGACGGCGATCGCCGCTGCGCTGATCGCCATAGCTTGCGGGGACGGTAGCCTCTCTGCCCAGGTGACGGCGCGGCCCCAGTTCCAGGCAGGGCCGGCGACCCCCTCCACTCCTCAGGCCCTTTGCCCAGTGCAGGTCATTGGCAACCGCCGCATCCCGAAGGAGTCCGTGCTGGCGCGCTTGTATTCGCGGCCCGGCGACACGTACGACCCGGCAGTGGTCGAGCGGGACTTCAACTCGCTTTGGAATACAGGCTACTTCGACAGCGTGCAATTTGAACGCATCGATGAGCCTACGTGCGTGCAGTTGATCGTCTATGTGGTGGAAAAACCGACCATCGGCGAGATCAACTATCGCGGCTTGAACTCCTTTTCAGTGTCGGACGCGCTGGACCGGTTCAAGAAGGAGAAGGTCGGTCTTTCGGTCGAAAGCCAATACGATCCAACGCGCATCAAGCGCGCGGAGGTGGTGCTGAAGGAGATGCTGGGCGAGCATGGGCACCAGTTCGCCTCGATTCGGACTGAGGTCAAAAAGCTGCCCCCGGCGCGCGTTGCGCTGACGTTCGTAGTCAAAGAAGGGCCCACCGTGAAGGTGGGCAAGATCGCGTTTCAGGGCAACACGGCGTTGAGCAACCGCGAGCTGCGGAGCGCCATGCGCAACCTGCGGCCGATCGGCATTCCACACTCGATCCTCCTGGAGAATCTGTTCGCGCGCACCTATGACGCTTCCAAGCTGGACGAGGACGCCGAGCGCGTACGCGTGGATTACCGCAACAAGGGGTACTTCCGAGCGACCACCGGTGAGCCGGAAACCAATGTGCGCAACGAAGGCGGCATCAATCCCTTCACCCTGCACCCAAGCACCGGCAAGCGCGTAGACATCCTGATCCCGGTGGAAGAAGGCGAGCGCTATCGCCTGGGCGGCATCGCGTTTACCGGAAATACGAACCTGCCGAACACGAAGGCATTGCGGGCGCAGTTCGCGATGAAGGATGGGGATTGGTTCAACTACACGGCGTTCGGCAAGGGCCTGGAGGCCTTGCGGAAAGCGTATGGCGGGTACGGCTACATCAACTTCGTCCCCAATCCTGTCCCGCGCTTCGATGAAGCCAAGAAGCTGGTCTACTTCGATGTGGCGTGCGACGAAGGCAAGCGCTTCTACATCTCGCGCATTGAGTTCACCGGCAACAGCTTGACGCGCGACAAGGTCGTCCGGCGCGAGCTGCTCGTGGAAGAGGGGCAGCCCTACAACAGCCAACTGGTCGACCTTTCGCTCTTGCGCCTGAACCAGCTGAACTACTTCGAAAATTTGAAGTCCGAGCAGGATGTGGAGACCCGGCAGAACGCCGATGCGGGGACCGTGGATCTGCTCGTCAAGCTGAAGGAAAAGGGCAAGAACTCGATCGGCTTGAACGGCGGCATCAGCGGCCTTTCAGGATCCTTCCTCGGGGTCAACTACGAGACCAACAACTTTCTCGGCCTGGGCGAGACGCTGAGCTTGACGGCCAACATCGGCGATCTTTCGCGCAACGTAAGCTTTGGCTTCACGGAGCCCTACCTACGCAACAAGCCGGTTTCCCTTGGGTTCCAGATCTTTTCCAGCAAGCTCGACTTCAATCCGGCCAAGAGTTACGCGATCGCACAAGGGCAGAGCGCGAATCTTACCAACGCGCAGAACTCGCTGCTGACCAACTACAACCAGTCCACCACGGGGCTCACACTGTCCAGCGGAACGGCGTTGCGCAACCTGTTCCGCCGGTCGGGCGTGGCACGCGTCGGAATCTCCTATTCGCTTTCGCGTTCCAGCATCACCACCTTCAACCAGAACACGCTCGACGTCTTTCAAACCCTGGCCTACCGGTCGGGCATCGCCGGGCAGAATGCGTTGAGCGGCATTATCACGTCGGTGGTCACGCCGAGTTTCTCGTTTTCGACGCTGGATCGCGCCGTGGGACCGCATAGCGGCAAAGACTTCAACGTGGCCTTCCAGCTTGCGGGCATCGGCGGAAATACGAAGTTTTACGCGCCTACGGCGACCTACCGGCAGTTCTTCCCGGTAAAGGGCCTGAAGCTGAACCGCGAAGGGCACAACGTCCTGGGGTACCGTGCGCAGTTCAGCACCGTCGGCGGTTTCGGGGGCGAAGTAGCGCCGCCGTTCAACAGGATCTATGGTGGTGGCGAGAATGACATTCGCGGCTTCGACATCCGGTCGGCGGCGCCTTACACGCTGATCCCGACCCGCGTACCCTTCAACCTGACGAATCCGGACGGGTCCAATGTGCCGCGCGATCCAACTAACCCGAACACACTCGGAACCGTGCAGGTCCCGCTGCCGGTGTACCGGCTATCTTCGGTGGGCAGCGACACCAGCTTCGTCTCCAACGTGGAGTACCGCATCCCGATCGTGAACCAGGTGACGTTCGCGGTGTTCACGGACTTTGGCATGAACTTTAACCTGCAGCCGAATCAGCTGCGCCAAAGTGTGGAAGGACAGGCGCAGATCAACGCGCCCCTGTATGGCTGTCCGCAGCTGGTCAACGGCTCCTGCTTTGGCGGCAAGCAGTTCAAGTTCCCGCTGAACCTGCAACTGTTGCCGGGCACCAACTATGTCCCGCGGATGTCTAACGGGGCGGAGATCCAGGTCATTCTGCCGATTGTGAATGCGCCATTCCGGGTCTTCTATGCGTACAACCCCCTGCGCCTGTATGAGAACCTGCCCCAACAGCTGGCGGCGGATCCGTACCAATTCAACGACCTGTTCCCCAAAGTCGACCCGACGTGCAACTCGCATGCGGCGGGTACGGCAGGAGCTCCGGCCGTGCTGTGTACGCTGACCGGCGCCGGTGCCTTCACCAAGGCCCAGGCGCTGCAGCTCTACGGCGCAAACTACCAGCTGCGCGAGCCAAGAAAGACCTTCCGGTTTACGGTGGCAACGACGTTCTAACGCGGGGGAGGGTGCGAGAGTCCAGGGCGCCGAGACGTTGCTTGCGCCTGGAATCCACCCCTAGGCTACATCGCTCCGCTTCTGCTTCCAGCACCCGCCTGGGCCCCGCTTTCCCTCACTGCCCATTGGACACGGTGTCTCGGGTGATCACCTGGTTCACGATCTCCTGCACGAAAAGGATATGGATGTGGATGTGGCGAGCGAGGTCCGGGAGGAACTCGGCAACCAACGTGCCGGATGGGTCGGTTAGCAGGCCTAGGCCGATGCGGTGGGCGGTGGCCGGTCCGTTGCTCTGGATGCCGGGCACGTAGAGGTTGGCTAGCTCGGCACCGAGCGGATAGTTGAGCAGCGTGGCGTAGTTGGGCATGCGGCTGCCGTCGTCATGTTGGCTCACGTAGGTGTGGGCCAGCGCGTGGAGGACGCGCCGCGTGAACGGAGCGCCGGGCATGCGGTGGTAGCGCGGATCCTCGTGCGCGAGCGCCGGAATGAGGAACGTCCCGGTGAATTCGCCCTGCGCATCTTCGACGAGGCTGTAGCCGGTAAGGCGGCCCCACCCAGCCAGGCCCGGGCCGAAGGCCGAGTGCGCATTGGAGCTGATCGCGACGCCGGAGTAGCCCGCGATCGTAATCAGGTTGAACGGGTCATCCACGTCGCGAAGAGCAAGCAACGCTTTGCTTCTGGGCTTCAGCGGCCGCACGGGTTTGCTGACGACCGACTGCACGGGGTTCTCGACCTTGCAGGAGCCGTCGGCCGCTCCGGAGGCTGACGCGCCGACGCCGGGGGGCGCGGGCTTGCAACGAGAGCCCTGGGTGGGGGAGGTCGTTTGCGGAGCGGCCAGTGTTTCCGGGAGGTCGGTCAGGCGTGACGGCGTACCCCCGGCGACCGTGTGCCAGATGAGGGTATCGGGCGCGTCCGGCAGCGCCTGGGCACGGGCTATCCCTGCGGAGCCCGCGGCGAGGTACCCAACCAGGACAGAGAGGGCACACCGTGCCAGCCCGCCGCTTCCCAGGAAGGGCCAGGGTGCGGTGGGGCAGGCTGCCGGCATGGATGTCATTCGTAGATCAACCCGGATCTGCACCGGAAGCTTTCTGCATTGTGCCTTGACGGCCCTGTGCCTTGGTATAGAGCAGCCCTGGCAGACTGCTGCAACTTTCGTTTACCGATGGGGCACCCCAGCGCCTTTGGTGCATTGACGCGCCGCGTCCGCCCAGCCCATGCTCAGGTGGGACGAAAGAGGTGCGACGATGGCAGCAAGCGGCAGCGGCAAAGGATGGGAAAGCAAGTTTCAGGAAGCCAGTTCGCGGCTGGAAGAAGAGTTGCGGCGGGCCGTGCGTTTTGTGGACGACGAGGTAGTGCCGGAGGTGCGGCGGGGCGGCTCGGCGGCGTTGCGGACCGCGGCGGACGAACTCCGCAAGTTGGCCGATAAGCTGGACGATGAGCGCCGCAAGCGCGAAGGGACCGGGCAGTGACAAGATGCTGGAAGCGCGGGGCGATCGGCCTGGCGGGCCTCGGGGCGTTCTCGCTGGCGGGATGTCATCACTGGCAGCAGACCGCCTATGCCCCGGCGCCGCCCCCTGTGGCGTCCCCTGTGCCGCACGGCTACGCACGTAGCCCGGCTACCGGAGCCGTGGTGCCCACATCGCCACGGGCCGGCGGTGGCTTTTTCGACGACACCCGAGGGCGGCCGGTGTTCACAGAGACCGGCATGGCGACGTGGTACCACGCCCATGGGCATACCGGGGCCGACGGCGTGCGGTATGAGGGCTCAGCACCCACCGCGGCGCACAAGACGCTGCCGCTGGGATCGACGGTACGCGTGACGGACCTGGACACGGGCCAGTCGACGCTGGTGCGCATTACCGATCGCGGACCGTTCGCCAAGGGTCGCGTGATGGACCTGTCGGAGGTCGCGGCCAAAGAAATCGGCATGTACCAGGCCGGTGTGGCGCGCATACGCCTTGAGGCCTACGCCCATCCGGGCGCGGATGCGCTGGGGCGGTGGTGCGTGCAGACCGGGCCCTTCACGGCCGTGGGGGATGCGCTGGACCTGAAGGCAGCGCTGGTGGAGCGCTACCGTGGAGCGCGCGTGGCGGAGTTCACGGGGCAGACAGGGTACTGGGTGCGGATCGATCCGGTGACGCGGGGCCGGGGCGAGGCGGCCAACATCGCGGCCTGGATCGGCGCGCCCGATGCGCAAACAACGTCGTATGTGGTGCGCGTGAACTAGCTCAAAGGCCCCAACGATGCGCTGATCAGACCGGAGGTCCTACGCTTCGCTCACGAGTGCGGTGACCCAGGGGTGTTGCTCTTCCGAAGGGTCCAGGCACAGCCTGAACAAGCGTTTGTCCAGGGCACTCGTGTATGTTGGTGTGCACACGGGCGGCCTTGGTGGAGCGACTGCCGCTCGCGGCGCAGGGGAACGGGAGGGCTGGCGTGGATCGTCGAAATTTCATGCGCGGGTCGTTGGGTGCGGCAACTGGGGCGTTGGTGCCCGAGCGGCTCAGAGGGCTGGCTGGCGAGCCGGCGCAGAGCAACGCCACTACGACTCGCAGCGCGCCCCAGCGAGGCAGCGCGGCCTTCTCGAAGGACTTTCTGTGGGGCATCGCTACCTCCGCCTTTCAGGTGGAAGGGGCGTGGAACGAAGACGGCAAAGGGGAGTCGATCTGGGACCGCTTTGCGCACACGCAGGGCAAAATTCGCGGTGGAGCTGTGGCGGATGTGGCTTGTGACCACTACCACCGCTATCGCGAGGACCTGGCGATCGTGAAGGCCATGAACCTGCGGAGCTACCGCTTCTCCATCAGCTGGCCGAGGATCCAGCCAAGCGGGATGGGCGCGCCGAATCCAAAGGGCCTGGACCACTACGCGCGCATGGTCGACACGCTGCTGGAGCTCGGCTTGCGGCCTTTCTGCACGATGTACCACTGGGATCTGCCGCAGGCGCTGGAGGACAAGGGCGGCTGGCCGAACCGGCACCTGGTCGGGTACTTCGCGGACTATGCAGGCATCCTGGGCAAAGCGTTGGGCGACCGCATCACGGTGTGGGCGCCGTTCAACATGCCGTGGACCTTTGCGTACCTGGGCTACGGTGCAGGGGCGTTTCCGCCCGGCAAGGCCGATCCGGCGCTGTTTCTGCGGGCGGCGCACACGGTGGCGCTTGCCCAATCGGAGGCGCTGCGGGCGCTAAAGGCCGCCTCGCCCAAGGCGACGGTCGGCAGCGCCTACGGCATGGCGCCGGCATACCCGAAGACCACCAGCGAGGCCGATCGGGCCGCGACGGCGCGGTACCATGCGACCAACAATGTCTTTTTCCTGAACGCTGCGATGACGGGCGCTTACCCGAAGGCGTTTGTCGGCGAGGTGCCGTACAAGGAGATGGGCTACCGGCCGGGCGACGAAAAGATTATGAAAGCCCCGCTGGATTGGGTGGGCTTTCACTACTACACCCGGCGGGTGGTCTCGGATGCGAGCGAGAGCCGGGGCGGGGGAAGCGGGCAGTTTGGGACGGAGACGGAGCTGGATGGCGGCAGCCGCGATACCTTCACGGGCTTTCACGCGGAGATGCCAACCGAAGGGCCGCTGACAGATGCGGGTCTGGAGGTGTTCCCGTCCGGCATCTACGACCTGGTGATGCAGATCTCGCGTGAATATGGGTTTCCGCCGATCGAAATTACCGAAAGCGGGTGCAGCTACCTGGACGCACCCTACGCGCCTGAGGGAGGGCGTGTACCCGACCCCCGGCGCATTGCGTTTTTCCGGAGCTATCTGACGGAGTTGGCCCGAGCCATCCAGGACGGGGCCAAGGTGCGGTCTTATCATGCGTGGACGCTGCTCGATAACTTCGAGTGGGCCGACGGCTACAGCCAGCGGTACGGTCTCACCTATGTCGATTTTCGCGATCAGCGCCGCACCGTGAAGGAGTCCGGGAAGTGGTATGCGCGGGTAGCGGCGACGGGCCGGGTGAACGGCTAACTTGAAAGGGTCGTCGAAGAGGGCTGAGACGCGCGGCGGATCCGTGAGCGGAGCTACCTCGACGACGAGCCGGCGACCCGAAACACTCTCCGATCGCCGGCGCGAACCCTATCGCACCTCCGCGTCGAAGACGCCCGTCTCCACTGTCTCTCCGTGCTTCATTTGGATGAAGATGCGGTAACGGCCGGAACTGGGAAAGCCATAGGGGAACTCGACGGTGGGGGCAAGCGGTTGGACCCTGGCGTTGGCGGCCATGTCGCTCATGCCTCCCGTGGGGTTGGCCAGCGACTGATTGGCCAGCATCATGGCCGGCATGGCGGCCGAGCCGTCGGGGTGGGTGTGGGCGAAGGCGGTGCCGTCGGTTTTGACGAAGGCGGCGTGGCCGGCCATGCCCAGATACGGCCGCATGTCGCTGGCGGGGTGACCTTGCGGGTCGAGCAGGCGGAAGCGGAAGACCTCTGCGGTGTTCGCGGTCAGGGCCGGCGGGCGGTCCCAGACCATGGTGTAGCCGTCCGGGAGCTTGTAGCTGCTGCCGAGATCGCCCTGGCTGAGCGGCGCGGGGTAGGC
>CAXUIF010000038.1:15861-18971 GCA_964250995.1 uncultured Acidobacteriaceae bacterium
GCCGCTGGGGTGCACGATATCGCCGAACAGACGATACGTGCCGGGGGGCATGGAGGGCAGCGTTTCGCTAAGCCTGCCGGGGCCGGTTGGGGAGGGGTGGAGGTGGTAGACGGCGTCCATCTCCGGCCAGCGAATGGCGTACAGATGCATCAGGTGGCCGTGGTCGGGCAGAAGGTCGTCGTTGGCGCGGCGACGGCCTTCTTCGTCCGGGACGCCGGGCTCGATCCGCAGGTCGAGGGTGCTGCCGTGGAGCACGGGATGCAGTACGAGCGGGTGGAACAGGTCGGCGGAGTAGGCCGCGGCCTCGACGTTCCACCACTTGTCGCCGCCCCAGACCGCAAACCCCAGCACGAGCAGCGTGGCGAGCCCGGCGACCGTGGCGCGGTACTGCCGCGCGGGGGTCGGTGTGCGGCCTGGGGCAAGGCGCGCCTCGCGTACGGCGCCGTAGATGATGCCTGCCATGCCGACCACCAGTAGGAGCCCCAGACCGGCGAGAACAAGGCCCAACGGGCGTTGCATGCGCTGCACAGTGAGTGCCATCGCGGGCACAGGCACGCTGGCCGTGGCGCCACCGCTCGGCCCCATGGCCTGCAAGCGCACCTGCCAGGAGCCGGAAGCCATTAGCCAAAGCGAGCCGGTGAAGAACGCCGGGTCGTCTGCGGAACGCTTCATCGGGTCCGGCGTGGGCGGGTGCAGGGACGCCTCGCCCGTGAGCGGGATCGGGGTGATCGACAGGGCGCTGAGCGCTGGGCCAGCGACACGGACCTCCACTGTCGCGACTCCGGGCACGACAGTGGGCGGGCGTACCGTGACGAAGAATTGGTAGGGGCCTGTGGTGATCTGCTCGAAGACGTCCTTGGAGCCGATGTGGGCGCGCGCGGGCAGCGTAAGCGCGAGCAGTACGGTGACAAGCGCGAGAAGGCGCGGCAGGCCCCAACCGTAGGCCGCTCGAGCGCCCATCATCGCTGTACCTTGCGCATCCAGCGGCCAAAGGCGAGCCCGATCCAGGCAGAGATCGCCGCGTACACGGTGGCGCGCAGGAGCCCCAGGGCGAGCGGCAGGCCACTATCGGGGTGGAACCAGCGGCGCATGCGCTCGTAGCCGTCAGCCCGGGCGTTGTAGTCGAAGTACATACTGCCGAAGAAGCGATTGTTGGTATACGGCGAGAGAAGGAAACTGGCGAAGGGCCACTGCACCGCGAAGAGCACACCGGTAAAGACCACGCCGGAGACCAACGCGATCATCCAGAGCTTCCACGAGCGGGTGCGCTGCCAAAGCAGATCAAGCGCGAAGGCGGGAACAATGATCAGGGCTGGGAATTTGACGGGGACCATGTGCGTGACCGGAAAGAACACTGGGCCGAGCTTCGGCTGCGCGGGGAAGAGAGGAAGAATGAGAATCTCGACAAGGATAGTGACGGTATAGACCGCAGCGGTCGTGGTGGCGGCCCAGCGGAAGCGGGAAGCTTGCGAGATCGCGGCAAAGAGCACGGGAACGGCGATGGCCATACCGATGTAGGCGATCGTCCTATGCAGAACAACGTCAAACGTATACTGCTGCAGGAAGAACATCTGGCCGCCGACGATAAGGCCGCCCAGGTACAGCAGGCTCTTCTGCAGGGCGGGGAAGTCCGGCGTGCCTGCTTCCCCGGCGCGGTTCATGGCAGCCAGGATCAGGAAAAGCACGCCAAAGCTTACGGCCCGGATGCCGAGGATCAACAGCGTATGCGGCGGCGAAACGATCTTGACGTCCAAGCCGTAGGCGTTGTGCCACCAGTTATCGAAGGGCGCAGAGGTGAGCATGGCCACACCACCCCAACCCATAAGGAAAACGCCCAGTGGCGCCCGCAGGCCGAAGATCAAGACTGAGGCATCGCGCAGCGCGGCGTCGCGGCCCAGCGTCGTTCGCGCGACCAGCCACAGGCCGACGATACCGGCCAGCACACCGCATAGATAGATCATCATGTGAGCCGGTGTCCAGAAGCTGTCGCGGCCAATGGAACGGTGCCAGGAGACATCCCATGAGCCGCCGATGGTTGCCGAGGTGATCGCGGCCATGCCGGTCCAGATGTACCAGGGCATGCCAGCGGGCTTCGCTGGGGCAAGCGAACGGGAAGGCGCGGCAACAGGTGTGGGCCGAGGGAGTGCGCCGGTGGGCTGAGCGGCGGTGGACATCGCTTGTCCTCCTGCGAAGGGCTAAACCAAGCGTACGCCCTGGCCCACGTGCCGTGCGGGGAAAACACGTTCCGGGCCGCCGTACCACCAAGGTGCGCGCGGGCGTACTGCCCGGGCTCCTGGTCCATACGCCGTTCGGGGGAGCGGCGTTCCTCCCTGACGACTTTTCGCCGGGTTACTCATCGGTAACCCTGTAGCTGTATGACAGATTTCGGCTTCCGGTGGAAACGACTGGCAATGGGTTTGGCTCTGGCGATGGCGGCGTCAGGCGATACAGCGCGTGCGCAAAAGGGCGTTTTCGGGACGTTGACGGCGGTGTTTGCGCCCACCGGGGGGAGCGGCTACACGAGCTATGGCACGGCAGGGGTCGGCTTCGGTGTCTACGACACGCTGCTGCGTGGCGGGCCGCTGGCTCTAGGGGTGGAGGTGCGCGGGTTGGCGGCGCCCTCGACCTATGAACTCATGGCAGGCGGACGCGTGGCCTTTACCGGGCGCAAATTCCGGCCCTATGGTGTCGTGCTTGCCGGCGTCGAGGGCCAACGGAGCGGGCTTCAGTCGACGAGTTCGCAGTTTGGCTACCAGGTGGGCGGTGGGCTGGACATCAGCCAGGGCCGTTGGATCGACTGGCGCACGGTGGACATCACCGGCGGTCAACTGCTCACGATCTCAACCGGTGTGGTGGTGAGGTTCTAATGCGCATTGAAACACTTTGGCAAAGGGAACTGCGGGCCGCTCGCAGCCATTGGTGGCGGCAGGTGCTGGCGCGGCCCGTCGGAATGGAACCGGCGGAGATGTTCGACGAGGTGCTGGCGCAGCGGTTTCGGTTTGCGTCCGAGGCGGAACCGGCAAGCCTTGGGGAGACCACGAACGCGGCGCTTGCGGCGTGGAGCTAAAGCGAACCTTCTGCTGCGCCGCCCTTGTTCTGCGGACCGAGGC
>CAXUIF010000039.1:0-16666 GCA_964250995.1 uncultured Acidobacteriaceae bacterium
CGTTCATCTCGCCTAATTTCTAGAAGCCGGCCAAGTACCGAAAGACACACCGTTAACAAGGTGCGTGCCGTAGCGCCAAGATGATCTCGCGGTGCCTGTTCGTCCCACAGTGGCACCAGGCCGCGACAAGGGTCCTGTTGCAGCGTCTTCGGATAAACTGGAGCGGATGCCGCAAGCCTCCAAAGCGCCCCTCAAGTTCGCCCTCGCCGCCCTGATCGTGGTTGGCACGATTGCCTGGCTGGCCATCTCCGGCGCCAGCCGTACGAAGAGCTACTACGTCACCATTGCCGAGCTTCAGGCGATGGGCAACAAAGCCTACGCACGCAATCTCCGGGTCGCCGGCAATGTCGAGCCGGGCTCGATCCAGCGCAATGGCCCTCAGGCCCGCTTCACCCTCGTCGAGCTCGGCAAAACGATCCCGGTCGACTACCAGGGCGCCGAACCCCCGCCCGACACCTTCAAGGATGACGCCCAGGCGCTCGCCATCGGCACCTACGGCCGCGACAACGTCTTCCACGCCACCCAGTTGCAAGCCAAGTGCGCCAGCAAATACGCCCCGGCCAAGCCCGGGCAAGCCAGTCCCTCCGGGAACACGGCTCCCTTGAAGACCACAGCCTCGCTCGCGCGCTGATCAGTCGCTCCCGATTGCAGGCATTTCGCTTTGCAACTACCCTCCGCGAAACCGCGCTTTCTGAAACAAAGCCGGAACGAAGTCCCCGTTCAACCCGCCGGTGACGGCACAAACCGATACCCCACGCCGCGCACCGTCAGCAGATACACAGGCTCCGTAGGGTCCGGTTCGAGGTAGCGCCGCAGCCGCACCATGAAGTTGTCGATGGGACGCGTGTCCGTGCCTGCATGCACATGCCAGACCTCTTCGAGGATCTCCTTCCGCGAGACCGCACGGTCCGCGTGCGCCATCAGGTACCGCAGCAGATCCGCCTCCATCACGGTCAGGCGCACGGTCAGATCCTTTCCGCGAATCTCAAGTGTGGCGAAGTCGATGGTGCGATCGCCCAGGGTGACCTGATCCTGAGTCTCCGCGGAGGGCGCAGGGCCCGCGCCCGCCGAGGCAGACGCGAGCTGGGGCCGCTGCCAGGCAGTCCGGCGCAAAAGGCTGCCGAGCCGCGCCAGCAGCACATCCAGATCGAAGGGCTTTGCAAGGTAGTCGTCGGCGCCCGCGGCAAAGCCCTCAACGATATCCTCGCTGCGGCCGCGAGCGGTGAGCAGCAGGACGGGCGTGTAGCACTCCGCCTCGCGCAGCGCACGTGTAATCGCAAAGCCGTCGCGACCAGGCAGCATCACATCCAGAATCACGGCAGCCGGTGGACTTTCAACGCTGAGCAGATACTGCAACGCGGCGTCGCCATCCAGCTCGTGGTGCGTACGATAGCCTTCTGCCTGCAGATTGAACAGCAACCCTTGGGCAAGATGGTCTTCGTCTTCGACGACAGCGATCAGAGGTTTGGACATACGTTTTGGCAATGCTTTACGGTAGGAAAAGACCTGCGGACCGAGGCGGAAGGTGCGGCCTCAACTCAGCGCCAAGGGCAGCCTTAACAGCATCGTGCTTCCGTGCCCAAGACCTTCGCTCTGCGCGCGGACGTCACCCCCGTGCTGCTTTGCAATGGTACGGACCAGAAACAGTCCCAGGCCCGTGCCCTTGATCTTGACGCGATCGGACGTCCCGGCCCGGTAGAAGCGCTTGAAGATGCGTTTCAGCTCCCGCGGGGGCAGCCCGAGACCCTGGTCGGAAACCGCGAGTACGGCGTAGGTATACCTGTCGATCGACAAGCGGCAGCGAACATGAACACCGTTGGGCGAATACTTCACCGCGTTGTCGAGCAGGTTCAGGATGGCGATCCGGAGGTCGTCCGGATTGCCCCAGGCCTGCAGGCGCACTTGGCCGGGTGTCTCCTCCGCCAGGATCGCCTCAGGCGGCAGGTGATGCCGGTCCCGTACCGTGCTGGCGCACTCCGCCACCAGCGCATACAGGTCCACGCGGCTGCGCGGGGCGTTGCGCCGACTGCCCAGCTCGCCGGCCTTCAGCACCTGCTCCACCGTCGCCAGCAGCCGATCCGTGTCGGAGCGCATGGTGCGGTAAAACTGCAGGCGTTGCTCTTCCGGCAACGGGCGCCGTTCCAGCGTGTCGAGGTACAGCCGGATGGAGGCGATCGGCGTCTTTAGCTCGTGCGTGACGGCGTTCAGAAAGCTGTCCTGGCGCTCGTTGCGGCGGATCTCGCGCAGCAGAAACACCGTGTTCAGGACCACCCCGGCGATCAGGATCGCAAACAGAATGACGCCCAGGATCACAAACGCGACGCGCCGGCTGTTGTTGTGCAGCCAGGTGATATTGAGCGTGATCGCCAAACCGGTGAGGCACACGCCCAGCGCCAGGAAAAACGCCTTGGCGCCGCGGCGACGGGTGAGGTTCATGGTTGGTGCCGAGTATAGCGTTGCGTCGCGGAAACAAAGAAAAGCCGCCCGGTGAAGGGCGGCTCTTGCGTACTCGCTGCTTGCTAGACGCCGGCAGGGCGCGGGTTGGACGGATCCCACTTGGCCAGCTGGACCTTCTTGGCCAGGCCCAGCCGCTCCAGAACCCAGATCCCGTAGTAGTTGATGTCGAACTCGTACCAGGCAAGGCCATGGCGGGCGCTCACCGGATGCGCGTGGTGGTTATTGTGCCAGCCTTCGCCGCCGGTCAACAACGCCACCCACCAGCTGTTGCGGGAGTCATCCTTGGTTTCAAAGCGGCGCGAGCCCCACAGGTGCGTGGCCGAGTTGACCAGCCATGTGGCATGCAGACCAAGCGTTGTGCGCAGAAAGGTTCCCCAGAGCACCATACCGAGCGCGCCCACCAGGCGATGGCCCGCAGGCGCAACAGCGGCACCGATTACACCTTGTAACACCCCGGCCACGGTGATCGGCAGCCAATGAAAGCGCGACAGCCAGACCTGGCCGCGATCGCGTGTAAGGTCGGGCGCATACCGGCCCAGCAAGGCGGTCTCGGAGTGGAGCGCGCGGCCGGAAAGGATCCAGCCCGCGTGCGCCCACCAGGTGCCGTCGTGCGGCGTGTGCGGGTCGCCCTCGTGGTCGGAGTGCTGATGGTGCACCCGGTGCGTGGCCACCCAGAAGATCGGTCCGCCTTCGAGCGCCATTGTGCCGCACGCCGAAAGCACATATTCCAGCCACTTGGGCACGCGATAGCCGCGATGCGTCAGCAGCCGGTGGTAGGTCATGCCGATGCCCACGTTGATCGCAAGAAAGTACATGACCACCGCTGCAAGAATATTCTTCCAGGAGAAGAAGAACAGCGCGGCAACGGCGCCCACATGGAACGCCCCCATGAAGAGGCTGGTAATCCAGTTGATGCGCCCTTCCTGGTGCTCACGGCCCATGCGCAGATCCTGCTTGATCTTTAGCGCGGCGAGCTGGGCGGAGCTAAGCGTCTCCGCGGAAGAGGTCTGGGGTGTAGCGAAAGGTGAAGCAGGCGGTGCAGCAAGGGTCGGTTCCGGCGAAATCGTGGTGGTGGGACTCATAGCGGGGGCGGATCTCCTCACTCCCAAGCCTAGCGACCCTCCGTTCCGTTGTGTGTAAGACTTCTGTAAGCGGCGTGGCACAACAGGGGCGCTGACCGTTTTTACGCCTTGTAGCGAGCTTTCCCTTCGCCCGGAGCTGACACACGGCACCAAACGAACGACCGCCGGGATCGTGAGAGAATCGCAAACGATGAGAGTTGCTTCGGGTTCCAGGCGGATCAACTTCGCGGCCGTGATGTGGAGTGCCGTGCTCATTAGCCTGGCTGTCTGGGTCCTGATTCCTTCCTATGAACCGGGCTATGACGTCAACATCTACAAGCGCGCCCTGGTTTCCATGCGTTTGGGGCACGACGCGTATGGGGATGGGATTGCCGTACAACGAGCGTTCCACGCCAAGTTAGCTTCCCACCCGCATGCCATCCCGCCCTACTCCTACGTGTATTCGCCCATCACGTTGCCCGTGATGCGGTGGATCGCACGATGGCCCTTCCGCTGGAGCGCCGGTGTGTACTGGGCCCTTTACGCGATGTGCGATTGGATCATCCTCCAGATCGGTCTTTGCGCGGCCGAAGGCGAAGAGAAGCAACTGTTTAAGATTCTGGCTCCGGTGTCGATCTTCTTCCCAGGGCTGCTGCATCATGACACCATTCTGAGTGGAAACGTGGCCTTTCTCCTGTACGGCGCGGCGCTGGGCACGGCGTGGCTGGGCTGGCGGCGTAAGGTATGGGCGCCGTTTTATGTCGCCGTGGTGCTGGCTTCGTGCGTCAAGGCCCCGCTGCTCAGTCTGCTGGCGATTCCAGTGCTTTCCGCGCGACGGCAATGGCTGCCGGCGGGCCTGAGCGCGCTGGTGGGTGTGGCGCTTTTTGCCGTGCAGCCTCACCTTTGGCCCGCGGCGTTCCATCACTATCTGGAAGCCGTGGAGCTCCAGTTCAGCTTCAATCGCGACTTCAGCAGCAGCCCGGCCGGCGTAATGGCGGATCTGCTCTTCACGGTGGTGTCCTACAAGGTCACCAGTGCCGTGGCCTACGTTGCCTATGCGGTGCCGGTAAGTTGGGTGCTCTTGCGCTTATCCCGGCGCTACCTGGAAGGGTATTTGCGGTTTGCGCAGTGGCTGCCGGTATTGCTGCTGGGCGTGATCCTGTTGAACCCGCGCATCATGGAGTACGATCTGGCGCCGGTGGCCTTGCCGATGGCGTTTCTGGCCTGGCGGCTGTTTGCGAGAAAGAACACCTTTGGTCGCACCTTGCTGGAGTTTGCGCTGGCGCTGACCATGATGAACGCGTTCGCGATCAGTGGCTGGAAACCGACAGAAAGCGTGATGCTGCTGACCCTGTTCGTAGCCGGCGCGATCGACCTTTTTCATCAGAGCCGAGGATCGCGCCGAAATGCCGACACCATCTTTCAGACGGAGCCGTCGATGGTAGCGGCAGGCTGACCTTTGTGAAGCTGGCAATCTCGGCGGAAAGGTCGCCGCGCGTAGCGATTTTCGCTTACCGATTGAAGGTTTGCGGTGGGTCGAACGAGCCGCTGGCCGCCAGGACCGATGCTCCAGCCGCTCGATCCGCACCTAAGCTTTCCGGCGAAGTGGCCTGGGTGAGCTCGGTGGCGGATCGCTCCGGCGAGCTGTGCCACGTGAACAGGTTCGTCATCGAGTAGTTCCATACAGAGCTCAGAACGATGCCCGCAACCGCGGCGAAATACCAGCGCTCACCCGCCTGCAGCAACACGCGGGCAAACAGCACGTTGGCCCAGGCGCCAAAGGAGCACACCATCCAAAACGAGGCCAAGCCGGTAAGCAGGCGTACCCCGCGCAGGCTGCGGTCGCGCCACGTGATCAGGTTGTTAAGAAAGAAGTTCTCCGTCATCGCAACGTAGGTTGCGGCAATCTGGGCGGCAAAGAAGCGCCAGTGCAGTCCGTGCAGCAGGGCGCCCATAATCAACAGATGCGTGGCTACACCGGCGGCGCCCACCAGCGAGAACGCGGCGAAACGCGTCGGAACCACGCCCCCCGTCCGCTTATGAAGGATCAAGAACAGGTACTCGAGACCTGTACTGACATCGAGCTTGCTTTCACCGTGACGGCGCAGGCGAAAGGTGTAGCCGACCTCGGCCAGCCGTACCGGACGCGTAGCCGAAGACAGCATGTCCACCAGAATCTTGAAGCCGCCACCCTGGAGGTGGTGCGCTATCTCCAGGAAAAAGGCGCGATTCACCACGAAGAATCCGCTCATGGGGTCGCTGATCGGACATTGGCAAACGGTTTGACTGACCCTTTGTCCCCACCGGCTCAGGCGCTGGCGCCCGGCACGAAACTGCCCCATGCTGCCGCCTTCGGCGTTGCGCGTGCCGACTACCAGGTCCAGATTGTCCGCCTGCAGCCGCGCCAGCATCGTCGGCAGGATCGCTTCATCATGTTGCATATCGGCATCCATCACGGCGATAAAAGGCGCGGTGGTCGCCAGGATGCCTTCCATGCACGCCGACGACAAGCCACGCCGCCCAATGCGGTGCAGCAACCGAATGCGAGGATCGCTCCGGGCGTAGCTAGCTATCAGGGCCGGGGTATCGTCGGGGGAATCGTCGTCCACGAACATGAGCTCATACGCAATGCCGCTGAGGGCGGTTTCCAGCCGAAACAGCAGCTCGCGCACATTGGCCCGCTCGTTATACGTGGGGATCACCACCGCAAGGGTGGGCGTTTGCGGCAGCCCATGACTTCGGGGGACGGCAGGAAGAGGGGCCGCGGAAGCGAAGCTCGAGGCCAGAGCCGATGGAAGGGGGGCCTCGAGGGGAGGAAGCGTCATGCGTGGCATCTCGTTCTGCTGATAGCAAGGTAGACGGAGAAGGGGCGTCGGAGGTGTACCACGGCCACGCAAGTCTCCTCCCGCCTTCGCCATCTTCGCATTGGGCTCCCGTTCTGACGCGATGCCGGAACTGCAGGCTTACCGCAAGAACACGCTAAGCTCCGCCGCCGCGGCGCGCAATGGCTGCAGAAACTTCGTTTGCATATCCAGCATGGGCATGCGCGGGGCGTGCCCGCTCAGGTTCACCGTGGCCACCACACGGCCGTTGGGCGCGGTGACCGGCACAGCCAGCGAGCGCAGTCCCACCTCAAACTCCTGGTCGCACAGCGCATAGCCGTTGCGCCGCACGTTGCGCAACGCCAGGCGCAGTTTCTCCACGGAGTTGATGGTGCGGGGTGTGTACGGCGTCATGGTCACCCGGGCCAGATAGCTTTCCAGTTGGTCCTGCGGCAGGTACGCGAGCAGCACGCGGCCCATGGAAGTGCAAAACGCCGGCAGGCGCGAGCCAATGTGGAGATCCACCGACATGACCCGGTTCACGCTGGAACGCGCAATGTAGACGATGTCGTCGCCGTCGAGCGTCGCGACCGAAAAGCTCTCGTGGTGCACCGCGGACATGCGTTCCAGAATCGGCTGGGCCGCGTTGGCCAGCGTGCTGGTGGCCGTGTAGGTGTTGGCCAGCGTCAACATCTTGGGCCGCAGAGAGTAGCGCTGCGCTTCATCGGCACCGGCAAAGCCGAGCTTGCACAGCGTGTACAAGCAGCGGCGCACCGCCGCCCGCGAAAGTCCCGTCCGCAACGAGAGCTGCGAGATGGTCATCTGCGGCATCTGCGGCGTAAACGCCTGGATCACCACAAGCCCGCGGGCCAGCGAGGCCATGAAATTGGGATCGCCCGCGTACTGGTCCAGCGCCACGCCCGGCAGCTGCTTGGGAACTTTCGGCGCTGGGACAAGCGGGACGGGTTGAGAGAGGGGGAGGGTAGAGACAGAGGACACGGAAAACCTCCAGCGAGCCGCAACGAGGTCTCAGGAGTACCTGTCCGATTGCCGCTCTCAGACTACGATAAACGCACGGTGCGGTCCAAGCAAGGGGCCACTTTGGTTACGTAAACAAACCCGACGCTGGCACGTTCTGCTCGCAGCGGCTCCCGGCCACACCGGCGGTGGTAGGCTGAGCCCATCAACAGTTCACAGAGAAAAGCAGGTGTTCTCCTCGGGGGGAGCATGGGCTTGCGAGGGGCAATGACGGCATTCAGGCGTTGGGCATGGACGGCGGCTTTGGCGAGCACATCAGCGGTATGCGGCTTTGCGCAGAAACGACCTCTGCCCAGCGATGACCTGACGCCAAACTTCAAGGCCCCCGTGCCCGACAGCGACTTCGACAAGCGTGTCGTTATGGTTCCGATGCGGGACGGCATCAAGCTTTATACCGTCGTCTGTGTGCCGAAAGGGGCCAAAGGCGCGCCAATCCTGCTGACGCGCACGCCCTACAACGCTGCCGGCCGCGCCGCCCGCTCCAAGTCCGGCAAGATGCTGCAGGCGCTGCCTCTCAGCGATGAGGTCTTTGTCGAGGCCGGTTACATCCGCGTGTACCAGGACGTGCGCGGCAAGTATGGCTCCGAGGGCGTGTACCTGATGACGCCGCCGCCGGTGAACTCCGGCTACAACCCGAGCGGCGCCGACGACACCACCGACGCCTTCGACACGATCGACTGGCTGGTGAAAAACGTGCCCGAGTCCAACGGGCGTGTGGGCATGATCGGCTCCAGCTATGAGGGCTTCACCGTGGTCATGGCCGAACTGAACCCCCACCCCGCGCTCAAGGTGGCCGCGCCCGAAAGCCCTATGGTCGACGGCTGGATGGGTGACGACTGGTTCCACTATGGGGCGTTCCGCCAGCCCAATATCGACTACATCCTGGGCCAGACGTCCAACCGCGGCGAAGGCGTGCATGTTGCCCGGGAGGGCCGCGACGATTACAGCAACTTCCTCCGGGCCGGGTCCGCCGACGCCTTTGCCCGCTCTGAAGGCATGGAGCAGCTGCCGTTCTGGCGCGTCATGGTGGGTCACCCCGCCTACGACGGCTATTGGCAGAGCCGGGCCTTGGACAAGCTGATCGCCGCGAAGTCGCTGACCGTGCCCACCATGTGGGAGCAGGGCCTGTGGGATCAGGAAGATATGTGGGGCGCCATCCACAGCTACCGGGCGCTGAAGGCCAAGGGCGCGCCCGACACCATGAACATGCTGGTAATGGGCCCTTGGTTCCACTCGCAGGTAAACCGCGAAGGCCGGACGCTCGGCACGCTCACCTGGGCCTCGGACACCACCGCCCAGTGGCGCCGCGAGGTGCTGCTGCCCTTCTTCAACCAATACCTGAAGCCCGGCGCGCCCGCTGCGAAAACGCCCGCGGTGTTCATCTACGACACCGGCGCGGACCGGTGGGACCGGCCGGAGGTCTACCCCGCCAGCTGTGAGCAGGGGTGCCCGACGCCCGCGCAGCCGCTCTTCCTTACGGCCGGGGGTGGGCTTTCGTTTCAGGCGCCCGAGACCGCGGGAAAGAGTGCGCGGTTCGATGAGTTCGTCTCGGACCCGATGAAGCCCGTGCCCTACCGGCCACGGCCCATCCTCGCGGAGGACTCTGCCGGCTGGCGCACCTGGCTGGTCACCGATCAGCGCTTCGTGGACGGGCGTCCCGATGTGCTCACCTTCGAGACCGAACCGCTCAAAGAGCCCATGAAGCTTTCCGGCGAACCGGTCGTGCACCTTGTGGCCTCGACCAGCGGGACCGACGCCGATTGGGTGGTCAAGCTGATCGATGTGCAGCCCGATCGTGTGGCCCCGCCCGTCGAGATGGGCGGGTATCAGCTGCCTATTGCCACGGACATCTTCCGCGGGCGTTATCGCAAGAGCTTTGAGCATCCCGAGGCGCTCAAGCCCAACGAGCCGCTGCCCTATGTCTTCGCACTGCCCATGGTGAACCACACCTTTGAGCCCGGCCACCGCATCATGGTCCAGGTGCAATCGACGCTGTTTCCGCTGTACGATCGCAATCCGCAGCGCTTTGTTCCGAACATCTTCGAGGCCAAGCCGGAAGATTACGAAAAAGCCACGGAGCGGGTCTGGCATACGGCCGGGCAGGCGAGTTTCATCAGTCTGCCCGTGGTTCCCGTGACAAAGCCCTGATCACCTCCAGGCTCCCGGGGGCAATCGACAGCCGGGTCCTCCGCGGCCGCCTAGCCGGGCATACCTGCTGGCGAAGCTGCATCCAAACCTGGTGTGAGCGGGCCGCCAAACACGGGAAAGACCCTCCTGACCGGGGCGGTGCTGCTGGCGCTCACCCTGGCCATCGCCTTCGGCGCTTGGCGCGTGGAGCACCGCCAGCATCAGCGGAGCCTTCGTCTGCACGCCGGTTGGCGACAGCAAAATACCGCCTCCCTGCTGGCCCTTAGCGCGGTGAAGGGTCCCTCGGCCGAAGAGGGAGCTCGCCTGCACCGTGCCGGGGACGACCCCGAGCAGCTGCGCCAGGCGCTGATCGAGATTCAGGCTCTCCGGTTGGCTTACGCGAACCGTGATCTGGACGACGCGCAGCGGCGCAGGGCCGAGTTGGAGTCGGCAGGCCGGCACAACGGCACGGGACTTCCGCCGGCGCAGGCCGAGTTGGCCCAACTGGCCAAAGAGGACGCGGCCCACGCCTCCGCTGAGATTGCCATCTATCAACGGGCTTTGCGCAACGTGAAGCAATGGCAGCCGATCAGCTATCAAAGCTATCTGGCAAGCCGGTCTGTGCACGGAACCCCGGCGGCGAACCCGCCCGCACGCGTCGCTGTAGCGCGCCCGAAGCCCGACCCGCGGGGGCCCGCCGGTACCGAATCCCCTGCTGTTTCCGTCGCTCCGCGTCAGGCTCCGCCCGCCGTGGCGTTCCCTTCCCAGGCAGATGTGGCCGAAGCGGCGCAGCACCCCTCCGTGACCGTGTATGCGGAAGACGACCCAGTGGCGCAGGAGCGGAACGCAACGGAAGACATCGCGAACCGGCAGCAGGCCGAGCAAGCGATGGAAACCACCTTGCGCCGTTGGTCGCAGGCCATGACGCTAAACAACCCCCACGCCGAGGCCGCCGAATACGCGCCCCATATGGATCGCTACTTTCTCCGCAGCAACGTCGACCGCGCCTTTGTGGAAGCCGACAAGGCGGCCTACCTGCGACGAGGCAATCTCACCGCCAGCTTCGCCCTGCAAGACGTGCGCTTTGAAAACGAGACGCCGGACGCAGCGGATGTCCGCCTGGTCAAGGATGTGACCTGGGAACAGAGCACCGCAGGCGCCACGCACAAGCTGATCCGCTCGCGGCTGCACCTGGTACGCACGGGCGCCGGTTGGAAGATCGACGGGGAACAGGACTTCCGCTAAGCCTCGAGCAGCCTACTCGTCTTACGGCGCGCCCAGGGCCCGCATAAACCGCCACTGAAACTCCACACCTCGGTAGAACGCCTCGACGCGCAAACGCTCATCGCGCCCATGCGCCCGCACATCGCCCTCGTCGATCCCCATCCCGGAGATGCCGTAGCTGGGGATTCCCGCCGCCAGGGTGTAGATGGAGTCGCTCGCGCCTGTCTCCATGGTGGCGACCACCGGCACGGGTCCAAACTCGGCTTCGACCACGCGCCGCAGCGGCCGCAGCACGTCTTCCTGCATGGGCGGAGGCGCCATCGCGCCCTTGGTTGGGGCAGACGGAAGCACGACCCCCGCGTTGTCCACATAGTTCACCGTCAGCTTCGGATCGGCGAACACACGGATCAGCCGCTGGCGGACCTCCTCGGGCGGATGACCGGGCAAAATCCTGCAGTTCACGTTCGCGGTCGCCGACCCCGGCAGCGCGTTGGGGGCGTGCCCGCCGGAGATCAGGGTAGCGACACAGGTTGTGCGCAGCGTGGCGTTCACCTGCGGATCGCTCGCCGAGAGTTGATCGGCCGCTGCCACGTCCATGGGCGACGCGAGGACCCGGCTCAGAAGCGCCCGCTTCTCCGGCGCGGCCGATTTCGCCTCATTGGCCAGGTATGCCCGTGTCACCTCGTTCAACTCAGCCGGGAAGGGCTGCTTCTCCAGCCGCGCGAGTGCGTCCGCGACCTCATAGATCGGGTTATCCGCCCGGGGCAGCGAGCTGTGCCCGCCCGCACTGGTCGCCACCAGCTGGAAATCCGCATACAGCTTTTCGGTCGCCTCAAAGCCGAACTCGACGGGCTTGCCGTCCTTCAGCACCAGCCCTCCCGCATCCGGATTGATGACCACCCCTGCCTTCACCAGGTCCGGCCGGTTTTTCAGCAGCCAATCGACACCGTTATCGGCGCCTCCCTCCTCATCGGCCGTGAAAGCCACCAGGAGGTCGCGCTTGGGCACAAACCCGGCCTGCTTCATCAGGATCAGGCTGGTCGCCAGGGCCGCATCGCCGTCCTTTACGTCCTGTGTTCCCCGGCCGAAGAAGAACCCGTCCTTCTCTGTAAGTTGAAAGGGATCCAGTGTCCAATCCGTGCGCTTCGCCTCGACTACATCCAGATGGCAGAGGAACAGCACTGGCGTTGCCGTCGCGCCCTGGGCCGCCCGGTAACGCACCACCAGGTTGAGGCGGTTATCCCGTGGCCCGACTACCTCCATGTCGCCGGCCGGAAAGCCTGCCTTCAGCAGGCGATCGCGGATCCCCTCCGCAGCCATGCGAGTGCTTCCGGTGGAGTGCGTCGTGTCGGTCGTGATCAGCTGCTGAAAGATGTCGCGAGCCAGTTGCCGGTCCGTGGCCGACAACGTCTGCGCGGCACCGGAACCCATACTCAAGGCCAGCCCGCAAGCCGCCGCAACAGCACCTCGCCACCACACGCTACGTCCGTTCAAAGATCGTCTCCCACCTTCCCGCCTTCTATACTCGCATGAAGCCCGTCCGCTCCTGCCGGTCCCCGCGCTGCCATGACATCCACTGCCCATCCCCTTGCATCGCCGGTCCACCCCCCTGCCGTGGAGCTCCGGCGCGTGTCCCGGCTATACGGCAGCTTCGTGGCGCTGCGTGACGTGTCGCTGGTGCTCGCTGCGGGCAGCAGCGTAGTGTTGCTCGGCCCCAACGGAGCGGGAAAGTCGACCCTGCTGAAGTTGCTGGCCGGGCTGGCGCAGCCCAGCTACGGCGAGGTCCGCACCTTTGGTGAAGTCCCTGCCGCGCTGCGCGGCCGGATCGCCTATATGAGCCACAGCACGATGCTCTACGACGAGCTCACCGCCCCCGAAAACCTCCTCTATCTGCTCGGCCTGCAACGTCCGGAGCTGACCGGGGTGCAACGCACGCAGCACGTCGCGCAAGCGCTGGAGGAGGTCGCGCTCGATCCCCACAACACGCGCCGTCTTGGCGAATACTCCCAGGGCATGCGCCAGCGTGCCTCGCTGGCTCGCGTCCTGCTCTGCGACCCTGACCTCCTTCTGCTCGACGAACCCTTCTCCAACCTCGATACCGCCTCCGCAGACGCCATGGTCCACCGCCTCCAACGCTACCTCGCGGAGCCCTCCCCCAACGGCACGCCGCGAACTCTCCTTCTCACCACCCATCAGGCCGAACTCGCCCGCCCGCTCGCACAGCAAACGCTGATGCTGCGCGACGGTCGGCTCGCCGATGCGGCCGAGGCACAACGAGCGGCTCGGGCCAACACGGCTCAGCTCGCGGCACCGGCTGCTTCCACATGAGCCCTCTTCCGCCCGTTCACAAGACCAACGCCGCACGCCTGCTCGATGCGCTCGGCGTCGCCTACGAGCTGCGCGCCTACGGGATCGACCCAGACGATCTGACTGCGGCCTCCGTCGCTCGCAAGATTGGCTTGCCTCTCGAACAGGTGTTCAAAACGCTTGTGACACGTACCTCCGAAAACACCCACCTGTTTGCTGTCGTCCCGGGCACCGCCGAGCTCGATCCGAAGAAGCTCGCGTCTGTAGCCGGCGTCCGCAAAGTCGAACTGGCCCCGCTCAAGGAGGTCGAACCGCTGACCGGGTACCTCCGTGGCGCGGTGACCGTTCTCGGGGCGCGCAAGCCCTTTCCGGCCTTCACGGACGAGACCCTGGAGCGCTTCGACATCATTTCCGTCTCGGCCGGGCAGCGCGGCTTGCAGCTTCTCCTCGCGCCCGCCGACTACCTGCGCGCCACAGGCGCCCAGGTTGCTGACCTCAGCAAAGCGCCGGCGGCACGCACGTGATGTACGCCCGCCACGTCTTCACGCATCTGCGCAAGGACCTTCAGCTGGAGTGGCGCAACCGCGACGGCATGAACGGCATGCTTTTTTTCTCCCTCCTCATCGTGGTCGTCTTTGCGCTTGCCTTCGATCCCACGGCGTACCCGACGACCGCGCGCCAGATCTCCGGCGGCTTGCTTTGGGTGGGCATCCTGTTTGCCTCCATTACGGCGTTAAACGGCTCGTGGGCGCGCGAGCTGCGCAACGGCGTCCTGGAGGCGCATCGGCTCTCCCCGGCTCCCGCATCTGCGCTCTTTATCGGCAAAGCGCTCGCAAACTTTAGCTTCGTTTCCGTCGTAGAGCTCGTCCTTGCTCCGGTCTTCGCTGTCTTTTACAACCTCCATCCGATCGGACAGACCTCGCTCCTGCTGCTGATCCTGCCGCTCGGCACGTGGGCCCTGGTGTCCAACGGCACCTTTTTTGCCGCGCTTAGCCTGCGCACCCGCAATCGCGAGCTGCTGTTGCCGCTCGTTCTTTGCCCCGTCGCCATGCCTGCCCTTTTGGCCATGATCCAGGCCACAACCAACGTCCTCACCGGCGAGTTCGACACCGGACTCTGGATCCGCGTGCTCCTCGCCTACGACGTCTTGTTCACCACCGCCTCGGTACTGCTGTTCGAGGTCATCCTGCACGCCGACTGAAGCCTGCCGAGGCTTCCATGCGGCGGAAAACGGGCCGGGCCGCCCGCTTATCGGCCCTGTTTCCCCGCTAGAATGAAGCTGTGACAGACACAGTTCCCTCTCGCAGCAAGGGCTCTCTGTTCGGCCTCGCCTGGTTTGGCCTCACGCTTGTCGCCCTGGCGATCGGCTTCAGGGAGGCAATGACCGCCCCCACCGAAGCCACCATGGGCAACCTGTACCGGGTGTTCTTTTACCACCTGCCGCACACCATCCTCAGCTTTGTGTTTCCCTATCTGAACTGCGCGGCCTGTTTCGCCTACCTGTATTGGCGCAACCGCAATCCGCCGCGCGCCATGATTGCCGACGCCTTTGCCCTGGCTTCCGGCGAGATCACCGTGCTGTATTCCACCGTTGGGCTCGCCACGGGCATTCTTTGGGGCCGCGCCGCCTGGGGCATCTGGTGGACCTGGGACGCCCGCCTGACCACCTATCTTCTGCTGTGGCTGTTGTACGTCAGCTACCTGCTCGTGCGTGGCTTCGCGGGCGGCGGCGCCGCGCTCCCCGGCGGGGGCCAGCCCGGCCTTCTGTCGGCTGTGCTCGGCGTCTTTGCCGCGATCGATATCCCCATCTGCTTTATGTCGATTCGGTGGTGGCGCACACAGCATCCCGCGCCAGTCTTTGGCGGCGGGCAGGATTCCGGCCTGGATCCCAGCATGCGGGCCGCCCTGCTCTGGAACGTTGTGGCCTGGGCCATGTGGGGCGCCTTCGTCCTTGGGTGGCGCTACGCCCTGGAACGTCGCCGCCAGCAGATCGCCGCCGCCCAGGCGCTTGCCTTCCTCAGTGCTGATTCCAACGTCTCACCGGCGGCTGCTCTCACCGAGGTCGGCTAATGCCCACGATCCCGTTTCACACCCTGGCGGAACGCCATCTCGTTTTTGCCTACAGCGCCGTGTGGCTGTTGCAGTTCGGTTACGCTGGCTGGCTCTTTGCCGCGTGGCGCCGCGCCCGCCGCCAACCCTGACTTGCCCTCGGGGCCGCTAAAAAGCAACGGAGTCTGGATACTGCCCAGACTCCGTTGTTCCGAGGAGTCATGCCTGACCCGCCGGCTCGGAAGAGCAGCCGGGTCATTGGGATAAACCCCAGGCCCCGTTCCAGGTTGCGGTCCCGGTGCAGATTTCCGCTTTGCGCGCGCTTCCCCGCCCCCTACACTCAAATCCAGTGCTCCCCCGCTTGCTCGTCCGCTTGGTCCCTTTCCCTGCTGCTACCGGCGCGAAGCCTCCACGGCGTAGTCTGTGTGCTTCGCTCCTGACTGCCTGCCTGTGGGCGCTCGCCAGCTGCCATCGCAACCGCTTTCCCGAGTTTCCCGCCGGCTACCGCGAATACGCCTACGTCACGGACGGCGCCTCCGGCAGCGTCACCGTGCTCGACCTCGTCAATCTTCGCCCGGAGCGCACGCTGCAGGTCGGGCGCAAGCCTACCGGCCTGGCCGCGAACCCGAAGCGCGATGAAGTGTATGCGGTCAATACGGGCAGCGACTCCGTCTCCGTGATCGACGCGCGGCAAAACAGGGTCGTTCATACCATCGGTGTCCACCACGCTCCATATTTCATCAGCGTCGACCCGGAAGGCCGGCGCGCATACGTGGCCAACTCCGGATCCAACACCGTTTCGGTGCTGGACCTTCAACTGCGCCGGGAGATCGCCGTCGCGGGCACGGGTGAGGGCCCGGGGCTGGCCCGAGTCGCTCCGGATAATCGCTCCGTGGTCGTTAGCAATCGCACCGCGGGCAGTGTCTCCGTCTATGCCGTCAGCGCCTCGGACAAGCGGCCGCTCGCGCTGCGAAGCGTGTTTCCGGGCTGCCCTGGCGCGACCGATGTTGCCATCCTGCCCGACTCCAGCAAGGCCTTTGTGGCCTGCTCCGCTGCCCATCAGGTCATGGCGATCTGGCTGGCCGCTGCCCCGGACTCCTGGCGCGGCAAGCAGGATGCCACGCTGCGGCAGGATCACCTGCTCGCCCTGCTCGACGTTGGCCAAACGCCGACGCACCTGGCCGTGAAGCCGGACGGTGGCGAGATCTTTTCCTCGAACTTCACTGGAAACAGCTTGTCGGAGATCTCCACCTGGACCAATGAGGTGTCCAGCACCTACCCCGGCGTCATGCAGCCCGCGCGGGCCCTGGTCAGTCGCGACGACAGCATGCTTTGGGTCTCCGACTTTGGTTCCGACTCGGTGAGCTTGTACAACATCGATGATGGGCGGATCGAGGCCAGTATCCGCACCGGCTCACATCCAGACGCCCTTGCCCTTTCCGCCGATGAGCATCTGCTCCTGGTCGCCAACTCCGGCTCTGCCGACATCGCTGTCGTGCGTACCGCCAGCACTGGCGGCCCCACGCTCTTCACCCTGCTACCGGCGGGTCCGCAACCCAACGACATCGTCACGCTTGCCTT
>CAXUIF010000039.1:16766-18711 GCA_964250995.1 uncultured Acidobacteriaceae bacterium
TCTTCACCCTGCTACCGGCGGGTCCGCAACCCAACGACATCGTCACGCTTGCCTTACAGGTTCGCTAGGCTGAACCTGCAGCAGCAGCTTCACCTTCAGCTGCCTGGGTCTCCCGCAAACCGTGCCGCGTCGCGGTTACATACGCCCCCGCCAGGAGCAGCAAACCGGACAGAAACGCCCACATGATCAGCGCGACGGAGACGCGAAACGGCCCATACACTGACCCGAAGTCCAGCCACGGCAGCACCAGGATGTACGCGAACTTCGCCAGCGTCCAGAGCACGCCCATCACCACGGCGGTCGGCAACACGGCGCGTGCGGGGATCTTGCGGTTCGGTAGCCCCCAATAAATCAGGAAGAAAAGCCCTACGCTCGCGACCAGGCCCAGCAGCTGCAGAAAGATGCGGCCCACAAAGGTGAACACGATGTTGTCGGTATGGCCGAAGAAGATCCAGCCCAGTACCGTGCGCTGCGCCGCCGATACCGCCACGGACGCCATAGCCAGCAGCGCGACGCCCGTCGCCAGCCCGATGGACACGGCCTGGTTGTGCAGGTAGTTCCGGTTCTTGGTCACGCCCCACACGCTGTTCAGCGCCACCTCCAACGGCAGGAACACTCCCGTCACTGTGATAAAGAGCATCACCACCGAGATGACCTTCACCTTGGTGTGCGCAAAGGCGAGCCGGCGCATGCTGCCCACCACGAACTCCTGGTTGCTGGGCAGAAAGTTGGCCATCATCTCGCCCACGACCTCGGCCATGCGCGTGGAGTGGAATACGCGCTGCGACAGCGTCAGCAGCAGCACGATGAACGGAAACAACGAGAGGATGACCTGGGCCGATACGCTGAAGGCATAGGTGTGGACCTCGGTCTTGGCCATGTAGTGCGCCAGAGCCTTGATCTGCGGCCATGTACCGGCACGATCGATCTGCCGCGCCGCGTCGACCGGGGTGTGTGCTGTATCCGCCATGGGCCTAGTCTAGCGGCGCGGCGAGGGCTGGCTCGAGGCGATCCACGGCTTCGGCGTGCGCAGCCGGGCGCGCAAGCCGCCCACGGGCCCACCGTGCCGCTTCGGCGAGCACCGGATCCTCACCTCGCGCCCAGACCTCCAACGGCTCGTGAAAGCCCGCATCGTGGCTGTTGCCCATTGCAATGGCCACGTTCCGCAGAAGCCGCTTTCGGCGCGTCCGCTCCAAAGGCGACCCCCGGAACCACTGGTTGAACGCCGGCCCATCAAGCGAACCCAGCCAGCCCAGCGACGGGTTGACCAGCGCCGCCCGGGGCGCCAGCATCCCAGAGCGGCCCACCGGCGCTTTGCTGTTCCAGGGGCACACATCCTGGCAGATGTCGCACCCAAAGACCTGTCGGCCCATGCCCTCGCGCAACTCCGGATCGATCGAGCCCTTCTTTTCGATCGTGAGATACGCGATGCAGCGCGTCGCATCCATTTGACGCGGTCTCCCGTCCAGCCCCGAGCCATCGAGCGCGCCGGTGGGGCAGGCAGCGATACAGCGCGTGCAGGTGCCGCAGCGGTCGGCTGCAGGCACCGGCACGGCTTCCACGGCGAGCTCCAGCGAAGTCACCACGACGCCCAGCAGCAGCCACGAGCCCTGTTCCTGGTTCAGCACGCAAGTGTTGCGCCCGATCCACCCCACACCTGCGCGCGCGGCATAGCCACGCTCCAGGATCGGCCCGGTGTCCACATAGGCCCGCGTTGTGCACCCCGGTCCGAAGCGCTCCGTGAGGCGCGCCGCGACGGCCTGTAAGCGCGGCAAAAGTTCCTCGTGGTAGTCGCTGCCGGCCACCACCGGATCGTCGCCGGGGGGCATCGTCGGGGAGCCTTGTCCGCTCCACGCATAGCGTGCGATCCACCCTGTACCCTGGGGCGCTGCATCGACGGATCGCGGCGCGTCTACGTTGTAGTTCACCGCGCACACCAGCACGG
>CAXUIF010000040.1:0-18537 GCA_964250995.1 uncultured Acidobacteriaceae bacterium
TTACACCCCGCGATCGCCTGCCGAAAGCCTGCCTACCAGCGTCGCGCCAACCGCCTGTTCGCCTTCGGTGAGAAGCCTTCGTAGTGCCGCATAATCAGCTGCGCTTCGATTTGCTGCACCGTGTCCATCGCCACTCCAACTACGATCAGCAAGCTCGTACCGCCGAAGAAGAAGCGCACGCCAAGACCGTTGGTCACCCACGTCGGCAGCCGGTCAAAGAACCCGCCCACCAGCCACAGATGATTGAAGTGAATGCCCGAAATCAGCAGCTGCGGGATGATTGAAATGATGATCAGGTACAGCGCGCCAACCAGCGTGATGCGCGTCAACACATCGTTGATGAAATCCGAAGTGCGCTTGCCCGGCCGAATCCCCGGAATGAACGAACCGTACTTGCGCATGTTGTCCGCAATGTCGTCCGGCCGGAAGATGATCGAGATGTAGAAGTAGGCGAAGAACACGATCGCCGCGATGTACACCAGCTCATACCAGGGCTCCGCCGGCGCCAGCGCCCGGAACACCGGTCCCAGGTAGGTCGTATCCCGCAGCGGCCCGGAACCAAACAGGCTGATGTTGGCCAGCAGCAGCGGCGCGGAAAGGATCGACGCCGCAAAGATCACCGGCATCACGCCGCCAGAGTTCACCTTCAAAGGCAGAAACGAGCTCGACGCCTGGCTCACCGATCGGCCCACCACACGCTTGGCCGACTGAATAGGAATGCGACGCTCCGACTTCTCCACAAAGATGATGAACGCCACCACGGCCACCATCAACACAACCAGCAGCAGGATCGCGATCGGCGTAAAAGCACCCCACGCACTGGTCTTGGCCTTGTTGGCCAACTCGCCGATCCCACCCGGCAACCCCACCACGATGCCCGTGAAAATCAGCAGGCTCATCCCATTGCCTACGCCGCGATCTGTAATCTGCTCGCCCAGCCACATGATGAACGCCGTCCCGCAGGTCAGCGTCACAATGCACAGCGGCACGAAGGCCACCTTGGGGATCGTCACCATACCCTGGCTTGTCAGCGGCAGGGAGATGAAGAAGCTCTGCACGATGGCCAGCAGCACCGTCACATAACGTGTCCACTGCGTGATCTTGCGCCGCCCGACCTCGCCCTCCTTCTGCAGCTTGGCCAAAGGCTCATACACCACCGTCAGCAGCTGAAAGATGATCGAGGCCGTGATGTACGGCATAATGCCCAGCGCGAAGATCGTAAACTTGCGCAGGTTGCCGCCCGCAAACAGGTCCAGAAGGCCAAGCGCAGAGCCCGCATTTTGATTAAAGAACTGCGCCAACATGTCCGCATTGACGCCCGGCGTCGGAATGTGAAAGCCGATCCGGTACACGGCCAGGAGACCAAGCGTGAAGCCGATCCGGTTGCGCAGCTCCGGCAAGCGGAAGATATTGGAGAATTTCTCAAGCATCGATGGGTGGCCTTAACGAGTGCAAATGTGCAGACGCGCGCAGCGCAGCGCGATCGATTCTGACCGTGGCGGCTGTTGGGGACTATTCTACCCGGAACATCAGCGACGCACGAGCCTGGAAAGCGACGAGCCCGGGAAAGCGAGCCTCGGACAGACGAGCGGCGGAAACACAAAGGCCGGAGCGCGCCTGCGCCCCGGCCCGTTCCTTCCTAAGCTGCGGGCGTCGCTTCCGCGCCGATCACGACCGCCTTGCCGCCGGCTGCCTCAATCGCCTTCTGCGCCGCGGCGGAAAACTTGTGCGCGTGCACGATGACCGCGGTGGTCAATTCCCCGTTGGCGAGCACCTTCACCAGCTTGTTGCGACCTTTCACCACGCCACGTTGCTGCAGCGCTTCCAGCGTCAGCTCCGTCTCGCTGCCCGCGGCGACCAGCTCGGCAATCTTGTCCAGGCCCAGCACAAAATACTCCACGCGGAAGATGTTCGTGAACCCGCGCTTCGGCAGGCGGCGGTGCAGCGGCATCTGGCCGCCTTCAAAGCCGCGCATCAGGCGCGAACCCGATCGCGACCCCTGGCCCTTGTGGCCGCGGCCAGACGTCTTACCGATACCCGAGCCCATACCGCGGCCCACGCGCTTCTTGTTGCTGTTGGCTCCCTTGGGGGCCCGCAGATTGCTCAGATTCTTTGCCATGACTTCCTCGCTCACGCCGGCTAAGCCCTTTGGCAAAGGCGTCCGACTCGCATTCGGTTCTCGTTTGAGAACGGGTATCTGCTACTCGACTTTCACTCGACGATGCGTACTAGGTGCGGAATCTTCTTCACCATGCCACGAATCGACGGTGTGTCTTCCCGCTCCACAATCTGGTTCAGCCGCGTAAAGCCCAGGCCCTTAACCACGAGCTTGTGTTTCACCGGCGTGCAAATCTTCGAACGGAAGTACTGGATCTTGATCTTGCTCTCGCTTGCCATCACTTCATCTCCAGGGCCGCGGCCCATGCTGTCTTGAAGACAGCACCACTGCTTGCTGCCGTTACAGCTCGTCCACGGTCTTGCCGCGCAGGGTGGCCACCTCTTGCTTATCGCGCAACTGCGTGAGCGCATCGAAGGTCGCCTTGATCACGTTATGCGGATTGGCTGATCCAAGGTTCTTGGTCAACACATTCTGCACGCCGGCGGCCGTCATCACGGCGCGTACCGTCTTGCCGGCGATCACGCCCGTCCCCTCGGGTGCGGGCTTCAGCAGCACCTCGCCCGCTCCGAAGTGTCCCAGCACCGGATGCGGAATCGTCGTCTGGGCCGTGATCACCTTGATGAGATTCTTCTTGGCCGCCTCGATCCCTTTGCGGATTGCCTGGGGCACTTCCTTCGCCTTGCCCGAGCCATACCCCACCACACCCTCATTGGGATCGCCCACGATCACCAACGCGGCGAAGCTCATGTTCTTGCCGCCCTTGACCACCTTGGTCACGCGGTTGATGCTGACAACCTCATCCTTGAGGTTCATGCGGTTGCCGTCCAGCTTCTTTTTCATCGCCATGGTCAGTCCTTTGTATGTGTCCCCGGCACACCGGTCCGGGGTGCAACGGTCTTTGTTGCCGTTGCTTGGAGGGTTCCTGCTAGGTAAATTCGCTGCTGCTTCCGTTGCCGAATCGCTAGAACTCCAGCCCTGCCTCGCGCGCCGCATCGGCGAGCGCCTTGATGCGTCCGTGGTACAGATACCCTCCACGGTCGAAGACCACCTTCTTGATGCCCGCGGCCTGCGCGCGTTCCGCGATCAGCTTGCCCACTGTTCTGGCCGCCGCGACATTTCCACCCGCCACCGCCTCGGCCCCCTTCTTGGATACCGTGGAGGCCGCTGCAATCGTCACGCCGTTGGCGTCGTCGATCAGCTGCGTGTAGATGTGATTCAACGAGCGATACACATTCAAGCGCGGCCGCTCGGCCGTGCCGGCCATCTTGGCGCGAATGCGGTCATGCACTCGCTGACGAATTTGGTTACGACGAGGAGCTAAAATCATGATCTTTCCTTCCCTAGGGGCGTCGTCAGCCTCTGACGACGTTCGGTTTTTGTCTCACGGCTGACTCGGTACACGGCAAGACCTCTGCCGCTACCCGCCCTGCCCGCGACTACTTCGCGCCGGTCTTGCCGACCTTCTTCTTGAGCTTCTCGTCGGAATACCGCACGCCCTTGTTCTTGTACGGATCCGGCTTGCGGAGCGAACGCATATCGGCAGCCACCTGCCCGACCTTCTGCCGGTCAATGCCCGACACCGTGACGTGGGTCTGCTTCGGGTCCACGGTAACCTCAACGCCGGTCGGCAACGGGAACTCAATCACGTGCGAGTAGCCCAGCGTAAACACGACCGTTGTTTTGCCCTTCATCTCGACGCGGTAACCAATGCCCACCACATCAAGCTCCTTCTTCCATCCGTTGGTGACGCCTTCGACGGCGTTGAACACCAGAGATCGGGCCAGGCCATGCAACGCTTTTTGCCCATCGTTCTGCCGCTCGACGGAAAGAATGCCGTCCTTTTCCACTAGCGAAATCCCTTGCGGCACCAGGGCGGACACCTTGCCCTTGGGGCCCTCCACCAGAACGGTGCCGCCCTCCATCGTGTACTTCACGCCCTTCGGCAGGGTGATCGGTTTGAGTCCAATGCGTGACATCGATCGAATCCTCTTCTGGCTTGCGAGTCGCGGGCGGCACGTTGTGCGCCCGTCCGTTCCACTGCAGCCCTACATCTTCCCGAGCGCGGGGCCCGGGACTTGGCGCTTATCCCATCTACTCCAAAGCCGTTCTCAGTCCCACGGCTCTACCAGACTTCACACAGAATCTCGCCGCCCACACCCTCGCGGCGCGCTTGGCGTCCCGTCATCACGCCGCGAGGCGTCGTCATGATCGAAATACCCAGGCCGCCCTGCACTCGCCGAATCTCGTCCTTGCCTACGTACACGCGGCAGCCGGGCTTGGAGATCCGCTTCAGATCGCGGATCACCTGCTCATTGCTCGCGCCGTACTTCAGGTACACGCGCAGCAACTGCCGGCCTTCCTCTTCCACCGGCTTCACGTTGGCGATGTAACCCTCTTCTTTCAGAATGCGCGCGATCTCCGCCTTCAGTTTGGAGGCGGGTACGTCAAGCTTTTGGTGACGCGAGTTCTGCGCGTTTCGAATGCGCGTAAGGAAGTCTGCTACGGGGTCAGTCAGATTCATCGCTGTCCTTTCATCTCCCGTTCGCTTCCATCACGAGTCCGCCGCAGCAGACCGCAATCAAAGAACCAGCGAAGATGGTTGTGGCACCCTTGTACCGGTGCCGTAATCGTTCGTCTGCCGGGAGCCCGGCGGATCGCCGGTGGGCAGAGAGAGGTTGCAGGGCGTGGCAGCCCGGCTACCAGCTCGACTTCACCACGCCCGGTATCTCGCCCTTGAGCGCCAGGCCGCGGAAGCACAGGCGGCAGATCCCAAACTTCCGCAAAAAGGCCCGCGGCCGGCCGCAAAGCTGGCACCGGTTATGCTGACGGGATTTGAACTTCGGCTTGCGGGCATCTTTTACGCGTTTTGCTGTCGTTGCCATCAATCTGCTCTTTCTGTTCGTCCGAACCGTTAGGCGCCCTGGCGGAAGGGCATACCGAAGGAGCGCAGCAGGGCGCGCGCGCCGTTGTCGTCTTTCGCGGTGGTCACAATCGTCACGTTCATGCCCTTGGTCTTTTCCACCTTGGAATAGTCGATCTCCGGGAAGATCAGCTGATCGCGCAGGCCCAGGGTATAGTTGCCGCGGCCGTCAAAGCTCTTCGCGCTCACCCCCCGGAAGTCGCGTACGCGGGGCAGCGCTACCGCAATCAGCCGGTCGAGGAACTCATACATAGCATCGCCGCGCAGGGTGACCATCGCCCCAATGGGCATGCCCTCGCGCAGCTTAAAGGCCGCGATCGACTTCTTGGCCTTCGTGATCACCGGCTTCTGCCCCGTGATCGAACCCAGATCCGAGACCAGCGGGTCAATGATCTTGTTATTCTGCGTGGCTTCGCCGATGCCCATGTTAATCACAATCTTTTCAATCCGGGGCACCGCCATGACGTTGGCCAGGCCAAGCTCTTTTTGTAGCTGCGACTTCATCTCGCTGCCGTACTTCTCTTTCAGTCGTGCTGCCATGCTGCGCCCTTCTTTCTCCACGGTGCCGGGGTGGCCGCAGCCGTGTACCGTTGCGTGGTCTTCCTGATTTCTTGCGACTGCATCCATCCGAAAACTTCCACGCGACTAACGAGGACCCTTGGTTTCAGCGATGTCCTGGTTGTTGGACCGTGCGACCCGAATCTTGTTTTCGCCGTCAAAGCGATAGCCCACCCGCGTCGGGTTGCCGTCGGCATCCACCAGCATCACGTTCGAGATGTGGACCGGGGCCTCCTGGGCCAGAATGCCCCCCGCAATGTTGCGCTGCGGGTTTGGCTTGACATGCTTCTTGATCATGCCGACACCTTCGACCAGCACGCGATTCTTGTCCGTGATGACGCGCAAGACGCGTCCCTTCTTGCCCTTGTCCTTGCCGGCGACTACCAGCACCTGATCGTTGCGCTTAATCTTTGCCATGATGCGACTCTTTCCTTTTGCGGGCCTCGGCGATCGTGCGGAGCCGGAATCCGTGCTGGCCGTTCGCTTAAATCACTTCAGGGGCCAGTGAAACGATCTTCAAAAACTTCTTCTCGCGCAGCTCACGCGCTACCGGACCAAAGACGCGCGTACCCACCGGCTCGTTCGCATCGTTGATCACCACCGCGGCATTCTGGTCAAAGCGGATATACGTTCCGTCGCGGCGCCGGTACTCCTTGCGCGTGCGCACGATCACCGCCTTGACGACCTTGCCCTTCTTGACCGTGCCGTCCGGCGACGCTTCTTTGACCGCCGCCGTCACCACATCGCCCAACCCTGCTTTTTTGCCGAGCCCGCCGCCGAGCGGCAGAATCATCTGGAGCTTGCGCGCGCCGGAGTTATCGGCCACGTCCAGCATCGTGCGCATTTGAACTGCCATGGTGCGTCTCCTGGTACTGTTCCGCCGGCATCGTCCCGGCCTTCTTCTGTTACGGCGTTACTGACCCGCCAGGACCGGCTTCTCTTCGGCCAGGTTCGCCAGCGAGGAGCGGCGAATGATCTCTTCCAGCGTCCAGCGCTTCAGCTTCGACAGCGGGCGCGTCTCCCGGATGCGAACCACGTCGCCCACACGCGCGGAGTTCTGCTCATCGTGCGCGTAGAACTTCTTGTTGGACTTCATGACCCGCTTGTACTTCGGATGCGCCTTGCGCATCTCGATCTCGATCACGATCGTTTTGTTCATCTTGGTCGAGACGACGTTGCCGACCTTCTCGTTGCGGCGCGCCGGTACGGTCTCCGTTGTCGCCCCAGGATTTACTGTGGTGTCCGCCATCGTTACTTCCCTGCCTTCTGCTGCGCGAGCTGACGCTCACGCGCGATCGTCTTGCACTGGGCGATGTCCACCTTCAGGCTGCGGATCTTGCCGATGCCCTCCTGCTTGCCCAGGCTCTTGGCGAACCGGATGCGGAACAGCTGCTCGGCCGCCCTGGCCTCCTCGCCCTTCAGCTCCTCATCACTCAACCCACGAATCTTTTCCAGTTCCATACCTGATTTCCTTGCTGAAGCTTCTGCGCGCATGCCGCGCGGCGTGTTTACCTGTCGCTGCTAACTGACTTGTCTTGAAGGAAGGGGTTACTTCGCCGCCAGTTCAAGCGACGCGCCCGGCCGCACCACAAAGACCGTCTTCAGCGGGAGCTTGTGGCTTGCCAGCCGCATCGCCTCCTTCGCGACGTCCACGGGCACGCCTTCCATTTCAAACAGCAGCTTGCCTGGCCGCACGACCGCCACCCAGTGATCCGGCGCGCCCTTGCCCTTCCCCATACGTGTTTCGGCCGGCTTTTTGGTGATTGGCTTGTCCGGAAACAGCCGCAGCCATACCTTGCCGCCACGCTTGATGAAGCGCGTCATCGCGATACGCGAGGCTTCAATCTGGCGGTCCGTGATATAGCCGCACTCCAGCACCTTCAGGCCGTAGTCGCCGAACGCGATCTCGGACCCGCGCCACGCCTTGCCCTTCATGCGGCCGCGCTGCTGCTTACGGTATTTGACCTTCTTGGGTAGAAGCATAATGAGTCCCTTACACGCCCTCCAGAGGGCGCCGGCATAGGTCGATCAAAATCGATCAAAGATCAAGCGCTGAGTTGGCGAGAACGAAGCCGTCGATCCGGAAAGCTGCCAGCCGACGTACTGCGAGAACGCTGACCGGGGTCTCTGCCACTCACCAACTTCGGCTGCGACAGACTCAGGGCCAAACTAGAAAAGTGTATCAGAGGGTAACGACCCTGCCAAGTTTTGGAGGGCCGCCACCCACGAAATGGGCTTTGCCGCTGCCGAACGACCGTCCGACCAGCTACCTGCCTAGAACGCCCCTGTTGTGCTCACCGCGGGCTGTTCCCGCCGCTTGCGCTGCTCGTAGATGTCGCCGCGATAGATCCACGTCTTCACGCCGATGACGCCGTAGGTTGTCTTCGCCTCGGAGAACCCGTAGTCGATATCGGCACGCAGGGTGTGAAGCGGCAAGCGCCCCTGCAAATACCACTCCGACCGCGCGATCTCGTTGCCGTTCAGGCGGCCCGACACCCGCACCTTGATCCCCTTGCACCCAAACCGCAAGGCCGAATCCACCGACTTGCGCATGGCTCGGCGAAAGCTGACGCGCTTTTCCAGCTGCAGCGCAATGTTCTCCGACACTAGTTGCGCGTCCAGCTCCGGCTTGTTCACCTCAAGAATGTCGATGAACACCTCGCGATTGGTGCGCTTCTGCAGATCGGCCTTGAGCTTGTCGATCTCGGCGCCTTTGCGGCCGATCACGATCCCCGGCCGTGCGGTCCTGATAATCAGCCGCAGCTTGTTGCCCGGCCGCTCGACCTCCACCGACGAGACGCCCGCCTGCTTCAGCTTCTCGCGCAGCTCCGCCTTCAGCTTTACGTCCTCGACCAACAACTTGTCATAGCCGCGCTCCACAAACCAGCGCGACTTCCACGGCTTGTTCACGCCGAGGCGGAACCCATACGGATGGACTTTCTGTCCCATAGCTTCCTTCTTCTTTCACGCCGCAGACCCGGTTGAGCCGGCGCAGCTTGATGCCCGTCTCTCGTTGCGCTACGCCGCTACCGGCTTCTGCCGGGCAGCACTCTTCTTGGCAGCTGGCTTCTTGGACCCAACCCTGCGGGCCGGGCGACCCGTCGTGGCCGCGGCCGCTCCCGTCGCGTCCTCGTTGGCTGTCTCGGCGGCCTTCTTCTCCGCCACCGTAATGATGATATGCGTCAAACGGCGCTGATAACGAAAGGCCCGGCCCATTGGCGCCGGGCGCAGCCGCTTCAGACGCGGTCCCTCGTTGGCCACCGCCGTTTTGACGATCAGGTTGTCGGCGTCGATATCGAGGCCGCGCTCGTCGGACAGGTACAACGCGTTCTGCACCGCCGACCGCAGCACCCCTTCCACGACCGGAGCCATCTTCTTGTGGGTGAACGCCACGATGTTCAGCGCCGCTTCCACGCGCTTTCCTTTGATCAGATCCAGGACCAGCTTGGCCTTCTGGGGACTGGAGCGCTGGAATCGCGCTTCGGCGCGAAACTCAGGCGTTGTGGATGTGTTTGCCATTGCGGATCCTTGTCGGCCTCGAAGGCCATAGGGGCGGAACGAAGTTCGTTCTGCTCAGGTTATTTTGCCTTCGACGTGTCGCCGGCCTTGGCCGTGTGACCCTTAAACGTGCGGGTGGCCGCGAACTCGCCCAGCTTGTGTCCGACCATGTTCTCGGTGCAATACACCGGGATGAACTTCTTCCCATTGTGGACCGCGATCGTGTGGCCCACCATGTCCGGATGAATGGTCGACCGGCGTGACCAGGTGCGGATCACCTTCTTATCGTTGGCCGCGTTCTGTGCGTCCACCTTCACCATCAGGTGCGTGTCGATGAATGGGCCCTTCTTTGCTGAGCGTGCCATAAGCTGAACTCCAGTACCAGATCCAACGAATCGCGTGAGAGGCCTCCGCGACTTGGTTTTGTCCTACGCCCTCCGCTGCGCATGCGGCGAAGGTCCCCTCCGGACGTTGCTTGCTCCCTGCCCCAGGCGTCTGTTCCCAAGGCTCTGCTTTCAGGCCTCTGTACCCAAGGCTCTGTTCCCGGGGCCCTGCTTACTTGCCCTTGTTGCGGCGCTGCACAATAAACACGTCGGTCCGCTTGTTGTTGCGGGTCTTGTAGCCGCGCGTCGGCTGGCCCCACGGCGTTACCGGATGCCGGCCGCCTGAGGTCTTGCCTTCACCTCCACCGTGCGGGTGATCCACCGGATTCATCGAGACACCGCGGTTGGCGGGCCGGATGCCACGCCAGCGGTTCGCCCCGGCCTTCCCGATCGTGACGTTCTCGTGATCGGTGTTGCCCACCTGGCCGATCGTCGCCATGCAGTCCACCAGCACGCGGCGGGTTTCGCCCGAAGGCAGCTTCAGCAGGGCATACTCACCTTCCTTGGCCACCAGCTGCACCTGCGCCCCGGCCGAACGCGCCATCTGCGCGCCTTTGCCCGGCCGCAGCTCGATGTTGTGCACCGTCGTTCCTGCCGGGATGTTCCGCAACGGCAACGCGTTGCCGACCAGGATGTCGGCCTCGGGGCCACTCATGATCGACTGGCCCACCTTCAGACCGACCGGCTGCACGATGTAGCGCTTCTCGCCGTCCCTGTAGTGGATCAGGGCGATGCGCGCCGATCGGTTCGGATCGTATTCGATCGTCGCCACCGTGCCGGGCACGCCGTACTTGTCGCGCTTGAAGTCGATAAGCCGCAGCTGCTTCTTGTGCCCTCCGCCTTGGTGGCGAATGCTGAGCAGGCCCGCGGAGTTCCGTCCGCCGGTGCGCTGCTTGGGGGCCAGCAGCGGTTTATGCGGCTTGTCGGTCGTGATGTCGTCGTTGACCAGCTTCGTCTGAAACCGAAGCGTGGGGGTGATCGGTCGAAAGCTCTTAATCGGCATTGCCTTGTCCTTGCCTGCCGCGCTTCGGTTCGCCGAAACGCGATACATGTTCGTCGTTCTTAGATGTTGGTCCTCAGAGGTTCGCCGGCTGGCTTGCTTGCAGGCGAACCTCGGAACCTAAGAACTCGCGGCTAAATCTCTGCCGCGAAGTCCGGAACCTTTTCGCCGGCTTTCAACCGCACGTAGGCCTTCTTCCAGTCCGGCTGATAGCCCGAGAACTTGCCCCGGCGGCGCTCTTTGCCTTCCACGCTGGCCGTGCGGATGGACGCCACGCGTACGTTGAACAGCTTCTCCACCGCCTGCTTGACTTCCGTCTTGGTGGCGTGCAGCGCCACCTCAAACACCAGCGTTCCTTCGCTTTCGCGCGTGGTCAACGCTTTTTCCGTAATCAGGGGGCGAACAATGGTCGTGTAGAGTGTCGGCATTACGCAGCCTCCTTCACCGCATCGGCTCCCGCCGTCTTGCGCTTGGGCAGGTTGTTCACCAGGGTCTCCTGCAGGGCTTCCAGTGCGGCCTTGGAGAAGATCGCGTGCTCGTAGCGCAGCAGGTCATACGGGTGCACCTCCGAAGAGAGCACCAACTCCACGCCCGCCAGATTGCGGGTGCCGAGATACACCTTCTCATTCAATTGCTGCGAGCTTTCTACCAGCAGCGCCGTCTTCTTGGCGTCGAACCTGTCGAGCGCCTGGCGGAAGAGCTTGGTCTTCGCCTCCGCGGCGTCGAAGTTTTCGACCACGGTCAGCTTGCCGTCCGCCAGCTTGGCCGCCAGCGCCGAGCGCAGCGCGCCAAACAGCTTCTTGCGCGGAAACGCATACTCATAGGAACGCGGCTGCGGCCCATGCACCGTGCCGCCGTGCCGCCACAGCGGCGAGCGTACCGAGCCCACACGCGCTCGGCCCGTACCCTTCTGCTTCCACAGCTTTTTGCCCGAACCCGACACAAGCTTCTTGTTCTTGGTCGCATGCGTGCCCTGCCGGAGTGCGGCGCGGTAGTGCTTCACCGCTTCCCACAACAGCGCTTCGTTCACCTCGCCGGAAAATACGGCGTCCTGCAGCTCGAAGCTGCCGACCGTCTCTCCCCCGAGGTTCTTCAGATCGATGTTGGCCATCGTTGTCTTCCGTCCCTTGCAGGCCATCGATGCGGCCTGCCCTTCCGTGTTTGTCTGCGTTCCCGGTCTGTTCCCCGCGCAGAGGTTGTGTTTCGATCAGCAGGTCAGCCGATGGCGGTTAGGGGCGTCGGCGCTAACTTCCTTGCCTGCCGACCCCCGACCCGCTCGCTTCTACTTCTTCTTGGCGCCCGAGGCCTTCTTCGATGCCTTCAGCGGATCGACCGTGCCGGCGCCGGCAAAGCCACGGCGCTCCCGCGGCGGTGCCTTGGCCTTTGAAATCATGACATACCCCTCACGCGGTCCGGGAACCGCCCCCTCCACCATCAGGAGGTTGTCTTCCAGGTCTATGCCACGGATCCGCAGATTGCGCACCGTAACCTGGTCGGTGCCGTAGTGCCCCGGCATCCGCTGGCCCGGGAAAACGCGCGACGGAAACGACGACGCTCCGATCGAGCCCTGAACCTGGAACATATGCCCGTGCGACTTGGGGCCGCCGCCGAAGTTGTGACGGCGAACCACACCGGCAAACCCGCGGCCCTTGCTGGTGCCGATCACGTCGACGAACTTTTCGCCGTCGAACAAGTCCACCAACACGCGATCCCCTGCCTTGACGCCATCGGTGCCGTCCGTGGCCGACTCAATCCCTACCTCTTTGATCAACCGCACGGGCGGCGCGTCGGCTTTGCCGAAGTGCCCCGTCATCGGCTTGTTGATCTTCGACGCTTTGATGAACTCCACCAGACCAATCTGGGCGGCATCGTAGCCATCCTTGGCTTGCGTCTTCAACTGCGTCACCACGCACGGGCCCACCTTCAGCACCGTGATCGGGTGTACCTCACCCTTGTCATCGAAGACCTGCGTCATGCCGATCTTCTTGCCCAACATTCCCTGTACTGGCATCTGTTTCTCTCCTCATCATGCTCCGCGCTTCGGCGTGGGCACTGCAGGTATTCCTCTTGCTTCTCTTGTTGTCATTCCCGAAGGGACTCTGCGTCTTACGCTGCCACCTGCCAGGTCTTATCTCGAGACCGTCTTGATCTCCACATCCACACCCGCTGGCAGGTCCAGCTTCATCAGCGCGTCCACCGTCTGTTGCGTGGGCTCCAGGATGTCGATCAGCCGCTTGTGCGTGCGGATCTCAAACGCCTCGCGCGACTTCTTGTCCACGTGCGGCGAGCGCAGAACACAATACTTGTTCTTCACCGTCGGCAGCGGAATGGGCCCCGCGACCTGCGCGCCCGTGCGCTTGGCGGTGTCGACAATCTCCCCCGTGGAGGTATCGAGCACGCGGTAGTCATAGGCCTTCAAGCGGATGCGGATACGTTGCTGAGCCATGGTACAAACTGCTTTCTGCGCTGCTGCGCGGTACTCAAAGAGCGGTGAGGAGTAGCCGCCGGGCGTCACCTTCTGGGCGCACCGGCAGCTCTCATGTGGTGTTAGCGAGTCAGCCATCTGTTCCGCGGTCAGGGAGCCAGCTAAAGCTCGTTCAGCTCTTTCGCCAACCGCTTCTTAGCTGACCGCTTCTTAGCTGACCCGCCAACGCGAAGCGCTTACTTGATGATCTCCGCAATCGTCCCGGCGCCGACCGTGCGGCCGCCCTCACGAATCGCGAAGCGCAGACCCTTCTCCATGGCCACCGGCGTATGCAGCGTGACCTCAAGCTGGATGTTGTCGCCCGGCATCACCATCTCGGTGCCTTCGGGCAGCTTCGCCGATCCCGTCACGTCCGTCGTCCGGAAGTAGAACTGCGGGCGGTAGCCGTTGAAGAACGGCGTGTGACGGCCACCCTCTTCCTTCGACAACACGTACACTTCGCCTTTGAACACCGTGTGCGGCGTAATCGACCCAGGCTTGGCCAACACCATGCCGCGCTCCACATCGTCCTTCGCCGTTCCGCGCAGCAGCAAGCCCGCGTTATCGCCGGCCAGACCTTCGTCCAGCTGCTTCTTGAACATCTCCACGCCCGTGACTGTCGTCGCCTGTGTGTCGCGGAACCCGACAATCTGGCAGGCCTCGCCTACCTTCACCTTGCCGCGCTCGATACGGCCCGTGACCACGGTACCGCGGCCCGAGATCGAGAAGATGTCTTCGATCGGCATCAAGAATGGCAGATCCACCAGGCGGTCCGGCTGCGGGATGTTCGCGTCCACCGCGGCCATCAGCTCGTCGATCTTGGCCTCCCACTGCGCCTCGCCGTTCAGTGCGCCCAGGGCCGAGCCGCGCACCACGGGCACGTCGTCGCCGGGGAAGTTGTACTTCGATAACAGTTCGCGAACTTCCATCTCGACCAGGTCGGTCAGCTCTTCGTCTTCCACCGCATCGCACTTGTTCAGGAACACCACAATGTACGGCACGCCGACCTGACGCGCCAGCAGCACGTGCTCCTTGGTCTGCGGCATCGGGCCGTCGGTGGCCGCCACGACCAGGATTGCGCCGTCCATCTGCGCCGCGCCCGTGATCATGTTCTTGATGTAGTCCGCGTGGCCCGGGCAATCCACGTGGGCGTAGTGCCGGTTGGCCGTCTCGTACTCGACGTGCGAGGTCGAGATCGTAATGCCGCGCTCGCGCTCTTCGGGTGCGTTATCGATGGTGTCGAAGCTACGGAAGCTGTTCTTCGGGTTGTGCTTGGACAACACCTTCGTGATCGCCGCCGTCAGGGTCGTCTTGCCATGATCAATGTGCCCGATCGTCCCTACGTTGACGTGTGGCTTGCTGCGGTCAAACTTTTCCTTCGCCATCTTTCTTCTCCGTGGTGCTTTGCTGCGAAACCGTTGGTGTTCTGCGCGCGCCGGCTTGTTTCACCGGCTCCAGCGCGCGGCCTGCATGCGAACCCTGGGGCTAAACCCTGCTACTTATCGCTAAAACCCTGCTACTTATCCTTGCCTTGCGCCTTGGCGATGATCTCTTCTGAAACCGAGCGGGGCGCCTCTTCATACTGCTTAAACTCCATTGAAAAGTTTGCCCGGCCCTGCGTGGACCCACGCATCGCCGTCGCATAGCCGAACATGGTCGACAACGGCACCGTGGCTTTAATGGCCTGCACGCCGCCTACCATCTCCATGCCTTCAATCCGTCCACGCCGCGAGTTCAGATCGCCGATGATCGTGCCCATGTACTCCTCGGGCACGGTCACTTCCACCGCCATCACTGGCTCTAGCAGCACCGGCTTGGCCTTGCGCGCGGCCTCCTTGAAGGCCATGGAACCGGCAATCTTGAACGCCATCTCGTTTGAGTCCACATCATGGTAACTGCCGTCGTACAGGCTCACCTTGATGTCCACCATCTCGTACCCCGCGAGCACGCCGCCCAGCAGCGCCTCCTGAATGCCCTGGTCGATCGGCTTAATGTACTCCTTCGGAATGGTGCCGCCCTTGATGTCGTTGGAGAACTCGTAGCCCTTGCCCGGCTCGTTCGGCGAAATGCGGATCTTCGCATGCCCGTAGTTGCCCGAGCCGCCCGTCTGGCGAATGTACTTGCCCTCCGCTTCGGCGTTGCCGCGAATCGTCTCGCGGTAGTTCACCTGCGGCTTGCCGACATTGGCCTCCACCTTGTACTCACGCATCATGCGGTCGACGATGATCTCCAGGTGCAGCTCGCCCATACCGGAGATGATGGTCTGCCCGTTGGTGATGTCGGTGCGCACCTTGAAGGTCGGGTCCTCCTGCGCGAGCTTGGCCAGCGCCATGCCCATCTTCTCCTGGTCGGCCTTGGTCTTCGGCTCCACCGCGACCTCGATCACGGGCGTGGGGAAGTCAATCGACTCGAGCAAAATCGGCGCCTTATCCGAGCAGATCGTGTCACCGGTGTTCAGGTTCTTCAGACCCACTGCCGCGCAGATATCCCCCGCCAGAATCTCCGTGATCTCCTCGCGCTTGTTGGCGTGCATCTTCAGCAAACGCCCAATGCGCTCCGTCTTGCCGGTGCGCGGGTTCAACACCGAATCGCCCGTCTTCAGCTGGCCCGAGTACACCCGGATAAAGATCAGCTGACCCACGAACGGGTCGGTCATAATCTTGAAGCCGAGCGCCGAAAACGGCTCTTTATCGTCCGCGTGCCGCAGCAGCTTCACCTCCGGCTCGCCGGGCTCGGTACCCTCGATCGCGGGAACATCCAGCGGACTGGGCAGGTAATCCACCACGGCATCCAGCAGCGTCTGCACGCCCTTGTTCTTGAACGACGAACCGCACAGCACCGGGAAGATCTGCATCGCGATGGTCGCTTTACGAATCGCGCGCTTGAGCTCCTCCGGCGTAATCTCTTCGCCCTCGAGGTACTTGTTCATCACCTCATCATCGGAGTCCGCCACAGCCTCGATCAGCTGCGAGCGCAGCTTCTCGGCATTGGCCTTCAGCTCCGCCGGGATCTCCTGCACGTCATACTTGGCGCCCATCGTCTCGTCGTGCCACACAATGCCGCGCATCTCCACCAGGTCGACGATGCCGATGAACTTGGCCTCTTCCCCGATGGGAATCTGGATCGGCACGGCCCGGGCTCCCAACCGGTTCACAATGGTCGAGCTTGCATATTCAAAGTTCGCACCGGCCTTGTCCATCTTGTTGATGAAGCAGATCCGCGGCACCTTGTACTTGTTGGCCTGGCGCCACACCGTCTCCGACTGCGGCTGCACGCCCTGCACCGAATCAAAGCAGGCGCACGCGCCATCGAGCACACGCAACGAGCGCTCCACCTCGGCCGTGAAATCCACGTGACCGGGCGTATCGATGATGTTGATGCGAATGCCGTTCCAGGAGCAGGTCGTCGCGGCGGAGGTGATCGTGATGCCGCGCTCCTGTTCCTGCTCCATCCAGTCCATGGTCGCGGTTCCCTCATGCACCTCGCCGATACGGTGGTTCACCCCCGTATAGAAGAGAATGCGCTCGGTCGTCGTCGTCTTGCCCGCGTCGATGTGCGCCATGATGCCGATATTGCGGCATTTTGCGAGGGGAATTGTGCGTGCCACGGTGGTGAATCTTTCTGCGGGCAAAGCCCGCGGTGAAACAGGTTCTACGTTGTACGTTCTACGTGGTAGTCGCCGGTCTACATACAACGTAGAACCTACAACCTACAACGGCGTTACCAGCGATAGTGCGCGAACGCCCGGTTCGCCTCGGCCATACGATGAACGTCTTCCTTCTTCTTCATCGCCGCGCCACGGCCGTTGGCCGCATCCAGCAGCTCCGCCGTCAACTTTTCCACCATGCCCTTTTCGCCGCGGGCCCGGCCAAAGCTGACCAGCCAGCGAATCGCCAGCGACGTCCGCCGCTCCGGGTTCACCTCGATCGGCACCTGGTAGTTCGCGCCGCCCACGCGCCGGCTCTTCACCTCAAGCGTCGGCTTTACGTTCTCGACCGCCTTTTTGAACAGCTTCAAGGCCTCGTCGCCGCCCTTCTGCTCCAGGTTCGTCATGGCTTCGTAAAAAATGCTCTGTGCGGTGGACTTCTTGCCACCCCACATCATGCTGTTCACGAACTTGGTCACCAGGGTCGACTGGTAGATCGGGTCGGCTGCGACCTCACGCTTGGCTATGTGCCCTTTTCTCGGCATACTCGCTTCTTTCTCTTCTTCCCCCGGCGCGGTCAACCTCTCACGTGCCAGGCCTGTCGAAAAAACGTTCTAAGTTTGACGTTGTAGGTTGTATAAATCCGCACGAAAGATCGGCTGGCAACGTGCAACGTGTTACGTACAACTACTTCGCTGCCGCCTTCGGCCGCTTCGCCCCATACTTGGACCGGCTCTGCATGCGCTTGGCCACGCCCACCGAATCCAGCGTGCCGCGCACCACGTGGTAGCGCACCCCGGGGAGATCCTTCACACGGCCGCCGCGAATCAGCACGATCGAGTGCTCCTGCAGGTTGTGGCCGATGCCCGGGATGTAGGTCGTCACTTCAATGCCGTTGGTCAGGCGCACCCGCGCCACCTTGCGCAACGCCGAGTTCGGCTTCTTGGGCGTCTGCGTGTACACCCGGGTGCACACCCCGCGCCGCTGCGGCGAGCCCTGCAATGCGGGCGATGCCGTCTTATACCGGGTCGGCGTCCGACCCTGCTTTACGAGCTGATGAAACGTAGGCACTTCGTGCACTCCTCACTGCCAGTCCAGCCAATGGCTCTCGCCATCTCCGGAGCTATCCGACTTCCGTTGTCGAACGCCTTGCAGGGCAGCCCCTTTGCGCTACTTCTGCGCACGGGGATGGCCGCACACGCAGAAGGCGGAGCCGCCAAATGCGGGCTCCGGCAAAGTTCTGAATCCTGCACGCGGCCCAACCACAACCTCACGCGCATACTGCAAAAAACTGCTCAGGCTTAGGCAGAGGCGACGGTGGCCAGGAGACTGAGGCGCTGTTGCCGCACCCAGCCCAACTCCGTTTCGTCTCTTCCGGCCCACATAGCCCATCCCCTTGGGACCTTTGTGCATTTACAAAAAGGGAGGAGGGTGTCGCAGGCACTCAGACAGGCAAATTCCCCATACCGGCGGAACCCTCTTACTGTATCAAGGCAGCGGGCGGGAGTCAACCTCCGAGGCAGCGCCCCAACCCCGGCTAGAGTGTACCAAGAGCTTGCCACACCGAGGCCCTTTGCTGCACCTCGCTCCCTCCTGTCGGTCCTTGCGACCGGAGCAGGACAGCGTCATCGTGCTGCGGAGGGGAGCAGCCTGCGGAGGGGAACGGCCTGCATCTTGTAATTGCGGAATGAAATTGCACGCCTCGCCAGCCGCAAGTGTCTCCTCCGCTCCGGTTCGTAGAGAGAACACTGGAGTGCGTGGAGAGACGCCCTAGCCTACAGCCATGTCGTCCGATCCCCTCCCGCACGCCGTCTGGGCAGCCCTCACCACCGCGCGGAGAACTCCCGGTCCTGGCTCCACGTCACCGCCGACAACACGCGTGCCGTCGCCCTCTACCATCGCCTCGGCTTCCAAACCGTCCGCCGGATCGATGCCCATCGACTCCGGCG
>CAXUIF010000041.1:0-7311 GCA_964250995.1 uncultured Acidobacteriaceae bacterium
CCGTACCCTATCCATCTCCGAAGTGTACCGAGCTCCGCAGTGTACCGAGGCGGCCTCCTTTTCTCCTCCGCTTGGCTCCGCAAACCCCTCCACTCACACACCCCAGCCTTCTCCCCTTGCATCCAACCGCGAAAAGCAAAGAGTCGGGCACCTTCGCCCGACCGAAACTCGCCTAAGGATGAGCCCTACCCATGAAGAAGCTGATCTGGACCATGAGCGGTTTGTGCGCTGCTGCCGCTGGTTTTCTCGTTTTGGGCCGTAAGCAGCAGGCCAAGCCCGTTGAAGCTCTCGCGCATCGGCTGGAAGAGGCCTGGGCCGACCACCATACCCGTGTGTAAAAACCCGCTCGTAACCACGCGAGCACCCCTTCCGGGGCATTCCTTTCGCTTCGCAATCGGCGTACCCTATGGGTGTCGTTGATCGCGAAGTGGATGTACCCGTCACTGCCGTTCCCGTGTTCGAGCGCTCGGGAAGACCCATTGCGGGGCTTTTATCGCAATTCTTCCCATACTCGGAGGTGGCGTTGAATCAACAGGTCAAAAACCTTATCCAGAAACTGGGGGAAGCCATCCACGACTCCGTCAGCGAATCGGAGAACATCGCCGACGTTGTGCGTGAGATTCGGGAGCAGGGCTTCGACGTGTTGCTGATGCTCGAGGCCACCATCGGCCTCAATCAGGTAGGCCGCGATGAGGAACAAACCCCGGCTGAAGAGGCCGTCGAAGGCCCTTTCACGCGCAACGATCTCCATTTCCTGAGAAGTCTGCGCATCACGGCGGAGGAACAGGAGGCCGGAAACGCCAGCTAAGAAGCCCGCACACGCTCTCGCCTCGCCGCTGTACGGCGTCCTAGGCCACCCAACTGGCTCTCGTTAGAAAATTCAACACGACCCATGCTACATTCGAGCGTCCCAGACTCAGGCTTTTGCGTCTGAGGGGAGTGGCCCGCGAGGTGGCTGAACGATGAGAGACACGCTCGGTGTTTTGCTTGCCGGAGGCGCAGGGGAGCGTCTCTTCCCCCTCACACGCGATCGCGCCAAGCCCGCCGTGCCCTTTGCCGGCCAGTACCGCATCATCGATATCACCCTTTCCAACTGCATCAACTCCGACCTCCGCAAGGTCTACATCCTTACCCAGTACAAAGCCCTCAGTCTGAACCGCCACATCCGCGAGGGCTGGGGCTCGGTCGTCGCCAGCGAGCTCGGCGAATTTATCGAGATCCTGCCGCCCATGCAGCGCGTCTCCAAGAGCTGGTACCAGGGCACGGCCGACGCGGTCTTTCAGAACATCTACTCTATCGGCGCGGAAGAGCCCAAGCGCGTCCTGATCCTCTCCGGCGATCACATCTACAAAATGAACTATGCACTGATGCTGCAGCACCACTGCGACACTGGCGCCGATGTCACCCTCGCCACCCTGCCCATCAAGCCCGAAGAGGTGTCTCAGTTCGGCGTCGTCGAGGTCGCCAAGAACGGCGAAGTCATCGGGTTCATCGAGAAGCCGAAGGAAACCAGCCTGCGCTCGCCCTTCGACCCCGAAATGGTGGACGCCTCCATGGGCATCTACCTGTTCAATACCGACGTCCTGCTACCGGAGCTCATGCGCGATGCCGAAGACCCCGACAGCAAGCACGACTTCGGCCACGATATCCTGCCCAAACTGCTCGGCCGTTTCCGCGTCAACGCCTACAACTTCGTCGACGAAAACAAGAAACAGGCCCTCTACTGGCGCGATGTCGGCACCCTCGACGCCTACTACGAGGCCAACATGGACCTGGCCAGCTTCGTCCCGGTGTTCAACCTCTATGACCGCAGTTGGCCCATGCGCACCCGCGCCTACCAGTACCCACCCGCCAAATTTGTCTTCGGGGAACCCGGCCGTACCGGCATGGCGATCAACTCCGTCGTGTCCCCCGGCTGCATCGTCTCAGGTGCGGTGGTGCGCTCGTCGGTGCTCTCGCACGACGTTCGCGTGAACAGCTACGCCGACGTCGACAGCTCGGTCATCTTCTCTCACGTCAACGTCGGTCGCCACTGCCGTATCCGGCACGCCATCATCGACCGCAATGTCAATATCCCGGATGGCACGGTCATTGGCTACGACCCGGCCGAAGACAAAAAGAAGTACTTCGTCCACCCCAGCGGCCTCACGGTCGTCACCCGCGATTACTCCGTCTACGAGAACCCAGTCTCCCCCGAGTTCCTGGCCCAGAACTTTTAGGGTCCAGCCGCCGCCCACTCACCGCTGTGAACCTCTTGGCGTCCCTTGGGGTACTTCGCGTCCGTTGCGTTGGCCTTCCGGTGGGAGCCAACCCTACCGCGTCCGTTTCCCAAACCGGTAGACCACGCCTCCACTGATCGCAAAAAATTCCCTCGTCTCCGTACCGAAGTGCTCAAAGGTCAGATCCGGTGAAAGGCGTACGGCGAGCTTTGGCGTCGCGTTGAAGTCGATCGAGCCGCCCACGGCACCCCAAGGCGTGGTGCCGTTGTTGTACACCCCAACCAGCCCGTTGGTCAGCGCCGCCGGGCGGTTTGGGTACGTGGTCAGAGAGTGATCAAAGCTTCCACGCGACGCCCCAAACAGCGCATGGAAGTCGATCGCCGCATACCGCCCCTTGGGACCCCGGTAGTTAACGCCGCCGGAGAAGATGTTCTGCATCACAAGGAGCCGGGTACCGGGAGCGAAAAAGGGCGTCGGGAAGATGTCCGTGGTGCCCGCCCCGATCCGGTAGTCTCCGGCCACGCCCAGCCGTGGTCCCAGCCAATAGGTGCCCATCACCTCGCCCCCACCCATGTTGTAGCGCTTGGGCAGGTTCTGGCCGGCCTGCCCGTTCATCAGGCTGATCCCGCCATAGAGCTCGAACTTATCGTCATAGGTCGCCACCCGGGTCGGGCTGATGCGCTGGGCAGTCGCGCGGGCCCGCATGGGCGCCGTGCCCGGCGCTGCGGTCGTGCCGGTCTGGCTGGAACTGGAGGTCTGGGCTCCCAAACAAGTGGCTGCCAGAGGCAGGGAAGCGGCCAGGAGCAGGCGCACACAGCGAAGCAGAGCAAAGCGTGTCTCGAACAACATCGTCCTCTTCAGGCAATACCCCGGCGTAACCGGGCGTCGCTGCCCCGCGCGCACCTTGATAGCGCGCACCCTCTCAGGATATACCGCCGGTGCAGCGCTTTCGCTTGCATACTCTGTGTGCGGCGGCGGGCGCAGAGGCATAGGCTCCCTCCCCGGCTGGAGCCTCCGCCGGAGCTCCGCAGCTGTGGGCGAGCGCTCATGCGACAATGGAGAATGCTGTCCGGCGGCCATGGCCTTCCGCAGCAGGAGAACCTACCATGGGTGAACTTTTCACACCGACCCACATGATCGTCCTTGCCGTCGTGGCCATCGTGCTGTTTGGCGGCAAGAAGCTGCCCGAGCTCGGCAAAGGGCTCGGCGAAGGCCTGCGTGGCTTCAAAGAAGGCATGAAGGGCATCACGGACGAGCCCACCAGCCACACCAAGCCCGGCGAAACCGCCCACATCGTCACGCCTAAAGCCGCCGACGAAACCAAGACCACCACCTCTGTCTAGAGCGGGCTGCCAACGTCCACTGGCCGCGGCCTTATTCGCTGGGGCACAGCACGGGAAAGCACGGCTTCCCCGTGCTGGATCGGTGTTCGCGGAGCGCGGCTTCAGCCGCACAAGGTAGGTTTGCCCAATGCAGCCGGAGCCAGTTACGCATGAAGCTTAAGTCCCCCTTCCTCGTCTCCCCCGGCGCCAAGGTCAAGCTCTCCTCCCTGAAGACCGATGCGACCGGCAAGGTCCCCGATAGCGAAGCCGCCGCGTCCATTCTGGAAAAGCATCGCGACCAGCTGGCGGAGCTCCAGGAGCTCCTCTTTGCCGACCAGTCCAAAGCCGTCCTGATCGTGCTCCAGGGCATGGATACCGCCGGCAAAGACGGCACCATCCGCCATATCTTCTCCGGCATCAACCCCCAGGGCTGTCAGGTCGCCGCCTTTAAGGTCCCTACCTCGCTCGAGGCCCACCACGACTTCCTTTGGCGATGCCACGCGCAGGTGCCGCCGCGCGGCATGATCGGCATCTTCAACCGCTCGCACTACGAAGACGTCCTTTCCCCCCGCGTTCACGGCATCCTGTCCAGGAAGCAGGTCGGCCGTCGCCTCGAGGACATCAACGCCTGGGAAAAGACGCTGACCGACAACAATGTCGTGCTCCTGAAGTTCTTCCTCCACATCTCCCAGGAAGAACAGACGCGCCGCCTGCAGGCTCGCATCGACACGCCGGACAAGCACTGGAAGCTCTCCCTCTCGGACTTCGAAGAACGTCCCTTCTGGGCCGACTATATGACCGCCTATGAGGACATCCTCCGCGAAACCAGCCACAAACACGCTCCCTGGTTCGTGATCCCCGCCGACCACAAGTGGTTTCGCAACGTCGCGATCTCGGGCCTGCTCGTTGAAGCGCTCCAGAGCCAGAACCTCAAGTACCCCAGCCCCAGCTTCGACGCGACCGGCATGGATCTCAAGGCGCAGTCGCCCAAGCAGGCCGCGGCCGCGGCCCAGCAGCGAGCTCATGGCGACGCGCCCGCCACGACGTGCCAACAGCCAGCACAATAGCAGCGGGACGCACTGACGGCTGGCGGGCGGCCCTGCATCGTCGTTGTGCCGCGCTACACCATTCGCTTGAGATCGCCATTTTGGGCAGAGCACCGGACCTGCTTCCTCGTGATATACCCGGTCCGAGCACGAGCTGCGGTACTTCCTTGAAGCACAGAAGGAACCGCCCCCCTAAAGCGTCACCAGGGCGACCGCCACTACGGCCACCACCATCCCGATCCTTTGCCGCCGGCCCGGCCGCTCGTGTAACACCCCCGCCGCCAGCAGAATCGTTGATGCCGGGTATAGCGAAGCCAGCACCGCGGCCACATCCAGCCCCCCCGCGCCGGTTGCGGCGAGGTACAGGAGGTTGCCGCTGGTGTCCAGCACTGCCACGCCCAGGGCCCAGCGCCACCCGGCGCGACTCAACCAAGAAGCGGGTTTGGCATCTCCGTCCTGCCGCAGCAGCGCGAGCAAAACCAGCGACGTAGCCACGCTGCCCACGCGCGCCAGTGCCATCGGTTCCAGAACGCCGAGCGGGTTGGCAAACTTCAACCCCGCAAAGTACAGCCCAAACCCTACACCGCCCGCGACCGCCAGCCACATCACCTCGCGCGACTCTGGCGGGGCCCCCGCGGCAGGGGACGCGACCAGCCAGATGGCCACCGCTGCTAGGGCGAATCCCGCCATCCGCACGGCGCTCGGCCGGCCCTCCAGCACCATGCCCACAACGGCAGGTATCGCTGCCGCCAGCAGCCCACTCACGGCGGCGGAGGTCCCCATCGTTCCGCGCGCCAGCGCAATGTAAAACGCCGAAAGCGAGAGACCGGCGACCACGCCGCAGCCCAGTCCCCACAGCACCGGCGCGCCCCGCAGCACGATCCCGCCGCGACCCGCGAGCACGGTCGCCAGTACGGCCAAACTCATGGCATGCGCTGAGATCACCACCCGCAACGCCCCGCGGGCGGAGCCGCCGGCAGCCTTTACGGCCATGCCGCCGGAAAAATCACCCCCGCCCCAGGAAACCGCTGCGAGCAGGGCCAACACCGCACCGAGCGATGCGCCGGAGCCGCCCATTGCTCGCACGCTTAGGGCTGCGTGGCGCCGTCACTGGCGCTGCCCGCCTGGGTGGCTCCGGGGCGGGTCGACACTGTCACCGACTCGCGGCTGGGGCCGGACGCCTGCGCCGTCGGATAGTACCCCTTCTTGGCGATTACATCCAGGCTCGGCCGCAGCACCCGCACCTCCACGGACCGGAACTTCCCATCGATAAAGGGCTCGTGGCTGTAATACCCCACGGTGTACTGCGTGCGCACCTGCTCGGCCAGCTGGGCAAAGCTGTTTTCTATGCCGCGCGGGCGAAACTCCGGATCGCATTGTCCGCCGGTGGCGTCCGCATAGTACGGCAGCACGTCATCCCGCATCTGGAGGGGCAGGTGGAGGCGGTCCAGAAACCCAAGGCCGGGCAGGGCAGAGTCCCCCACCAGTGTCCCGTACACCGCAATCTGGTTGGTCTGCAGAAACCGCACCACTTCCTTCGCCTTCGCGGTGGACCCATACTCCTTGCCGTCGGAGATCACATAGATCACCCGGCGGCGCCCCCTGCCGGCCTTGGCCACCGTGGTCGCCGCCGTCAGGATGGCGTCGTTGAGCGTGTGGTATTCCCGCTCCGGCGTTTGCATAATCACGCCCGCGGAGTTATTGCCGTTCGTGTTCGGATCGACCGGTAAGTTGTTCTTGCACGTCGTGCACGCCAGCGGCCCGCCCATCGCCATGTTGGCCTCGCGGCCGGCGCCCTTAGAGCGCTCCAGCGCATAGGTGACCCGCTGGCTCTGTGCGCCAGTGAAGGCAGTCTGCTCCTTCACGCCGTTGTTGTACGTGAAAATGGAGACCTCGTCGTATGGTGTGAACGAAGCCTGGAGCGCGCTCAGTGACGCGTTGATCTTCTGCATCGTATCGAACGTCACGCTCTGATCGATCACAATGGCCACAGACAACGGGATCGGGTCCACTGTGAACAGCCGCATCCGCTGCCGCAAACCGTTCTCATACACCTGCACGTCGCGGTAGGTCAGCCCTGGAACCAGCACGCCCTTGCGGTCTTTCACCGTGAAGGGAATTTCGACAAAGTTGACCTGAACATTCAGTTTGCTCGCGCTGCCCACCGGGGGTGGGCCACTATCGGCATCGTCCTGCGCCTCTTGCGTGGGCGCCGGTGTGGACGGCAAAGTCGTTCCGGGAACCACGCCATCGTTCACCGCGTCTCGCGCAGGTTGTGGCGCGGCGGGCAGGTTCGGTGTGGGTGCGTTCGGTATCGCCGGTGCCGTCGGCGTGATCGTGTTCAACCGCGGCAGAGTCTGCGGCACCGGCGCGTCCGGCACCCCGGAACTTTGCGCGCCAGCCGCGGCGCCTCCGCAAAAGCAGCTCACGCCCAACGCCCATCCCCAAACTTTGTTGCTCGCCAACCGCATTCGACCTCAATCCTCAGCCCGCATCCGAGCCAGCCACATCAGCCCGCCCATCTACGTGCCCAGACTACCAGTGCCCATCCAACCCGGGGTATACCCTGTCAGACGCAGACACCCCCGTCTCCGTTGCGCCACCGTACCACGCTCGGACACTCCCAACCCTCAGCGGCCTCGGCATAAGCCTTTCCTTCCGCACGCTGCCCCTTGCGCCGTGTCGCCCAAACCACCCCCATCAGCGTCTAATAGAGCGTATGCG
>CAXUIF010000041.1:7321-18136 GCA_964250995.1 uncultured Acidobacteriaceae bacterium
CTGCCTGACCCTCGCGGCCCTGTCCCTACTCGTCCTTGCGCCCGCTCTCCAGGCGCAGGAGGCCCCTTCGCCGGACGGCCCACCGCCCATGAGCTCTGCCCCGGCGCAGCAGCCGCAAGAGATCCACTCCGGCGAAACCCTGAAGGTCAACGTCAACCTGGTGAACGTTTACTTCTCGGTCCGCGACAAAAACGGCTTCGTGACCGGTCTTACCAAGAACGACTGTCAGGTCGCCGAAGATCACGAGCCGCAGACGATCCGGAACCTCACCCACGAGAAGAATCTGCCGCTGACCATCGGCATCCTCCTGGACACGTCCGGTAGCCAGACCAACGTTCTGCCCTTAGAAAAGGATTCAGGCGCGCGCTTTCTGAAAGAGGTGCTCACGCCCAAGGACGAGGCCTTCCTGATCTCGTTTGACGTGAACGTCGACCTGCTTTCGGATTACACCAACTCTGCGGGCGAGCTGCGCCGCGCGATCGACAAGGCTTCCATCAACGAGGCCAGTTCCTCGGGCGGCGTACCCGGCATCGGCGGCGGTCCCTTTCCCACGTCGAACCCGCGCGGCACACTGCTGTATGACGCCGTGTACCTCGGCGCGCACGACAAGCTCCAGTCGCAGACAGGCCGCAAAGTGCTCATCATCCTGACGGACGGCCAGGACCAGGGTTCCCAGTACAAGATAAAGGACGCCATTGAAGCCGCGCAGAAGGCCAACACCATCGTCTATCCCATTCTGATCGCGGACCGCGACTCCTACTTCGCCGCAGGCATGATCTACACCGGATCCAGCGACATGGACCGGCTCGCGCGCGAGACCGGTGGCCGCCTGATCAACGTGGGCAACAATGGCCACCGCCTGGAAGACGCCTTCGACCAGATCCAGGACGAGCTGCGCACGCAATATCTACTCAGCTACACGCCCAGCAACAAAAAGGCCGATGGCTCCTATCGCCACATCGATATGACCTGCGGCAAGGACAACAAGGTCCAGGCCCGCAAGGGCTACTACGCCGTCAGCGGCGAAGAACAGGCCTCCACCGAGTAATCGGCACTGCATCGTAGCAGTACCCTTGCGCTCTTTGCGTCCGTTGCGTTGGTCTTCGGATCCAACGCCGACTCGATCCATTCGCTACAGCTTGCCCGCATCTCCCTCAGGCGTAACGCTCGGCGCCAGGGGAGCGACGGTGTGTGTGTCCACCTCTTCTGCCAGCCATCCTTCCGGCCCGAAATCGCGAAGCACCACCGTAATCACCAGCTCGTCATCCGGCGGGTCCGCGCGCCCGCTTGGATTCTTCCAGCTCGCCTGCACAGCGATCAGGCCCGGACCCAGCTTGCGCTGATCCAGCAGCTTCGGCGCGGCAAAGTGTGCGGTGTGGAACGGGCCGTTGTGCAGCCAGCTGACACCGCGCCGAATCTCGTCTTTCCCATTCGCGATGACGCCAAAGCGGTTCACCGTCACGCAATCGTCTGCATACAGCCGCATGATCCCTTCCACATCATGAGCATCCCAATTCTTACCCCAAAGATCCAGAAACTGCTGCGGCGACCCCGCCGTCTGCCCAAAGCCGGGCGGCCCTAGTCCAAGGGCGAAAAGTAGAGCACAGGCGGTCAGGGCGGACTTCATGTTCCCGAGCATAACGTTCAGGACGCGTCGTGGGAACCCCGTGCCGTGCCCCTTTCGCGCCATGACCCGCCCCTTCGAAAGAGGCATTTTCCGCGAGGCAACCCCTGGGAAATGCTTGGAAAGCTCGCTCATGCCGCCATCTCCCCTGAGTACACGGCCATCCCCGCGACAGCATCCACACCCATCGCGTCCAGGGCGTCCACCTCGGCTCGCGCACGGATGCCCCCCGCCACTATGAGCTGCTTGGCCGTCGTGGAGCGCAGGACGGCGGCGACGTCCACAGGAAATCCCTGCATGGTCCCCTCGGTATCCACATGCGTGTACAGAAACGCCGCACAACAGTCCTCTAGCCAGGTGATGGCCTCCTCCGGCGTTAAGTCGACCTGCTCCTTCCAGCCGCGCACCGCCACGCGCCCACCCTTGGTATCCACCGAAAAGCAGAGGGCCGCCTCGCCCAGCTGCTCCCGTAGGTTTTGAGCAAACTCCAGCTGAATCAGCCGGTGCCGGCGCGCCGGCTGGCCGGGTGCCCCATCGCCGCCACCGGCTTTCCGTTCCGCTACCGAGGTCTCAGCCGCTCCAAACAGACTTGACCCATAGATCACCCGCTGCGCCCCGGCATCGAGGAGCCTTCGGCCGTCCTCCGGCGTTCTCAAACCGCCACCCACCTGACACGGCAGCCGTTTGCAGATCATCTCCACCAGCCCGCAGTTATCGCCCTGCCGCATTGCCGCATCCAGGTCGATCAGCTGCACCAGCGGATACGCTGCAAATCGCTCAATCCAATACTCAAAGTCATCAAAGGCCAGCTTCAGCGTTTCTCCCTGCACTAGCTGCACAATGCGGCCGCCCATCAGATCGATCGAGGGAATCAACATAACGTCATTCTCGCAGCCCCTTGTGTCGCTCCAGGGCGACAGCAGGGGAGCTCATCGGAACCTGGCCCTTGCCGATGTGAGCCAACGCAAAAGGACACCGGGAACACCCGCACAAGAAGGACTCCAACCCGCACGAACATCACGACCGCGCCAAGGCGAGCGAGTAGGCTTAACCGGCTGCCGTCGCTACAGCGCGGTTCCTGCAAATAGCGAAAGGACCTGCCTCCCCCGGAGCAGGTCCTTTCTCTATATTCGGAAGCCCCCTCTTGCGTGCAGGCCTTTTAGTTGAAGCCCCGCCGCGTGCGATTCATGGACGTATCGCGCTCTCGCTCGCGAACCCGTTCGGCCAACTGCCCCGCCTCTTCGTTCCGCCGCCGCTTCTCCCCGGCCGTAAACGTCCGCGCCTCGGATCGCGAGATGCGCTTGTGGGCTGTCATGCCTTCCAGCAGGAACTCCGCCGCCGACACCGTAATCTCCGGCTCTGTCTTGCTATTCACCTTCAGCGGCGAAAGCTTCTCCAGCAACCCCTGAATCTCCTGGAGCGACGCCAGCACCGTCCCCGACGGCTGCTTGTCGTTCAACTCCACCGACCCACCCAGGTTGAACCACTGCTCAATCTGCTGCGTGTTCGTATCGGCAAAGTACGAGTCGTACACCGAAGCCACCGACTGTCGGATGATCTCGCGGATCACCGTGTCCGAGCCCTTCATCTCGCCTTCGTACTCCAGTTCAATCTTGCCCGAGATCCCCGGCAGCGCCGCAATGATATCCCCGACCCGCGGCACCACCAGCGACTCCCCATGCAGCAACGCGCGCCGCTCCGCATTCGACACCACCAGCTCCATCGTCGAGATCGGCAACCGCTGCGACACGCCCGACTTCTTGTCGACCTTCTTGTCCTCACGGGCCGCGAAGGCGACACCCTCCACAATCTGCCGAATGTAGTGCGGGATGTGGATGCGCTCGATCGTCGGCCCGTTTTGCCCTGGCGCATCCGCATAGGCGCGCGCCGTCCAGGCCTCCTGCTCCGTGATGGCGATGGCCTCATCCATGGACTCCGGGTAGTGCGTCCGGATCTCCGACCCAATGCGGTCCTTCAACGGTGTCACGATCTTGCCACGCGCCGTGTAGTCCTCCGGATTGGCCGAAAACACAATCGCCACATCCAACTCCAGGCGCACCGGGTAACCCTTAATCTGTACGTCGCCTTCCTGCATGATGTTGAACAGCGCCACCTGGATCTTGCCCGCCAGATCCGGGATCTCGTTGATGGCGAAGATGCCGCGATTGGCCCGCGGCAGCAGCCCATAGTGCATCGTCAACTCCGAGCCGAGCTCCTGCCCGCTTCGCGCCGCCTTGATGGGGTCGACGTCGCCGATCAGGTCGGCCACCGTCACGTCCGGCGTCGCCAGCTTCTCCACAAACCGCTCCTGCGGCGTCATCCAGGCGATCGGCGTCGCGTCCCCCCGCGCCGCAATCAGATCCTTCGAAAACCGGCTCAGCGGCGCGTATGGATTGTCCCGCAGCTCCGACCCCGCCACATACGGCACGCACGGATCCAGCAGCCCCGTCAGCGAACGCAGGATGCGGCTCTTCGCCTGCCCACGCAGCCCCAACAAGATGAAGTTGTGGCGCGACAGCAGGGCATTCACCACCTGCGGCACCACTGTGTCGTCATAGCCCACAATCCCCGGAAACAGCGACTCGCCCTCCTCCGGCCCACCCGGCGCAATCGCCCGCAGCCGCAAGATCAGGTTGTCGCGCAGCTCGTCCTTTACGCTGCGATTCACGCGCTCCGGCGTGAACTGGCTTTGGCGTAACTCGCCCAACGTCGTAGGAGGAATCTTGGGAAAGGTGCTAACAGGGGCCGTTTTCGCCGACAAAGTCGCCATCTCCCGAGTATAGACGGCTGGGGGACCCGCTTCCGCGTAGGGCCCAACCGCGCTATCGTGTCATCACACCTGCCCTATGGGAAACGAAGGGAGTTAGCGCATTGTTCTGACGGCCTTCGGTGACACAGCGATGAAGCGAGAGCGCTGAGAAGGACTCCCACATCCGAAAGCTCCCCTAAACCGTGGTCAGAAGCGTGCGCTTCGTTCAGCCGCAAAAATGCGACTAGAAACTGTCTCCCGATACCGCGCAACACGAACTCTCAGGAAGACTTCGCGCCAAGCGCAAAGCTCCGCCGACAAGAGGCACTAAACTTGGGACTGAATGGCATTCTCACTCTTCGGCAAGCGCGACAAGACTCCTGACGAAGCACAACCCGCCTCCTTGTCGAACGACGAAACTGAAGCCACATCCCGCCGCTCCGGCTTCCTCGACCGCATGCGCCAGGCGGTCACCCGCACACGGGAGTCCTTTTCCAACTCTATCGCCTCCGTCGTCGCGCTCACCCGCGAGGTCGATGAAGCCTCCCTCGACGACCTCGAGTTTGCCCTCCTCGCCTCCGACATCGGCGCCGTCACCACCGACGAGATCATCAGCCGCCTCCGTGAGCGCGCCCTCCGTCACGGCCTTGCCAACGGCGAAGCACTCAGACTCGCCCTCAAAGACGAGATTCGCCGCATCCTCGACGCGGTCAACACGCCCGTGAGCCACCCCGCCGCCGGCCCCGAGGTCGTCATGATGGTCGGCGTTAACGGCACCGGCAAGACCACCACCAGCGGCAAGCTCGCCGCCATGCTCCGTCGCGACGGCTACTCCGTCCTCCTCTGTGCCGCCGATACCTTCCGCGCTGCCGCCATCGAGCAGCTCGAGGTATGGTCCCAGCGCTCCGGCGTCGACCTGATCAAGACCAAGCAGGGCGGCGACCCCTCTGCCGCGCTCTTCGACGCGCTCGCCGCCGCCAAGGCCCGCGGCACCGACGTCGTCCTCGTCGACACCGCCGGCCGCCTCCACACCAAAACCGACCTCATGAAGGAGCTCGACAAGATGCGCCGCACCGCGGAGCGCCAGATCCCCGGCTCCCCCCACCAAACCCTGCTCGTCATCGACGCCACCACCGGCCAGAACGGCATGCAACAGGCCCGCCTCTTCACGGAAGCCGCCCGCGTCACCGGCATCATCCTCACCAAGCTCGACGGCACCGCGAAAGGCGGCATCGTCGTCGCCATCGCCCGCGAGCTCGGCCTTCCCGTGCGCTACGCCGGCGTTGGCGAAAAAATCGACGATATCCTCCCGTTCGATCCGCAGGCCTTCGTCGATTCGCTGCTGGCCTGAGCTGTTCGTCACCGCTGCCCGGTACCATCGTTTCGGCGAGACGATTACCGATAGGGAAGGCCCCCGCCAGAACGGGCCGCGCGCGCTTTTTGTCAAGCCCAAGCCGGTGGTACTCGCCCCGAACCGCTGTTTACGCGGGAAGCACGGAAGGCGTATCTTGGCCCCCGGCGAGATGAGCCATGCTTAGCCGTCGCACAAACTTCGATCTCACGTAGGACCCACCCATGCAACACTTGCTTGCAACACTTTTCTCCCTCTTGATTGCCCTCTGCCACCACACCACCCTGTCCGCCCGGCCCGTGGAAGCTGCCGAGGTGCCCTCGGTCATCCAAACCACGATCGAAACCCCAGGTCCCGCGCTCGTGCTTCCCGATCGGTACCAGCTAGCCCGCTACGGAACAAGCGATGCGAGCTATGCTGGCATGGCATGCACTTCCTGCCGGCGCGGCAACGGGTCCACGAGCGATCGCTAGCGTTTCTCTCGCGCGCTCTTGACCTGGCAGAGCAGGCAGCTCCGTTCGCCTCTCCCAATCCCACCGTTGGCTGTTTTCTTGTGCGGGACGATGTCGTTCTCGGCGAGGGCGCGCACGTCTATGACGCTCGCGACCACGCTGAGATCGTCGCGCTGAAAGCGGCCGCCGCCGCCGGCCAGGACGTCCGCGACGCCACAGCGTACGTCACCCTGGAGCCTTGCTCTCACCACGGCCGCACGGGCCCCTGCGCCGACGCGCTGGTTGCTGCCGGCATCGGCCGTTGCCTTGTAGCCACTGTGGACCCTAACCCGCTGGTGCGCGGTCAAGGCATCGCTAAGCTGCGCGCCGCTGGCGTGATCGTCGACCTGCTCGATCCCGCTACGGCCGAGGCGCAGCGCGCACGCCGCCTCAATGACGCCTTCGCCTTCTCCGTTCAGCACGGCCGCCCTTTCGTTACCCTGAAGGCCGCAGTCTCCCGTAACGGCAAGCTCGCTCCCAACCCGGCCCAGCGCACTAGCACCGCCCCCTTCTGGCTCACCGGTCCGGCGGCTCGGTCCGACGTGCAGCATCTTCGCCACCGCGCCGACGCGCTTCTCACCGGCATCGGAACCGTGCTTGCGGATAACCCCACCCTCACCGATCGCACCGGTCTTCCCCGCCGCAGGCATCTCCTGCGCGTCGTCCTCGACTCGCAACTCCGCACCCCCCCGGCCTCGGCCCTGGTTCAAACCGCGCGGGAAGACTTGCTCCTGCTCACATCTCTCCACGCGCCAAGGGACCGCGAAGACCTCCTTCGCGCGCGAGGCGCCGACATCGCCCGCCTGCCTTCATCCGACGGAGCCCTCGACCTGCATGCCGTCATGGCCACCCTCGCCGCACGAGCCGTGCGCAGCCTGCTGGTAGAAGCCGGCTCCGTTCTGAATGGCAGCCTGCTTCGCCAAAATCTGGTCGACCAACTCGTGTTGTACCGGGCACCCACGGAACTCCGCCCCGATGCCCTGCCGTTTGCTCACGACGTCTCGCTGCCGGATCTGATGAACACTCTGTCGCATCGATCGGAAGCAAGCTTCTCTCATGGTCAGGCGCAGGACCTACGCCTAACGGGGTACCTGCACGACCCCTGGGCGGAGATCGAGCCCCTCGTATAGGCTGCACGCTCTACCTGAGCCTTGGGTAGGCGGAAGCTGTACCCTGTATCCATGTTCACCGGCCTTGTTGCAACCACCGGCTCGGTCGTCTCCGTCCAGTCCACCTTGGGAGCCACCCGTCTCCTGATCGGCGCGCCCGCGCTGGCCGGGAACTGGCGCATGGGCGACAGTATCGCCGTGAACGGCGTCTGTCTCACGGCGATCCCCGTCGACAACCCCGACCAGTTTGCCGCGGACCTGGCCGAAGAGACCGTCCGCCGCACCACGCTGGTCCACCTGGCCCCGGGCACCACGGTCAACCTCGAACTACCCACTCCCGCCGGCGCACCACTCGGTGGCCACGTCGTTCAGGGTCACGTGGACGGTGTCGGCAGGCTGCTGTCTCTCGTTCCGCTCGGTCCCGATCCGGGCACCGCCGACTGGCGCCTCACCCTCGAGATCCCCCCCGAACTCGGCGCGCAGATCGTTGCTCAGGGCTCCCTCACGGTCGATGGCATTAGCCTGACCGTCGCCAAGCTGCACTCTCCACAGCTCGACGGCAGCATACGCGTCGAGATCGCCATCATCCCCCACACCTATCGCAGCACCCACCTGCACACGCTCCTACCTGGCAGCCCCTTGAACCTGGAGACGGACGTGCTGGCCCGCTACGCTGCTCAGGCAGTCGCGAAGCCCACTGTCGAGTGGCTCACCGGTGACTACCTGCTTACGAACGGCTACTGAGCAACGTGAACGCCTTCCACTTGTCGGCGAGAGGGTGAGCGCCCATAAGCACGGCAAGAAAGGCCAGGTACACCCATTGCGGCGGTTGAATTTGAAAGAATCGTCGAACGCCAAACAGCGCCAGCCATCCAGACTGGGGAGGTGACCAGATCGTTTTCGAGTGCGCATCGAAGGGCTATCTCCAAGGCCGAGATCCGCGCTGCTCCTAACGAGCATGTGCCCCCTAAGAGGGCACATGGCTTGTTCATCCAGTCAGATTGCTACACGTCCTACAGCGAATTCATGTTATGCAGAAACTCACTATTATTCCGTGTCTTACCCAGCTTGTCCGAGAGCAACTCCATGGCTTCAACCGGCGATAACGGGTTGAGCACCTTACGCAAGATCCAGGTTCGCTGCAATTCATCTTTCGGGATGAGCAATTCTTCCTTCCGCGTGCCCGAACGCTGGATGTCGATGGCCGGAAACACGCGCTTATCCACCAGCTTGCGCTCCAAAATCACTTCCATGTTACCCGTGCCCTTGAACTCTTCGAAGATCACTTCGTCCATGCGCGAGCCGGTCTCGACCAGCGCCGAAGCAATGATCGTCAAAGAGCCACCCTCTTCAATGTTGCGGGCGGCGCCGAAAAAGCGCTTCGGGCGCTGCAGCGCGTTCGAGTCCACGCCGCCGGAGAGAACCTTGCCGCTCGGCGGCACAATGGTGTTGTACGCGCGGGCGAGTCGCGTGATCGAGTCCAGCAAAATCACCACGTCACGCTTGTGCTCGACTAACCGCTTGGCCTTCTCAATCACCATCTCGGCCACTTGCACGTGGCGCGCCGCGGGCTCGTCGAAGGTCGAACTGATGACCTCGCCCTTCACCGAGCGCTGCATGTCCGTCACCTCTTCCGGCCGTTCATCGATCAGCAGCACGATCAGCACGACCTCCGGATGGTTGGCCGTAATGGAGTTGGCGATGGACTGCATCAACACCGTCTTACCGGTCCGCGGCGGGGCAACAATGAGGCCGCGCTGACCCTTGCCGACAGGCGTGAGTAAGTCCAGCACGCGTCCGGAGATGCCCTCACGCACCGTCTCCATCTTGATCCGTTCTTGCGGATACAGCGGCGTCAGGTTGTCGAACAGAATCTTGTTGCGCGTCTCTTCGGGCGACTCGAAATTGATCGCCTCGATCTTCACCAACGCAAAGTACTTCTCACCCTCGTGGGGGCTGCGAACGTTTCCGGAGATCGTATCGCCGGTCTTCAGATCGAACTTACGGATCTGGCTTGGCGAGACATAAATATCGTCAGGGCCCGGGAGGTAGTTGTAATCCGGCGAACGCAGAAAGCCATAGCCGTCTGGCAGAATCTCCAGCACGCCTTCGGCAAAGATGTGGCCTTCTTTTTCGCTTTGGGCCTGCAGAATCTTGAAGATCAGATCTTGTTTGCGCAATGCGCTGGTGCCGGCGATCTCCAGACCGCGGGCGAGCTTACCAAGTTCGGCAATGCTCTTTTCTTTCAATTCAGAGATGGTCATGTGAGTTCAGGTGTGCTTCTTTCCATGATGGTAGGGCGGTGCAGGAGGGAACGACGAGCAGCAAGGAAGGCACAGCAAAGAGCTGCTAAGAGGGAGACTCAACGTGCGGAGGGACCTGCGGAGGGGGGATGCTGCGGAAGTAGAGGTAAGGAATAGTTGCGCTTACTTTAGCACACACTGGCGAGAGTGCAAGGAGAATCCTTGAGCAGCGGCAGAGCCGCGCAGCGTTTAGGCCGCGCGGCGTTCGGTCGCAAGCATCTCTTCGTGGTCCGATTCCGTGTAGTTCTCATCCATCGGGACCGTGCCTTTAAACCGCTCCAGAACATCATTGGTCGTGTCCTGTAGCCGCGTGTTCGGCTTGTGCAACTTGCGCGTCGCCTTCGACGCCAGTTGGCACAGCTGGTAGCGGTTGTTGACGTGGGTGAGGGCTCCAAAAATCAGGTCTGAGCGCATTTCTTGTCTCCTCAGGTTAAGGCAGGCCGGAGCTCACTGGACGCCTCCGGACAAGGCTTGCATTCTGGGACTGCCAAGGCTCAGTCACGACCCGTGGTACATCCCGTTTCATGTTTTAGACGCAAGTTGCTTGGTGCAAGATGCGTCCGCTTGATGGTGTTTCGGTCCACGTGCAAGTTGCGCACACAGAAATTTCCGCTCGCCTTTACAGGATGGAAACAAAATGCCATGGGAGTTGACCCCTACGGCGACAAAGAACCCGCCGCGTCAGGGCAAGAGCATCCCTTCCAGATCCCGGTCTGCTCTGCGTCAACTCTTGCACCTTACAAGCGCGCTGCCCCCAGGTCAATCCTTTTTTCGGGAGGAAACGCGATCGTCATCCCGGAATCGGGAGACGGTCACCTAGACTCAACCCTAATGGGTCCAGTGGCTGCGGTCCAATGTCCTGTATTGGATCGCTTCAGCGATGTGCTTCACCGCAATCGCCTGCGCCCCATCCAGGTCCGCCACCGTCCTTGCGACTTTCAGAATGCGATCGTGGGCCCGCGCACTCAGCCCCTGCTGGACCATCGCCCGTTCCAGCAGTCGTTCGGCGTCGCTTGCCAGCTCACAATGCTGGCGAATCTGGCCGCTCGTCATCTGGGCGTTCGCAAAGACCGCCCGACTCGCAGCGCGCGTTGAGCCCTCGGTTCGCGCGCGTGCTTCCAAAAAGCGCGCATACTGCCGTTCCCGCGCCTGCATCACCCGCGCCCGGATCTGCGCCGAAGGCTCGCT
>CAXUIF010000042.1:0-18134 GCA_964250995.1 uncultured Acidobacteriaceae bacterium
CAGAACGGGATTCGACTTGGTTTTCCGCAGCAGGGTCTGAATCAACTGGCGAACTTCCTCGTCGCGACCGATCACCGGCATCAACTCGCCCGCCTTGGCAGCCGCGGTAAGGTCGCGTCCAAAGCGCTCCAGCATCTTGGCGCCTTCTTGCAGACCGGCCTCGTCCTTTCGGGACGACGGTTCCCCGCGCTCGGAAGTGAAAGGGGCATCGGCGGCCCCGGGTCGAGGTGCTCTGGTCTGAGCCGCCTCGGCAGCCATAGCCGGCAGATCCTCAGCTGTTAGCCCGGCACGGCGAAAGATGCCACGCAGATCGCCGTTGCTGCCGGTCAGGGCCGCACGGAGCACATCCACGGGCTCCGCAGCGGGCTGGCCCTGCTTTTCCGAGACCGCAAAGGCCTCAGCCAGCAAGGTGCGGAGGCCCTGCGCCGCAAGCGGTCGCCTTCCCTTTTCGAGGCGCTGGGCGGAAAGTTGGTCGGCGCGACGGGACAACGCGTCCAGCAGCGGCGGCAGCGTCACACCCTTGGTCTCCAGGACAGCCCGAAGGCCGCTGCCGTCGCGCTCCAGCAGCAGTAGCAGGAGGTGTTCGGGCTGAATCAGGGCCTGATCCCTCTCTTCGGCGAGTAAGCGCGCCCCCGCGAGTGCGCCTTCCATCTCATCGGAGAGTTTGCTCAGATCTAACGCCATTTCCCAAACCCCCTCTCAAACTCTACCGCGTGCTTACTCCAACCTTCTCCGGCGAGGCTTGGCGTTGGCATCTTCAGGGGCCAGCGGGCTCGCAGGCGGGGCCTCGCGCGGCATCCAGGGCGGCTGCACCGGACTGCCCTCCCTACGGGGCTCGCCGAAAAAGGAAGGGTCCGGACGCTGCGGCGCGGCGGCGGCGGGTGCCGCGTCCAGCCGGCTCTCGCGCAGGCTCCCGTTGCTCATCGGCCCCGAAGTGGGTGGCGGCGACTGCGCGACATTGCCGGTGGGCTCGCGATCGATCAGCCGCGCGTCGGCGGGCTCGCGGCGCCCCGCGTAGAAACGATGCCGCATAAACAGCAGCGCCGTATGCACGGTGTGGTAGGCCGGGACCGTGACGCGCACCTCTGTGATGGTGGGCACGTCCGGCGCCTCGAAGTCGAGCTCGATGTTGTACTGCTCGTCCAGCTTTACGTCGCCGGTAAGGATGAGACTTTCGCGGCGAAAGCCCGAGCCTTCATTGAGCCGGATCTCCGCACCGATCGATGTGCCGCGCTGCCACGGGGTGTTGCGGTCGCCCACCAGGATTAACCGGTAGCGATCCCGGCCCTCCAGCCGCAGATTGGAGAAGAAGATTGTCATGTCGTCCGCGATGCCCTGCACGCGCGCAGGCCGCGCGGCCAGCTTATAGAGCGCTTTGCCGCCACGGTCGAAGATGAAGTTGGTGCTTTCCAGCGAATTGCTGCGGCGGAAGTCGATGTACTTGCCCTCCAGCGCGCCTTCGAGCTTTTCCAGCCCTGCAAGGGAACCGAGCGCCTTACGGACTTCCAACCCAAGATCTTCGCCGAGACGCAGCGTTCGGCCCAACTGCAGCGTGTGCTTTTGCAGCTCGATCAGCCCCACCAGGTCGCTTTCGCCGGTCTCGCGCAGCGTGTCGTAGTAGGCCTGCATGCCGGTCGCCAGATCGAAAAAAATAGCAGCCGAGTACAACATGCGGCGCACACGGCCGAAGAACTCCTGCGGTGGTTGCGTGCGATCCAGCAGCGCATACGCGGTGTCGTGCAACTCCAGCACCATGCGTTCGGCAAACTGCATGGAGTCACGGTCGACCTCGGTCTCCAGGCCGCGCTCGGTGAACAGCACCATAAACTCGCGCATGGCCCGATGGAGCTCGGCATACCCGGAAGCCAGCCGGTTCACTGCGTCCAGAATGCGGCGGGTGCCCACCATCAGCTCCGAGTGGCTGGCCAACGCGACGCAGGGCGGTATGTACTGCGGGTCGGCCTCGAAGTACATGCCGCTCGCGGGGCGGCGCACCCGGCCCACCGCCAGACTTTGCGCGCGCTCGGCCGCGTTCACGTTCAGGGCAACGCGGTAGCTGGGCACGCGCTCGCTGCGCATCTGCGGGTTAAAGCTGTCCGGCACGCCGTCGGTCTTCACACGCTCGCCGGGTTCGCAGACTACATACACCACGGCTTCGGCGACTCCGGCCAACCGGTCCTTCGGAAAGCGTGTCGACACGGTCCCCGCTGTTTCGGCGTCCACAATGAGGCCCAGGGGCGTAAGGCCGCGGGCCCGGGCGACCGAGATGTCCAGGTGTTCCGCAGTCTCGTGCAGGGTGACCTCGGGGTCGAAGCGCACGGTGCCCAGATCGCTTTCAGGCAAGCGGACCCCGCCGCCGACGAGCCCCGCCGCGGGCGAAAGATAGCTCAGGCCCCAGGCCGCCAGCGACTCCAGGTAGCGCTCTTGACGCAGAAAATGTTCCGGGGTCAGCAGCATGCCATGTTCCCAGTTCACCGAGCGCAGCGTCAGTTCTGTTCCCGTGTCCGGTCGTGTTTGATTCATAGGGTGCTCCGTGGTGCGTTGGGGCTTTCCGGCGCGATTGGCCGCGCGGCGCCCATGTGCGTGTTCAGGCCGAGCCGGCTGTTCGCAGCGGCAATCCCAAGCCGTGGCGGCTGCGTCCGGTCCGCCACCGACCAGCGCACATCGTACGCCGTGGAAAGGGGCATCAGCAGCTCCAGCACGCGATGCAGCAGATCGGCGCCGTGGCGCGTCTCCGCGAAGTGCTCATAGGTCGTGAGCGGTACCGGACCAATCTCGATCTCTGCCGTGGCCAGATCCTCGATCGCGTCCCCGAGCAACAAGTCGACCCCGAGACGGGAAGCGCGGGCTCCCAGTTGCGAGAGCGTCGCCTCCGGCAGCACCGCCAGGGTGCGGTGATAGGTAAATCGCTCGACAGGCAGGCCCAAGAGCGTGCGCAGCGCAAAGGCACAACCCTCTTCCGTGCAGGAAAGCTGCGCGATGTCGGCGATGGACGAGGCCAACGGGTAGCGGAGCGTTCGCGGCCAGGTCTCAGCGTCAATGCCGAACAGCGCCAGCCAGCGCGCGCACGCGGCTGGGTCCTGCGGGGCCAGCTGAAACAGCGGCGCGCCTTCGTGAAACCAGTGCTTCAGCTTTTCGAGCGGGTCGTCGAAGGGAGCAAGGATCTCAAGCGTTCCCATCCCGGTCTCGCCCCCTGAATCCCACATCCCGACAGGCAAGGCGTGCGTAAAGCCAAGCCCTGCGACGTCCAGATAGATCAAGCTTCCGGAGGTCAAGGGCGCGCCCGCCGCCGGGCTCTGCCGCACGATGGTCCCGGGAGCGTGCGCCTCCCTGCCCGCGCGGCGCAGCACAATCTGCGCGGGGCTGATCTCCAGGGCCCGGAGGGACACCAGCGCCGAATCTACTGAATGCGTGAAGCTATGCGCGCCACCGGCAAACGCAGGCATGCGCCGCACGCGCGGGATGGACGGTGGAAGCGGCGCGGAAGCAGAGCCTAGTTCCATGCGAACTCGACCTCCAGTTCCAGCCCCTGCACCAGCCGCGCACTCAGCGTGCTTTCGATCTGCGACTTCAGCGCGGGCAGCTCCACCTCGGGCTTCGTGAAGCCGTGCGGATCCAGCGTTAAGTGGAGCCGTTCCACGCGCCGCAGGCCCTTGGCCCGGCGCTCGACGCCGGAGGTGGTCATCGCTTCCAGGATGCGGCGATCCATCGCCAGCGCCGCCGTTTGCAGGTCCATTCGCGTCACAATGCGGCCACGGGTCAGCAAGGCATCCGCAAAACGACGCCGTTCCGTCGCATGGTCGTCGCCATCGGAGCCGCCAGAAGCCGCCGTGACCGGCGCGACGTGGATGCCGGCCAGCGCGGCCGCGTTGGCGAAACCGGTGATGTCCCCCGGCCCGACTCGGTTGCCAAGCTCGCCGTTGGTCAGCCACAGCCGCACGTTCGCGCCTGTGTGCGGCGCGCCGTCCGGACCGGTTCCCGGCGTCAGGGTCAGACGATTGTTGCTCAACTCGTAGCGGCCGGCCGACGCTTTGGCGTGAGGACGATTGCCGGGCTGGTAGGGGTCATTGTCCAGACTGGTGATGGCCAGCGGCGCCACCAGATGCTCCGGCGTGCCGCCCGCCTTCACCACCGGCACGGAGATGCCGTCACGCTCATAGCGGAGGGTCTGGTTGCGGGCGAACACGTTGGAAGCGGTCATGGTGTGCAGCAGAATGCCGTTCACGGCGTGATGGAGCGCGGGTACGGCGGACGGCATGGGAATCTTGATCCACAACCGCGACTTTTCTAGCAGCAGCCCGGCATCGCGGTTGACCAGGCGGGCCAGCACCGGCTCCAGCAAACGCGGCACGCGGCACAAAAAACGGTTCGCACCGGCCATGGGTGGAAACACAAACTGGCGCCCGCTGTAGAAGCCATCTGGGATGCTGGGCACGGGCGATCGTGGGACCGCCTGCGCCATCGCTTCGGGCTGCGGTGCAGCGCCTGTCTGGAAGCCGAGTTGGTACACGCCGCCGTTGATGCGCTCCGGACGCAGCAGACCTTCCCCTGCAAGATCACCCTCGGCGTTGAAGATCCACCAGGGCTCATGCGCCAGGGCGTGCTGCACGGGGTAGGACCCGGGACCGAGGTCGAAGAACAGGCCGTGGCGGCTGAGGGAGGAGGCGGGCAGGTCTTCAATGGCCAAAAACAGCGCAGGCTGGGGTCCCAGGCCCACCGGCACAGCGTCCAGCGACGGGCGCAGCGCCTGCATGGCGTCGCTCATCTCCACGCCCGAGAGCAGGCGGATCGCCTGGTCCTGATAGCTGAGCGCAAACGATAGCCGCGCGCGCGATACCTCCACCGTCGCATCCAGGCTGAACAGCAGACGTTCGCCCGTGGAGGCCAACGCATTCAACTCCGTGCCGGCAGCCAGCGTGCGAGGCTCAGCGAGATCGCTGCGCAGCCGCACCACCGCCTGCGCCGGGCGAGCATGGTACTGCTCAATGTGCAGCCCGCGCATCAGCTCCTGCAACAGCGACTCGCGCAGCTGCGCCGTGTCGCCGTACACACTATCGATCTGCTGCGCAACGGTGCGAAACAGCACGGCCAGCAAGGGGTCTACCGTCTCCGCGTTGACGCCGTAGTCCAGCACCCGCCGGCGGAAGTCGTCGCGCAGCTTACGGTCGATCTCCAGCACGGACGGCGTCTGCGAACTCACCACATCCTCTTTCCACTCTCGGGCACTCGTTACAGCGCGGGCACCAGACTGGTACGAAACGCTTCCGCGGCGTCTGTGCCCTCAATGCTCAACACGTAGGTGTCGGTTTCGCGGCCCGGGCTCAGCTCACGGATGACCTCGGTGACGGTGTATCCCTGGATGCCCAGCTCCGCGAGCGTGTCATTGACGCGCCCCAGCATCAGCCGTGCCGTGTCCGCGCGCAGCCGCTTGTCCTCGAACAGATCGCGCAGGCCAAACTGCGGGCAACCCTGCCACGACCCCTGCGGCGTGCGGGCCATCATCTGCAGCAGCGCCACCACCGACGCAGCGCGGCTTTCACGGCGCAGCAGGCCGTTTTCCGCGAGGCGCATGGGGTAGGCAAGGGATTGCAAAGCATCTCCTGGCTATGGGCCGACAGGCAAGGCCCTTGCTCTTCCAAACGAAACACCGGGCCCGGCTTCGGCCCGGTGTGTTCGAGGCCGGAACTTGCCTTAGTTGGTCAGGGCGATGTCCGCGAAGTTCTGCTGGTTCATCGCCGGCTCGATATCGAGAACCAGCACGTGGTTGACGCCGACATGATCTTCGCTGGCCAGCTGCGCATCGCTTTGGTACGGGTTCAACGTGTGAAAGCCGCTGATCCAGCCATTGAAGTTGTACGACGCCAAGGCGTCCTGGTGGGAGTCATCTTTCCAGAACTCCAGCTTGATGGGCTTGATCTTGTCGCGTGTCACCACGTTGGACAGATTGAACAGATTGCTCATCGTGGAGTACGGCATGTTCAGGTCGTCATGGAAGTCGACGTAGGCGCGGATCGTGGTCGCGAGCGAACCCATCTGCGGCATGCCCGCACGGTCCTTGTCCGTGTTGAAGGCAACGGAGATGGAAAGACAATCGAACTTCTGGCCGTCGATGGTGCAGGTGCTGCGGTAAGGCGATGCCATACGAGATTCCTTTCGGGTACGCCGGGTTCCGGCGGTTAGCGGGGTAGCGGCAACGGTGCGGCGACGGCAGCTAGTTGCTGAGCCGCACGTCCTGGAAGTTCTGCTGATTCAGCGCGGGTTCGATGTCCAACACGAGCATATGGTTCAAGCTGGGCGCAGCGCCTTCCGCCAACAGATCTTCGGTGGCCACAGCCTGGGCCTTAGGGAGAAAGTCCAAAGGATTGGAGGTCTCAAAGCGACGAATCCAGCCGTTGAAGCTGTAGGAGATCAGCGCGTCCTGCTGCGAGTCGTCCTTCCAGAACTCGATCTTGATGGCCTTGATCTTGTCGCGCGTCACCACGTTAGCGAGGTTGAACAGGTGCTGCACGGTCGAGAACGGCAGATTCACATCGTCATGGAGATCGGCCCAAACGCGGATCTTGGTGGCCAGCGAGCCCATCTGCGCGATGCCCGAGCGGTCCTTGGCCGTGTTGAATTTCACGCTGGTGGTGACGGCCTGAAACTTCTGGCCATCGATGGTCACGGTCGTGCGGTACGGATTTGCCATAAAAACAGGGCTCCTTGGGAAGGTTGGGGTACCCCGGCAACTTAGCGTGCGTCGCCGGGATGAAACAGGCTGCGAAACATGGAGGAAAGCCGTCCCGCTGCGGTTTGCAGCGGAGCGGCCACGAGGGCGCTGTTCCCGCCGTGGTTTGCGACGGGGAGGGACGCCTGCAGAGACGGCATCGCCGCCTCGCCGGGAGTCGCGGGGGTGTTCTCCCCGGGTAGTGCTGTTTCCGCACCGGCGAGCCCGTGCGAAACCTTGGTGGTGAGCTCTTCCCTGCGCACAATGCGACCACCCTGGCCGCGAAGGGCGATCGAGGCAACCGGCGCCGGCGACGACCCCTGGATCCGCTTGGCCTCCTCGGCCATCCGCGCCGAAGAGCCGGCACGCACCTGCGGAAACGCCGACATGGGCGTCTCGCGGGCGTCCGTCTCCGCAATCCGGGCCGCGTCGCCGGGACGTACTCCTTGCACACGGAATCTCAGTTCGCTCATGGTCGTTGCCTCATGTACCGCGATGCTTAGCTTTTGGCGGCTTCCTGCCGGCTGAACTCAGGGACATCGATCTTCAGCACAAACGTCTCCGCAGGCCCGGTCGGCATGACGCTCAGCGTGATGTCGCAGATGCCTTGCATGCGCTTGTTCGAGTCCTTGTCGACAAACAGGTCATAGCTCAGGATGGTCCCTTGCTCGATCTGCTCATCCAGCACGCGCTTCAACGGCGTTTCAATCTGCTGGTCCATGAAGTCGCGGGTCAGCACCTGGCCTGCAACCTGCAGGAGATAGTGCCGGCAGCAGCGCTCCAAGTAGCGCAGGATGCGGTAGGACGTGAAGAACTTGAGCACGCCATACGGATCGTCGGCCTGCGTGCGGCAACCGTAGAAGCACAGATGGTTGTCGGCATCGCGGATGATCGGGATCAGCTGGCGCTCCATGGACAGGTGCTCCATCTCGCCGATCAAGGGCTCGATACGCGCCTTGGCCGCACCGTTCACCCGGCCGAAGCGCGAGCCCACCGGCCCCTGCGCCAAACCCTGTGCATCATCGGCACGGGCAACCGCACCCGCAAACACCAGCGACGGCGGACCATACAGGCCGTCGGTGACCTCGGCGTCCTTTTCAAACCAGTGCGCCGGGCGCAGCTGCAGGTAGCCCATCAGGCAGACATCGGCCGCGGCCGCATCTTCCGGCCGCTTCAGAAACTCGTACTTGCCGCCCGGCAGGAAGTTGCGCTCCACGTTTTTGAACGACTTCTCGTCATCCAGATCGCCGATCAGCAACATGCCCCAGGCGTTGGCCAGCTGTTCGAGCTTCTCGCGAATAGGCTGCGGGTAATACCCGCCCACCACGAGGTTGCAGATGTCGTCGCGGAAGTTGAAGTTGTCGTTGCGTTGTACAACGAAGTGCTCCATCGCCGCGATGTTCATCGAAAAGATGTCCTGCATGGCCTTTGGATCGGCGTTCAGGATGAACAGCTCGACCGGCTTGCGCACCTTGCCGTCGCCGACCTTGGTGTTCTCAAAAAAGAGTTGCAGCTGGCGGTAGGAGGTTTCCAAGGGGCGGATCTGCTGGTAGACCTGTGCCAGCAGCTCGTCACGGATGGCCTCGGCGCTGTCGATGTGCCCTTGCAGCTTCTTTACACTCTGCTCGTAGCTGTCTTCGGCGCTGATCAGCTGTTCGAAGTTGGTGAGTTGGCCCAAAAACTCCTTGGCAGATTGTGGCGTGAAGATGCTGGCGATCTCACGCTTCTCGTTGGTGAGCCCGGGATGAAGATCGGCGAAGATGTCCTGCAAGAGCTCGCGGGCCGGGCTTGTGCCCAGGATCTGGTCGGTGGTGCGCGTCAGCGTTTGTGTCTCGGCCATGGATTACTTCTTCCCTTCCGCAACGCGTTCCAGCTCGCTGCGCAGCTTGCTCAAAGCATCGACGATCTCCTGACGCTGGGCCGCATTACCCCATGCGCGGCGAACCGCCGGCAACTTCCATCGATCCTTTAAACGGTACAGCAAGTCAATGTTGGTCTTCAGGTCCGCAATGTCGTTACGAAGGTAGGTAACGTTGCCTTCCTCGTCGCGCAGCTCCTGCCGCTTCTGCAGGTTCTCGGGGTCGAAGTCTTTCATCGAGCGGAACTGCACCTCGGCGCGGAACTCCGTCTCATCCGGGCCGGCGTAGCCGCGGAAGTCCAGATGTGGCTCGAATTTCCGGAAAGCGTCATTCAGGTCCTCGACCTTTTTCAGCTCTTCGGTCTCCGAGCCAGCTTCCGCGCCGACCCGCTCCAGGCTCATCGGCAGCATCGCGGCCGCCGTGGAGGTCGGCACCTTGCGAACGGCGGGGGTCACCCCTTTTCGCACAACTTTAACGAGAGGCATACGCGTAATCTCCTATTTCTGTTCGGGATTGAGGCGGGTACGGGAAAGCTCGCCGCGCGGCTGCAGTTGCGTGGTCTGGGCTGCAGACCGTTGGATGGGGCCTGCGGTCACGGCAGCCGCTTCAAAGCCGGCAGGTACCGAGGAGGAGCGGATCTGCACCCCCGAGGCCGACGTCACAGCGGGGCGGTCCGTGCTCCAGCGCTTGGGCCGAGTTGCGCCTGCCTGCAGGTAACGGTCGCCCCAGGCCAGCCGCGGCACCCAGAACCACAGGGCAAGCAGCGTGGCGGCTGCCGCGAGCAACAGCAGATAGAAAACCAGGAGCACCGACCAGCCGGCGTCCGCGGCGGGATTGGTGGCGATCAGGGCCTCAAGCTCCGACGAGCTTGCCTTGCGGTCATACACGGGCGCATTGGTTGCCGGGGCGATGACGCGGACCGGCTCGCCGGGAAGCACCGTCCCGTCCTCCAGCTTTAACTCCGGCGTCCAGCGGGGATCCTGGCCGACCAGCGCAAACCGGTTCTTTTCCGGGAGCAACCACACCAGCTGTACTTCGTGGCTGGTTGCCGAGCGACTCACGTGCAGTGCGGCCAACAGCTGCGCCGCGTCCGCCGCATAGAAGAACCGGCGCGACAGCCGCTGGAGCGCCGACGTGTCGATGCTGTTGCGATCGCCGAAGCCGATGCCAATCACATCCAGGTGCGAGCTCTGTACCTGGGCCGCGGCCTGCGCCAGCCCCAGATCGCCGTTCAACAACTGTGGATCGTCGCCCGGCAGCACCTCGTTCTTGCCGTCCGTCATCACGATCAGGTGCGGCTGCAGTTCGACGGGGGTATGTCCCTGGCGCTCCAGCAGTCCCATCTCGTCCTGCAAGGCCTGCACACCGGTGAACACTGCTTGGTAGAGCGCGGTGTTGTTGTTGGGCGCCGGCGACGGAAGCGCATTCAGCTGTGCCAGGGCGTCGGCTTTGTTGCTCGCGTAAACGGCTGACCGGATCGTCGGGATCACGCTGTGGCTTTGGAACGGCACGATGGCGATGCGGTCCAGGCCTGGCTGCATGCCGTTCAGGTACTCCGCCACGGCGCTCTTCACTGCGGCAAAGCGCGAGGGACTGCCCGGCGCGGGCTGGTTCATGCTGCCGCTGATATCCACCATCAGCAGCACCACGTTGCTGTGCTGGCTGGCGTCCGGGCCGGCACCGCCGCTCGCATAAAAGGGCTTTCCTTCCGCAGCCTCAGCGCGGAGGGTGAACGCGGAAGCGAGCTTCCCCGCAGGCGGAAGGCTGACCGGAGCGGGCCCGCCGGCGGCATCGACCGGAGTCACCCCGACAGCCATACAGGGCATTGGGGTCACGGGAGCGCAGTCCACAAGCACAGGTGCGGTCGAGGTGCGCAGCCTCACGGGCTTCGCGGTGGGGCCAGGTTCCTGGGCCGGGGTGGCGTACCCGCCGGCGACCTGGATTAGCAAGGAAAGGGTAAGGGCCCAGCGTTTCGTCACTGTCCGCCCCTTCTGCTTTCAAATCGCAGTGCCGTCCGGCCGATCAACACATCGTCGGCTGGGTACAGTTCCTGCGAGCTCACCACCGTCTTGCCCTTGATGCGCAACACGTATTTGGCGATGCCCTCAGGGCCGCCAGCATCCGGGTGCCGGGCGATGAAGTACCGGCCTTCCCGGGCAAAGACTACCGCATGGCGCGGTGCCACGGCGCTGTCGGGAAGGAAAATATCGGCGCCCTGTTGAAATTTCGTTCCATTTTGGGCCGTCGGCGCGCTGCCGAGCACGTACGACTCCTCAACGTCGAGGTCCCAGACGGTCCTGTTCTTGCCAAGCTTGTTCTGCGCCCGGGCATCCCCCGAGCTGATGAAGCGGAGTAAACCTTCGCGAACCAGCACAGGAGCGATGCCGGCGCCGAAGCCTGTGCCTGCTCCCGCCACCATCAGCCCCGCCATGGACACACCGGCTGAGGCGTGCGGCGCAAACAGCACGAAGCCCAGGCCGCCCAGCAACCCGCCCGCGAGCCCGCCGGTGTAGGTGTGAAACACCCGCGCCCGATTGGAGCGGAGCCAGCGCAGGCCGACTCCCAGACCGATCAGGGAAAAGCAAAGCGCCCAGACCGTGAGCCGGTACAGCACCGGCGAGCTGTCCGCGATGACCTTCCGCAGAACGAAAGCCAGACCGGCGGCGACCAGGCCCGCAACACCGCCGAACAGCAGCCCATATCCGATGGAACGTCCCCGCACCTTGCCCAGCAGCATGCGATCGAAGTGCACAAATAGAAGTGCCGCTACAAGCATTCCGAAGGGCACAAAGTTGGCCACATCCGGCAGGGAACGCGTCCCTGAGGTGGCGAGCGGGATCGCAATCAGCAAACCGGCAACGGCGGCGAGCAGCCCGCCCGTAATGCCTATCAAGGTCGCAAAGTACAGGCTTCGGTAGACGTTCATGCAGCTCAAGAGGGAAACAATGACCAATTCACCAGAGTTGATGTGGATTGGTCAACTGCCATTCTTCTTTCGTCAGTGCTGTCTTGGAGACGACAGCTCGGTTTAGAGTTGTCCGGTGCGGCCTGTTTGTTCCAGCTCTGTGACGCCAAGCTTCACAACGCCCCGGCAACGACAGCGCGTGCGCGCGCAGCGGCCCCTTGCGATAGCACTGGTAGGCGCCGGCGCACTGGGCTCGGCGGTCGCCTGCGAGCTGGCCCTGCGTGCCCAGCAGTGCCGGCTGGCGTGAGTGCTCGTCATAGAGCCGGATCGGCTGGAAGCCCGGCACGTGGCGGTAAGCCCGATCTACCGAGAGCTTGTCGCGCAGGAAGGCGTTGCGGCCTTTGCGCAAACAAAGGCGTCGCTGCTGACCCGCGCGCTAAACAGCCGCAGCGCCGTGCGCTGGACAGCGGCACCGGTCGAGGTCGCCGATCTGGGTTGGAAGCGCCTTGCGGGTTGCGACCTGATCCTTTCCTGCACTGACAACGCCCTGGCCCGCGTCGAAACCGCTTTTACCGCCCGCAGCTTGCGCGTGCCGATGCTGGATGCCGGCATATTGGGCGGGGACGACTCCCACGGTACGGCACGGGGTCGCGTCGCTTGGTTCGCTCCGCGGCCAGCCGCCGCCTGCTATCTCTGCGGATTCGGCGAAGCCCGCCGCGCAGAGGTCCTCAGCTTTGCTCTGGCCAGTTCGCTGGGTTGCCGTCCGCCTGAGGGCGTCGCGCCCATGGGTGCTCTCCCCGAGGTGCCCAGGATCCTTCAAGCAACGGCGGCTCAATTGGTTTGCCTGGTGCAGGCCTTTGCCTCTGCAAGACAGAACGCTCGATCGCAGCGAAGCTCCTGGGCGGCGACCGTGACGGCGACGGGCGAAACTTCGCAGAGCCCGCAGCACCGCCTCGTGAAGCGGGGAGACTGTCCCTGGCATGAGGCCTCCCAAGCAACCCTGGTTGCGCTAGCGTTTAATCGCCCGCTGGCCCATCTCTGGCACTTCAGCCCGGACCGCGGTGGAGATTGGCGACTGGAGTTCGCCTGGCCCATCGTGCTGAGCGCCCGCTGCCGCGTTTGCGGCTCGCCTCAGCAAATCGCACAGCGTCTCGCCGCACTGCGACGGCGCGGTGTCTGCGCCCTGTGTGGAGCCGTGGATCAACTCGATCCGCTGCATTGCCTGTCCCGGGTGGCCCCGCACGATCCGGAGGCCGCCTGTACGCCGCGCCAGCTCGGGCTGCCGGAGCAGCACCTGTACCAGCTCCGGCGGGCGTTTCCCTCCAGCATGGCCGCGCAGGAGACACAATGAACCGCTGGCTGGAGCGCTCGGCGCTGCTCAGTGGTGTGCTGATTCTGGTCGCGTCGCTGCAGTTTGGCGCAAACCTGCTCGGCACCAACCTGCTCGGCGCGACCCTTCTCGGCGCCCTTCCCGCTCTCCTGGTGGCGCTGGCCCTGGGCGTCGGAGCGACTCTGCTTTGGGTGCACTTCCAGCTGACCGAGCGCCGCGCCTGGCTGCCTCCCCTCATCCTCAGTTTGACCGTGGTCGGTGCCGTTCTCGTTGTTCAATATGGTCTACAGCGTAGCTTCTCCCTCTGGTTCAGCCCCGCGCTGACGCTCGCCGGCAGTGGCGCCACAATGGCCGTGCTCCTCCGCAGCCGCGCCCGCTGCAACTTGTGCAACCGCCGGCTTCGCAGCCAGTCGGTCGTCTTCCGTTGCCCGCGCTGCGGTATGGACGTCTGCGACGAGACCTGCTGGAACTTTGAGCATCGCCGCTGTCAGCTCTGCCTGGAGCAGCGCGTGCCCATCCTCTCAGAAGGCGAGAGTTGGTGGACCCGCGTAACCGGCCCGCGTGCGCGGCATGGGCGCTGTCTGCTGTGCCTGGGGTCGCCGGAGCAGGTGGACCTCCGGGCCTGCCCGAACTGCCGCCGCACCCAGTGCCGCAGTTGCTGGGACTTCAACAATGCGGAGTGCAGCCGCTGTAGCCGTTCGCTCCCGGAGTTGCCCGCTTCGCTTACCATGGCCGTGGCGAAGATCGCCACGCCGGAAAGCTCGGCGCCGTAGCGGCAGTGGTCTGCCCGGAAAGAGGAATGGCGTCATGCCCAAGTATCAGGTGTACTTCGATACAATAAGCGGCGAAACCAAGTACAACGTCGACATCGACGAAGGCGAGACGCTGGACATGGTATTGGAAGAGATCCTGTTCGATCTGCGCGAGCGGGGCAGTGTGTTGCGCGGCGACGGCGAACCCGAGGTCGTGTGGAACGGCTCCAGTCTCGATTTCGCCTCCCCACTGCCGCTCCAGGGAGTTCGAGCCAACGATGTGCTGCGTGTCTCCACCATCGCCACCAATGGATGAGCGTCACCCCACCTCGCCGTTCCCTCGCCGGCTCGAGGCCGAATGGACGCTGCTGCAGGAGCTGGCCGTGCGCAATCCCGGTCGCTTTGCCAACCTCCGTCGGGAGGACACCGTGTTCTCGCTGTTACTTCTTGGGACAACAGCGCGTGCCGTACGACCGCCCGGTGCACAGCTGTCTCAGGCGCTGCTTCACAAGCATGCCATCCGGATCGACTTCCCTCCCTTCTTCCCCGCGGTACCGATGGAGCTCTATCTCGGCACGCCGGTCTTTCACCCGAACGTTCACCCCGAGACCGGCTTTGTTTGCCTTTGGGACAGGCACCGCGTCAGCAATACCGTGGCGCTCGCTCTGCACAAGACCGTCGCCATTCTTAGCTGGCAGCTGTACAACCCAGACCCGGCGCACGTCATGCAACCGGAGGCGCTCGCGTCGTTGCTGTCGGCGGGCGACGCGATCCCTGGACGACCAGCCCAGGCGCCTCTCGCCGGAACCGAGACCTTTGTCTGGGCATCGGCCACAGGGCGAACGTCTATGCGGCAGAGGCTCTCGTGATTGAGCTCGGCCTGGGCCAACGAACCTCAACCGCGCCGCGCGCAACAGAGCCGGACGAGGAACGCGCCGCTGCGTCCCCAGACTTGCCTACTCTGGCCGAGACCGAGAAGAGCGACCTCCACGCGCTAGCAGCGCGGCTGCAGACCGGTCTGAGCAGCCGTTTCGAAGTGCTGGAGCCGGTCGCCATCGGCGGTATGGCAACCCTCTTTCAGCTACGCCACGCCCTGCACCACGGCCTCTTTGTGGCAAAAGTTCTGCACCCGGCTTTGGCTGAGCGCCCAGAGATCGTGAGCAGCTTCCAGACAGAAGCGCTACACGCGGCCAAACTGGGTGGCCATCCCAATGCCGTGCCCATTTTTGACTTCGGCGAGGCGAGCGGTCTGCACTTCCTGATCATGCCCTTTGTGGAAGGCGAAGACCTCGACCGGCTGCTGCAAGCGAACGGTCCCTTCAGCCGCGACGAAGCCCTTCACTGCGTGGCGCAGATTGGTAGCTTGCTCTGCTACGCCGAATCGCTCGGCATCACGCATTGCGATCTCGCGCCCGGCAACGTCCGCTTCGATGTGTTCGGCCGTTATCGCGTGCTGGACCTTGGTATCTCCTTCAGCACCGGTGGGGCCACTGCCTACAAGCCGCTCGGCGGAACGCCGCTGTACACCAGCCCGGAACAGATACGGGGCGAGGTGCCGGATGTTCGGAGCGACATCTATGCGCTGGGCCTGATCCTGGCCGAACTGCTCACCGGCGCGCCTCTGCTAGGGGACGCTTCGCTGGACGAGGTGAAGCGCAAACACCTGCGCGGCGACTGGCAGCTTCCACCCGCGATCGAGGCAGATCTGCCCGTGGCGGGACTGCTTCGCCGCATGCTGGCCCTTAACCGGGCAGACCGCTTGCCCAGCAGCTTCGAACTTTCCACGGCGCTCGCCGCCCTGGGCTTCGAACGCCCAGAGTTTCGTCAACGCCCCACCCCTGAGCACCTTGCCGGAGCAAAAAGCGTCACCCACCGCAGGCGCTTGTCCGCAAGCTGAACCGAAGGCGCCCCCGCCAGCGAGGGGCTGGTTGTCCCTACCTGGCTCAAGTGTATGGCGCCAATCCGGGAGTCTCGCCGGGAACGTGAAAGCCCGTCGCGGGCGGCTGGTGTACGCCGTTCCATAAGCTGCCCAGGATCACCGGGCGCTCCGGATCGGCGTCCAAAGAGCCGACCAGCACCCCGTCGCCTACATCCGTCTTGATCAAACTAATAAGTCATGGCTGAGTCGCTCGGCCCAAAGCCCGAGAGTTAACTTGGACTGTTCGACTACGCGTAGTCGCGCGCATAAAGGACTGTTTTGACTCTTAGGTTAGGGGGATCTTCCCTAGCCGCACTGCCCTTTGCCCCTCTTAGTCCTAGCACAGGCCCGAGCGCGTTTACACGATCTTCAGCCCCGGCAAACAGCACGCCTGCCTGATTCCCGATTCTACTGCGCCACCGATCAAGTGTGGAGAACTACAGATGCAGCAGCTACAACATCTGTGACGCATTGATCTAATCTTCTGGCCCAGGTGTCGCCTGCGAAATGAAAGTCGAATGTATCCAAGTTCTTGGAGAGTGCGACGTCGTTACAAGCTATCTGCTTGATAGCTGGTATCGTGCTGCCGAAAATCGCGGAACTAAGAGCAGCCTGATCTTTCTGCATTAGTGGCGTCGCTGTGTTCTTCCACTGTTTGTAAGAAAATGCATTTTTATCACCCAAATCCTGTTCATATGACAAGAGAGCAGATTCCATCGTGTTTATGAATCTTGATAATGACGCTAACAAAGCTGCTGCATTTGAGATTGTTGCTTCGTCCATGACTACCATCCTGTAGGTTGAACTGGCCCTGGTGTGACCGTGCCAGGCGGCATCCATATCTGAATCGCACCACCGGCTAGTGATCCCTGATTCGCAGCTGGCCCCTCCCAGACGTTCAGGCCGTTGGGATCTGTAACAGTGTATTCTACATATGACCCGTTCTGATTCCACTCGGGTTTGACGGCGTAATCAGAACGCCAGTCCGACATGCTCTCGGGCAAACGATCAGACCAATAACTTCCAGCGGCGCTCTTCGGGTTATCTATCACCCGGTACAGCTTGGTTCCAAGCGGCTTGTTTACGGCCTGTGCACTTGTGAAATTCGGAGCCTCTCTCGCCGGGAGATTGGGCCAACCAGGTTTACTCACGCTCTTTGCAGGTAGTCCATTGCTGAGCGGTTCCTCAGGAAGACGTGTAGGAGTCTCTTCGGATACTTCCGCAACCGCCCCACCCTTGGTCCCCTTCAGCGCCTTCACGCCTAGCACAGACACGAGCGCGTTGACCCCGATCTTGCCGACCGCATCGGCGAACAGCACGCCCGCCTTGTTCAGATCAGCCGGCGTTTTGGCTTCCTTGCAGCAGACCTGCTTGAATTGGTAGAGCTCCTTCAGGCCGGCGTAGATCTGCGGGACGGATACGCTCAGGCTGATCAGGCTGATGGCGGCGATCACGTCTTCGATTTCGCCCGCGACCGGGACAAACTGCAGGACCGCCGCCACCCCGAGCGCGATCGCGACGCCCTTCGCCCCACCCAGTGCGTCGAGCACGCCTTTGGCCAGCGGCGCCCCCTTGATCGCCACTTCCATCTTGTCGGTGCAGCTCATCCCGGCCAGCGAGGGGCCGGTTGTCCCTACCTGCTGCGAGTGCGTGGCGCTGACCCGGTGAATCCGCCCTGCCGCGCGCAGGTGGATGTCGCCGGCCGTGTGGAAGCTGATCGCCGGGCGGCCGGTTTCGGCAACCTTCTCCGAGAGCAGGAAATGGTTGCTGCGCGGCGTGACAGAAGAGCCTCGCCGCTCCGAACGCGGGATGAATAGGGCAGGCGCCGCCCGCTGTTAAAGACCCGTCAATATGTCCCGGTGCTGTCCGCCTCTCAACATAGTTTGCACTTTCGCTAGCATAGCTCGACATGCCTCGTCTTCAGTTACAAACTGTTGCTCCTCAAACCTGTTGCCACGCTCGGTGTAGTACAACAGCCAGTCATCCGATCTATGTTCTAGAACATATGTGTCGCTACCCACTCTGCTGTCGAATGAATAATAGTGTGCCGGCACATGATTCTTCTCAAAAAGTAGCTTTAATTGAGCAGTGGTCATCGTGTGGTCTCCTGTAAATAGCCATTCTCGATTAGGTCTTGTACGGAGTCGCCAGTAAAATATTGCGCTGCGCCTCCTGGTTCGCCGAACCATGGAGCAGCTCTTGATGCTTTCACCGGCAGGGGTTTCAAAACCGCATAAGAATGGTACTCCACCTGGGAATGGTACTCCACCTGCGATGGATCAGCTGGTAATGCACGTTCTCGAAACGGTGTCCCTTGGGGGGAGAGATATCGGCCCCGTTCTGAGCCAAACCTGTCAATTTGCGTACCCGGAGCGAGAGTAGCATCCGACCAATCATCCGCAGCCCCGTCGTTCGGTGGCCAGCGCACGGAGCCATCCGCATTAAACCATTGTCCATCGAGCTCGGGGCGCAGCTGAAGCTTGGTCTTGGTTTCTCCTATGGCTCGCAAGCGAGTAGCTGCGAGGCTATTTTCCTCCGCAGCTGCGCCTCTCGCCCCTTTCAACGCCTTGACACCCAGTACAGCCCCTAGCGCATTCACGCCGATCTTCCCGACCGCATCGGCAAACAGCACCCCTGCCTTTTTCAGATCCGCAGGCGTCTTCG
>CAXUIF010000043.1:0-17877 GCA_964250995.1 uncultured Acidobacteriaceae bacterium
TCCCGCAGACGCTCGAGCATCAACGACAGCGCGGCGCGGCCGATCTCAAGGCAGTCCTGACGGACGGTGGTCAGGGGCACGGGCAGGAACTTGCTGTAGCTGACATCGTCAAAGCCGGCCATGCGGATCTCGTCCGGGATGCTGGCCCCGAGGTCGAGGAGCGACCGCATCAGCCGGGCGGCCGTAAGATCGTTGCCACAGATAATCCCATCAGGACGTTCGACCTTCAAAACGGCATGCACAAAGGCGGGATCGTTCACATCGCCCAGGAGCACGCGGCTGGGCGTAACCGGGGCCATCTCGGACAGCGCAAACTGGTAGCCGCTAATCCGCTCGACAATGGTGCTGGCAGAGCGTTTGCGCGCCACAAACAGAATCCGGCGCGCTCCATGCTGCCACAGATGCTGTGTCACCACGTAGCCGGCGCGGCCGTTGTCGATACCCACCAGATCGAGCGCCGAACGGGCCGGGTAGCTCTGCAGGCAGCGATCCAGAAGCACCACCGGAATCTTGGCCTTTGCAAGCATATCGACGATGCGCCGATTCGCGGCATCGCGATCCACCGTGAACTCAAGCGGAGCGAAAAACACGCCCGAAACCTTTTGGTCGATGAACTGGCGGCAAAGCTGCTCGGCCATCGTGCCGGTGTAGTCGGAGTCGCTTTCGCCTTCGCCGGGTGCATAGCCCCAGAGCAGCACATGCGATTTGGCGAGTGGGGCACGCATAATGCCCTGACAGATCGGCTCAAAGATCTCCGTGGAGCCGAGCTGGGGAATCAGCAGACCGAACTGGTGGCGCTCCGCCGCTTTTGGCTCCTGAACGTAGGTCCCCGAGCCCGGACGGCGGGTCACCACGCCGTCCCGCTGCAGCGCCTGGATCGCCTTGGCCACGGTGATACGCGAGGCGCCAAAGCGCTGGCAAAGCTGGGCCTCGGAGGGCAGGCGATCGCCGGGGCGGTACACGCCTGCGGTAATCTCCTGCACAAGCTCGCGATGGATCGCGCGGTACAGCGTGGTCGGCTCGCCGTCGGCGGCGACGAGGTCCTCTTTCGTTGAATCGGGGCGGGACATAGGGCACCTCGAAGAGTAGGTCTGCTTCGCTCGGCGGTAAGACCCTCAAGACACCGGAAGCCCGCGCGTGCAGGCTTCCGGGGCTGCACCAAGACCCGATCTACTGCACCGTAGCAACCCAGGCTGTGTACGGCGGCAAGGTGACGGCAGTGAAGGCCGTTACACCTTGTAGCGAGGGGTCGGTGGCCGCAAGGGTGTGCGCTCTGGCGCCTTTCACGCCGGCCTCGGTGAGGTTGAGCGAGATGGTCTTCGGGGTGTCACCCATGTTCATGGCTACCACCACCGGTTGCGCGCCGGAGGGCGCCGTGCGGACATAGGCAAGCACGTCCTTGTCATCACGGTTCAACATCACGATGCCCCCGTTGTGTAGCGCGGGGTTGTCGCGCCGCAGGGCGATCAGACTCTTGTGCCAGTTCAGCAACGAGTTGGGTTCCCCGCTTTCGGTCTGAACGTTGATGGTCTTGTAATCGAGCGGGATCGGAAGCCAGGTGTTGGGGTTGGTCGAAAAACCTGCCTGTGGACCGGGGGTCCACTGCATGGGGGTGCGCTCGCCGTCGCGGCCCTTCTCCTTGGGCCAGCCAGTGATGCCGATTGGATCCTTCACATCTTCCTTGCGAGTGGGAACTGTGGTGGGCATGCCGATCTCGGCGCCGTAGTAGGTGAGCGCCGTGGCGCGGGTGGTCAGCAGCATGGTGGCGATCAACTTGGCGATCTCCATGTTGTGCTGCCCATCGCCGAAGCGATCGATCGATCGCGTATTGTCATGGTTGTCGAAGACCAGCAAGGGCTGGGAGCCGTGAACCTGCGTCTCGACCTCCGTGATGTACCGCCGGAAGTAGGCAGCATCCAGCGCTTTGCCGTCAGCGGAGTGGCTGCCGAAACCGACCAGCATGTCCATCGGCAGCTGGAGCTCGTTTTGTGCCGCGCCCCCGTACCATTTGTCCAACTCCACCGTGTTGGGGAGGTAGGTTTCGCCGATCAGAACGCGGTCCCCGGGATATTTGGCGACCATGGCGCGCATGCGGCGAATCACATCGTGCACCTCGGGGAGGTTGGAGGTGTACACCTCCTTCAGATTGGGGTCGCCCTGGGCATTGGTGCCGCCTGTCTCAGGCTCGTTGCGGAGCTGCGGATCCTCAAACAGGGTGGGGATGGCATCCAGGCGAAAACCGGCAACGCCGCGATCGAGCCAGAAGCGCATCACGTCGAACATGGCCTTTTCGACGGCGGGGTTGCTCCAGTTCAGGTCAGGCTGCTGCTTGTAGAACTTGTGGTAGTAGAACTGCTGGCGGGCGGGTACCCACTCCCACGCAGACCCGCCAAACAGCGACTCCCAGTTGTTCGGCGGGACAACCTTGCCTTTCGGCCCATCCTGCACATACTTGCGCTGGTATTCGGTGACGGCAGCAGAATCGGCCGGAATGCCGTCATTCCAGACGTACCAATCTGACTTCGGGTTGCTGCGGGAGCCGGCGGAGGCGAGAAACCATTGGTCCTTGTCGGAGGTGTGGTTCAGGACCATGTCGAGGCAGAGGCGGATGCCGCGCTTCTTTGCCTCTGCCTGCAAACGGTCGAAGTCGGCGAGGGTGCCGTACTGCGGGTCGACACTCTCGTAATCGGAGATGTCATAGCCAAAATCAATCTGCGGCGACGGGTACATCGGGGCGATCCAGAGGGCATCGACGCCGAGCTTCTGAAGATAATCCAGGTGCTCGGTGATGCCGTTCAGGTCGCCGATGCCGTCCCCGTTGGAGTCCCCAAAGCTGCGCGGATAGATCTCGTAGACCAGGGCGTGCTTCCACCAGGTCTGGTCCATGCTGGGCCTGGCCGCAGCGGCAAGGTCCGCAGCAGAGATGCTGCTCTGGGTACCGGCTTCAGTGCCGGTCTGAGCGCGCAGCATGCCAGACGGCAGCAGCAAAGGCGCGAGACAGGCAGCAAGACAAAGGCGGCAGGACAAAGCAGGCATGGGGTCTCCGAAAAGGGGTGTGCGCGTCGGGTGACAATACCATCCTGTGTTGATGATTGTCGAGAAATGCTATGACAGCTCTGTGTGGGATAAGAGCCTGGGATGTCGGATACGAGCTTTGCCTGCACCCTGGAAAAGCCGCTGACTCACCCGCGTGAGAGGGGCGGGTGGACGGCCTGATCAGTAGCGGGAACGGCGTGGGCGATCGCTGCCGCGTTCCGAGCGGAAGCCGCGTTCCCGCTCACCGGAGGGGCGGTCCTCCGGGATGCGGTACCCCTCTGGATACAGCACAACAAAGCGGCGCGGTCCTTCCCCGGAGCTCGCCGTCTTCAGGCCGGAGTCGCGCAGAAACAGGTGCAGCATGCGGCGTTCGCGCGAGCTCATCGGCGGAAAGCTGTAGGGTCGATTCGACTCTTCGACGCTGTCGACGGCCTGCTCTGCACTGGCGCGCAGCTCGCGGGCGCGTTCGGCTTTAAAGCCCATGGCGTCAAACGAGATGCGGTCGTGTTCCTCGGGCTCGAGATCCAGCATCTTGGCCGCGATATGTTCCAACGCCCGCAACAATTCGCCTTCGCGATCGAGCAAGAGGCCGGCATCGGGCCCCTTGCACTCCACATAGATGTCCCGCCGCTCAAAACCGTCAGGGTCAGCGGCCCCGGCACCCGCGGTAATCCGGAAGCGAAGCCGCAGACCCCCCGTGGTGGTCAGCAGCTTCATAAATTGGGCGACGGTTTCAGCAGCCTGCGCCAAGTCTTGCATGTTGTTCCCCGGCTTGGAGATCGAGCCGCTCGTGTGATGCAGGATCAGCAACAAAGGATTCTGCGAGTTTCGGTGAGATAGAGCGCTAACGTCGCGCCTGAATCGTGCGTCCGGCCCCACCGCCGCTACCGACGGGTCCCTGCTTGCGGCTGGCCCGCTTCAGTTGAAGCTCCCGCATCTCTCGTCCCAGCGTCGTCCGGTTCATGACCTGCTGCTGCAGGATCATGATCAGGTTGCCGACGTTCCAGTAGAGCGCCAGACCGGAGGCGTAGTTCCACGTCATGTAGCCGGAGAAGGCCGGCATCATGAACGCCATCATGCGCTGCTGCTGCGGGTCGACCCCCGGCTGCGGCGTGAAGAACTGCGCGGCAAATGAGGTCAGCACCATGAGGATGGGCAGGATGTGGTACGGGTCAGCCGAGGACAGGTCCGGAAGCCACCAGAAGTGGGCCTGCCGCAGCTCCACCACCTTGGTCATCATGGTGAAAAACGCGAACAGAAGCGGTAGCTGCACCAGCGTGGGCACGCAGCCGCCGAACATACTGACGCCCTGCGTCTTCTGGTACGCCATGATCTCCTGGTTCATCTCTGCAGTCTTTGGATCGGTCGGCTTGGGATTCTTGTACTTCGCCTTGATCGCGTCGAGCTGCGGCTGGATACGCTGCATCTTCAGCGCCGACTGCATGGACTTCACGCGCAACGGCAGCAGAATCAGGTTGATCAGGATGGTGAACAGAATGATCGCCCAACCCCAGCTATGGGCGATGTGCGCATAAGTGAACTGGAGGCCGAGGAAGAGGAACTTGCCGACAGGACCCCAGAAGCCGAAGTCCAGCAAGGGCTCCAGGCTGCGTCCCGTGCTGGACGTAACGGCCTTGAGTACCTGAATGTCTTTGGGGCCGACGAAGAGTTTGGTTTGGACATGCCCCGTGCGGTCGCCCATGGCCGCGCCCAGAACCGGCACCAGGGCCGTGCCCTTAGCGGGGGCGCCCTGCCCCACGCGACGCTGCACCTTGTTCACGTCAATCTCGTTGCGCAGTGTGACCAGCGTGGCGTCCGAGGGCCGGTCCGGCAGGAAGACCGCCGCGAAGTACTGGTCGGCGGTGCCCGCCCAGTCGAAGGGACCGTTCAGCGTGGAGCCGCCGGTCACTTTCTTGAAGGCGGTATGGTCTTCCTTACCGTTGGCCATCGTGTCGACAGTTGCGCCGGCATAGGCCTGCGCCGTTTCCATGTCGCCCAGACCTGCAGGCCAGGCGACGGTTGCGGCCACGGGCGATCCGTTCCGCAGGACCTGCGTGTCGGCGTGAACGACGTAGTCCGCGCCGAAGCTGAAGCGCTTGGTGACGTTCAGGGTGCCCGCCTGGTAGTGGAAGCTCAGCACGTCGGAGGGCTGCACGGATCCCGTCGCGGAAGGGAGGTACAGCGCCTGGCTGAGGCTACGGGTCAGGTTGGGGTCGTACGTATACAGCGACAAAGGGTAGCCGTAGAGCCTGGAGGCTCCCTCGTGCACCAGATCCAGCGGCTTGCCCTCGTTGTCCTTGTAGCGCTTCAGGATCCAGGAGATGGCCTGCGCTCCGCGGTTGGAGAACGTGATCTTGTAAACCTCGTTTTCGACTACCGTGGTGCTCTCGTTTGGGGCCTGCACAGGCTGCGAGGTAAGCTGACCCGGCGCTGCGGTGGGGAAGCCCGCCGTATTGTCGACTCCAGGATTGGGCCTGGACGGGGCGGTCACCGCAGCGGGAGCGCTGGGCTCCGCCGTCTGCGGGTTGTGCCGGGCGCGCCAGTACTGCAGGCCAAACAGGACGCCCAGCATCACGAACATCATCAGCAAAAACGAGCGATTGTCCTGGCTTGGGCCGGCGCCGCCGCCTGCATTGGGATTGCGGATCTCTGGCAAGGTGTTTCCTATCTCGAGTAGCCCGCGCGGAAAGCTGAGCGAAAGGCGCGCAGGAACGCTTCCCCCATGGTAAACGTTTGAAGTCTCACTTTGGTTCCTTTTCGCTTAAGGAACAGGGTCCGCGCCGCCCTCAGCGAACGGATGGCAGCGCGCCAGACGCCTCAAGGCCAGCCATCCCCCGCGTGCCCAGCCATGCCGCACCACCGCCACATAGGCGTACTCGCTGCAGGTAGGGAGGTATTTGCAGTGCGTAAGCGACGAGGGGTGCAGCAACGGCGAGATCACGCGCTTGTAGGCCGCGAACAGGAAGCCGGCTACCCGTGCGCGCCGTTCCGCCGCCTGGGCAGGCTCGGTGCGGGCAGAGGCTATCTGCATCGTGGACTCGATTGGCAAAATCCAGGCATTAGCTGTCCGTCGAACGGGGCTTTGCGGCAGCGGTTGGGACAGGCGTCGGTCCCCGGGGTGTTTTGGCGCGGACACTCTTGAAAAGAAGCGTGACCTCGCGTTGGAGCGCGGCAAAGTCGGCCTCGCGCACACTTCGTTTGGGATGGAGCACCACATCGACAGGCAGGCCACCAAGCGCCGGCAGCGCTTCGCGCACCGCCTCTCGCAGACGCCGCTTGATCCGGTTGCGGTCAACGGCCTTTCCCAAGGCTTTCGGAACGGTGAGCCCAACGCGCGGACCTGCAGTTTCGCTGCGTAGGGCGGCCGGCGAGCCCGGCTCCCGCAGCATGCTGAAATAAGCGATCTCTTTGGCCCACTGCTTGCGGCCCGACCCATACACGCGCTGGTAGTCAGGGTGCTTGCGCAGCCGATGTTGGGTGCCAGGCGTCATATCAAGCGCAGCAAGGCTGTCTCGCAACAGCGAACGGTGGCCGAAGAAACGTTCGTCGCGAACAGGACGAACAGGGCAAGCCTGAAGAAATGCGCTTGGCGGGGGCACCAGGCAAGCCGAGCCGCCTCAGGCCAACTGCTGTTCGATCGAACGGGTTACCGGCGTCTGTTCGCCGCCGGTGTGTTCCGTGGTCACCGTTTCGATCAACGCGATCCATGTCTCATCCCGCGCCGAGGTGTTGTGGCGCACGCCGCGTGGCACAACAAAGAACTCGCCCGGGTGGACCAGCACGTCACCGCCATCCTCGGCGGCACGTCCGATGCACAGCGCGCCGCGGAGCACAAGAAACATCTCGTCCTCGGCTGCATGTGCATGCCAGGGGAACTCGCCATGTACCCGCACCACTTTGACGTACTGATCGTTCACGCAGCCAACCACGCGCGGCGACCAGAGCTGAGGGAGAGATTCGCACGCTGCCTGCAGATCGACGGGCGTCTGCATGGGATGCGCTTTCCCGGATTCCTTGGTCACGTCAGCGGCTAGTCGCGGAAGCCGGCCGAAACCGCGATCTTATGCCGGCCCTTGGCGCGGCGGCGGTTCAGCACAGCGGCGCCGGCCTTAGTCTTCATCCGGCTAAGAAAGCCGTGGACCTTGCTGCGACGGCGGCGATTTGGTTGAAAGGTACGTTTCGGCATGGGATTGTCCTGTTGCTTTCTCGAGCTTTTTCGCTAGGCCACGTAGCATGGCCGAGGCACATGCTGGGACAGGCTATCTCCGCGGAGATGCGCATCGCGACGAGACTGAAGTATAGCCGACAAGGGACAGGATCGGCAATCGTGAGGACCCTTCCGTAACCGGTGCCTGGGAACTTTGGGAGAGAGCGTGAGCAACCAAAATTGAGTTTCACCACGGCTGGTGCAAGCAGGTGAGGACGCAGAAATTTTGCCTTTCGGCCCTTCCGGAAGCGCGTAGCCGACGTGCTAGTATCGACTCCGTTCCGACAAAGGGCGGCTTGCCGCAAGGAAGCTCGAAGCCCTTACCTGCTGCACTCTCTCATCCGCTCGGCGGCTGAGCTCAAGTAGAAACGGTAAGTCTCCCAGCCGCACACACCTCCGTGTGCTGATGAGGCTTCTGCGCCCTTTTGCGGCATCTTTTTGCCGATCTCCGGGTTTGAATACGAACGTTACGATATGAAGGAAGACGCATTCGATGTCATTTGTTCCAGTCCCCGCCGCCGTTCTGAACCAGTGGTTGCGCATCCTTGGTGCGTTGGAGAAGAAGGTCAAGCGGCAGAGTTTCGAGGCCTGGCTCAAGCCCACGCGGTTCTCCCACATCGAAGGGCGCACGTTGTATGTGCGTGTGCCGTCTACTGAGTTTGAAAGTATCGGCGATCGGTATGGCGATCACATTCACGAGGCGATCGACACGCTCGGGCTCGAGATCGACGAAGTGACATTCCAGGCGCCACCGGCCGAGCCGACGGCGGCGCGCGTGCGCGAAGATGGCGGGTTTGCGCCGCAACCGACGCATGCGGCCAACGTGCCCCGGCCGAATCGTCCTTTGCCGCCTCCACCCCCAGCCCCAACGGCCGAGCAGAGCCGCTTTGACTGGAACTCGGCTTCGCAGCTGAATCCGCGGTACCAGTTCGACAGCTTTGTGATGGGCTCGGGGAATCAGTTTGCGCATGCGGCCGCACAGGCCGTGGCCGAGCGTCCCTCGCGCATGTACAACCCGTTGTTTTTGTACGGCGGCGTCGGTTTGGGAAAGACCCACCTGATGCATGCGATTGGGCATGGCGTGAAGCACCGTCAGCCCCATGCGGCGATCACGTACATCACCGGCGAGGCCTTCACCAACGAGATGATCAACTGCGTCCGGCACGATCGCATCACCAGCTTTCGCGACCGGTTTCGCTCCGCCGACGTGCTGCTGATCGATGACGTTCAGTTTCTGGCCAGCAAGGAGCGCACGCAGGAGGAGTTCTTTCACACCTTCAACACGCTGCACGAGAGCATGAAGCAGATCGTGATTGCAAGCGATCGGCCCCCCAAGGATCTGAACGGATTTGAGGATCGTCTGCGCTCGCGCTTCGAGTGGGGGCTGGTGGTCGACATTCAGCCGCCGGATCTTGAGACCAAGGTGGCCATCTTGCAGCGCAAGGCGGAGATGGAGAACACCAACCTGCCCATCGACGTCGCGCTGTTCATTGCAGGCAACGTGCGGACCAACGTGCGTGAGCTGGAAGGCGCGCTGGTGCGGCTGCTGGCGTGGTGCGGGCTCCATGGCGTGGAGATCACGCTGCCTACGGCGCAGCAGTGCCTGAAGCAGTTCATCGACACGCAGGTGCGCAAGATCACCATCGAGGCCATTCAGCGGGCTGTCGCCGAGCAGTTCGGCATGCGGGTGGGTGAGTTGAAGCAGAAGAACAACTCGCGGCAGATCGTGGTGCCACGGCAAATCGCGATGTACCTGGCCAAGCAGATGACCGAAGCTTCGTTGCCGGAGATCGGCCGTCAGTTCGGCGGCAAGCATCACACCACGGTGATGCATTCGATCTCCAAGATCGACGAGCAGAAGCGTCACGATAAGGACCTGGCACGGACCTTGGGCAAGCTCCAGGAAACGCTGAGTTGATGCGGTTACAAGCGGCTTGGCCGACGCGCAGCGCATACCGCGTCGCATTCATCGAAGGGCGGTAGCATAGACAGCGATGAATGAGCGGCGTTGGGTGTTGTTGATTGCGGGCGAACTTGGTGGGACGGAATCCGTCTCCGACCGGGCGATGGAGCGGCTCGTCGATGCCATCAAGGATGAAGGCTACGAAGTGGTGCGGACCTCCACACCGGAGGATGGTCTGTCCCTGGTGACGTCGGATCCGTCCTACAGCGCGATTTTGCTGGACTGGGATCTCGAAGGGGACAATCAGTTTGCCGAACACGCAGCGCTTCAGATCCTGCGCGCCGTACGTCAGCGCAACAAGAAAATTCCGATCTTCCTCATTGCCGACCGCACGCTGGTAAGCGAGCTGCCGCTGGAAGTGGTGCGGCAGGTACACGAGTACATCCACCTGTTCGGCGACACGCCTGCCTTCATTGCGAACCGCGTGGACTTCGCCGTGGAGCGCTACCATGAGGCGTTGCTTCCGCCGTACTTTCGCGAGCTGCAGAAGTACACCGACCAGGGCGCGTACTCCTGGGACGCTCCCGGGCACATGGGCGGCGTTGCCTTCTTGAAGCACCCGATCGGCATGGAATTTCACCGCTTCTTCGGCGAGAACCTTTTACGTGCTGACCTGGGGATCTCCACCGCGCCGCTGGGTTCATGGCTCGATCACATCGGACCGCCGGGCGACTCCGAACGCAACGCAGCGCGCATTTTCGGTGCGGACTGGACGTTCTACGTCCTCAGCGGATCCTCGACGTCGAACCAGATTGTCGGGCATGGCGTCATTGCCAACGACGACATTGTGCTGGCGGACGCAAACTGCCACAAGTCGATTGCGCATGTGCTCACGGTGACCGGCGCGCGGCCTGTGTACTTCAAGCCGACGCGGAACGGCTACGGCATGATCGGCCTAGTGCCCTTGCGGCGCTTCAGTCCGGAGTCGGTGAAGGAGCTGATCGATCGTTGCCCCTTCACACCCGGGGCGACTTCGCGCAATCCAAGCTATGCGGTGGTCACGAACTCCACCTACGACGGGCTCTGCTATGACGTGAACAAAGTGGTCGAGCAGTTGGCGAAGAGCGTACCGCGTGTCCACTTTGACGAGGCCTGGTATGCCTACGCGAAGTTCCACGAGATCTACAAGGGGCGTTTTGCGATGGGCGTCCCGGACGAGATGCCGAACCGGCCCGCGATCTTTGCGGTGCAGTCGACGCATAAGATGCTCGCTGCCTTCTCGATGGGCTCGATGGTGCACGTGAAGTTGAGCGACCGTGCGCCGTTGGACTTCGACCAGTTCAACGAAGCCTTTATGATGCATGGCACGACGTCGCCGTTTTACCCGCTGATCGCGTCTCTCGATGTGGCCGCAGCCATGATGGACGAGCCCGCAGGGCATACGCTCATGGAAGAGACGATCGGGGATGCGGTGAGCTTTCGCAAAGCCATGTCCTCGGTCGCACACCGGCTGCGTTTGGCCGAATCCAACGGCGATGGCTGGTTCTTTCGCCTGTACCAGCCCGAGCAGGTGACCGATCCCGTGAGCGGTGAGACGTTTGTGCTTGAGGAAGCGCCCGACAAGATGCTGATCAGCACACCGAGTTGCTGGACCTTGAAGCCCGGCGAGAGCTGGCACGGCTTTCAGGACGAGGACATCGCGGACGAGTATTGCATGCTCGATCCGACCAAGGTCACCATCCTGATGCCGGGGCAGAACGCACAAGGTGTGATCGAGGAATGGGGCATTCCGGCGGCGATCCTTGTCGAGTTTCTCGACGGCCGCCGCGTAGAGATCGCGCGCAACGGCGACTACACCGTCTTAGTTCTTTTTTCCGTGGGCACGAGCAAAGGCAAATGGGGCGCGTTGCTGGAAAATCTCTTTGAGTTCAAACGGCTTTATGACAGCGATGCCGACCTTTCCGAGGCGATGCCGGAGTTGGTGCAACGCTTCCCCGGCCGCTATCGCAACGTAACGCTGCGCGAACTGAGCGATGAGATGCATGCGGCCATGATCGAGATGAATCTGGCGGGGCTGGTGAATGCCGCGTGCGACGAGGACTTCGACCCGGTGCTCACGCCGGCGCAGGCGTATCAAAAGCTGGTGCGCGGCGAAACGGAGAAGATCCCCTTTGAGGAGATGGCGGGGCGCATTGCACCGGTCATGCTGGTGCCGTATCCTCCGGGCATTCCGATGAGCATGCCGGGAGAGCGGCTTGGCGACCAGAACAGCCCGGTGATGAAGCTGATCCTGGCGATGGAGCAATTTGGGCGACGGTTTCCGGGCTTTGAGCGTGAAACCCACGGCGTGGAAACCGACAGCGAAGGCAAGTACTGGATGCGTGCCGTGGTCGAAAATGCGAGCCAAAAGAAGCCGCATAGCCCGCCGGAGTTGGTGGAAAGCCTGGACAAGCAGTCCCTGCGGACCAAACCCGTCCGCCGGTCAACAGAATGAAACAACTTTTGCAAAACGTTGAACGGAGAGACAAGATGCCCTTGAAAGAAGCAGCCAAGAAGGTCGCCAACAAAGCAGCGAAGAAAGCAGCCAAGAAGGGTGCCAAGCAACCGGGGCAGGAGGTGCGCCGGGCCTATGAGCACCTGCATCGGCTGCACATCCTTCAAGGGCAACTGAGCGCCGAGTCGCTTGATGGGGTGGAGACGCTGTCGCGCTTTGCCCAGAACGCGCTCGGCACCAACGATGCCAAGAGCGCCGCCAACTTGCTGCGTGCCGCCGAACATCTGGCGTTTGGTTCGCTTGCGTCAGAGGACGCGGAGGAAGGTGTGAGCGAAGAGCTCACGCAAGCCGCGCGTGAGGAGTACGACCACCTGATCGAGCGCGGTGACACCAGGTGGGCTGAGCACGATCCGAAGCCGGCCCGTGAGTTGACGGGCATCTACAAGATGATGCGCGGTGCCGCCAAGACCGCAGCGAAAGCGAAAGCGTTGCATCGGTCGCTTGAGTTTGCGCGTGGCGCCGAGGCGCTGGCTCACACTAAGGCAACGATCCTGGCCTTGAAGGCTCCTCGCGAGGCGAACCGGCCTGCCCTGCGCTGAATGGCTGAGGGCAGGCCGCTTACTGCAGTGGGCTAGGGTGTCACGGCCGCGCGTTCTGCCACCGGAAGCACATCGTAGAGCGGCTGCGCTGGAGTCGCTTCGGTGTTCTCCTGCGCGACCGAGACCGCGAGGATGCGGACGGCTTCGTTGTTCGGCAGTTGCAATGTCTTGGCTCCCGCGGGCACGTCGATGCCGTAACCGAACAGGTAAGAGTAGCTGTACGGTACGTTCGCGCCCGCGGCGTCATGATGATGGCTGCTGTACCAGGCGAGATCGGCGCGCTTGATGAAGCCTGGTTTCAGCCCTGTCATGTCCCCGTATTTGTCATGCTTGGGGTCATAGGAACTCCACTGCCGATCGTCCCACTGACCGAGGAAACCGCTCCAGTCTGGGATGGTCAGAGCCGCCGCGTTGTCGCCCACGTGGAAGGTGGCCTGCTGATCGCCTCCCGCGGCCGCAGCCAGCACATACACGCGATTGTAGTGGCCCGGCGGCAGGGAGATTTGCTGTCCTTTGGCGACGAGGGCGTTAGGCGTCCCCGTCTTTGCCGGGGCGAGCTGAAAGACGACGTCGTTGAAGGTGAGTTGTGTGGGGAGCATGTCCGCCGGAAGGGCATCGCCCTTGCCGTTGAAGCCGGCGGTTGAAGCGTCTCCGTCGTTGGTGGCAGTGGCGAGGTCGTAGGGCAGGCTTACCGGTGCCGAGTGGACACCCGCGACTTGCTGTTTCGCCGACGCCAGCTTCAAGGCGAAGGTGCGCGGCTGGTAGGCGCCGAACGACGTCACGAGATCCCCGTTGGTGACCGTGGCCGCCCCGAGCGGTTGTTCCTGTCCGTTGACCTCACGCGCGGCGGTGACCGGCGCGGCGAAGGCAACGTGGACATCAGCTTGCGGCCGGCCGTCCAGCTCCACAAGTCGCACGATGACCTCATCGCTGTCTTCGGCCTTCTTCAGCGCCAGCACACGGACGCGCGGGTTGCTCAGCTTAACGAGCGAGAAACTGCGGCCAAGAGCGCCCGCGTGCTTGGGTGCGGCAAAGGCGAGCAATGGGGCATTCAGCCGTTCTCCTTGCCAGTCTGTCTGCGCCTCGCGCCAGCCGTTGGCGTGTCCGGCCAGGCCGTAGGTGAACTCATGGTGGCCGATGTCCTGCGTGGCCTGGTCGGCGTACCCGCCCGCGACGCCCGGGGTGCGGATCAGCGTGAGCCGGAGCGTGTGATCGTTGGGCTTGTCGGAGCCATTCTTGTCATCGGTCAGGATCGTGGTGCCGAACTGACCGCTCATATCGGTCAGATCGATCCACTGGTGCGAGGGCACTTCGAACTTCTTGGGCTCTGCCGAGGGCCGCTGGATGGTGCCGATGTCCCAGTTATAGGTGGCCATTTCGTTGGAAGCGACAAGCGGGAAGACGGCTTTGAGGTTTCTCTCTTTGGTGTTCCAGTCGATGACGTTGGTAAATTCCACACGCTTGCCGGCATCGCCCGCGGAGAGCCGAACGGTCTGCACAAAATGGGAGCCGGCCGTATCCCGGGTGATCTCTACGGCAACACGTACGGGACCGTTTTCCACGACGCGGATCTTCGCGGGACCGGAGACATAGCCCTTCGGGGCTGCCTGTTCCTGCTCCCAATCCATGTTCCAGGCAGGCCACTGTGTGGGGTTGTCGTAGGAGAGCGCGAGCCGCGCCGGAGCGGCGAGCAACTCGCGATTGGCCGTCTTGTCGAAGATGCTGGCCACATCGCCGTCTTCATTCACACTGATGCGGTAGAAGGCGTTTTCCAGTTGGTTGTTGGAGACGCGTAAAGCAGACGACGAGGCCCCTTTCGCGGCTCCGGGTTCGACGTCGTAGACGGCGTAGCCGACCGACGGCACACTCGCCTGGAAGAGCACTTTGCCGTTGCTGATCTGCGCGGGGAGGGCCGTGCCGTCCGGTGCGGTGACATGCACGGCGTTCGGGAGGCCGCCGGCGAAATGTACCTCCGCCTCGACGGGGTCCTGCCGCGTGATATTCAGCGGGTTGAAGACAACCAACGGAATGCCTTTGCTTTGCGTATCCAGGCCTGCGGCGAGGCCGCCCGTAGCGCTCTTCAGCACATCCGCAAACTGGTTCATCGCGATGGCATCATCGTTCCAGGCAAACTCATACGAGCGTGGCGTAGCGGTACCCGCGGCCAGATCGTGGAAGTGCGCCGCCATGGCGAGGGTCCACGCCTTGTTCAGGCGATCCTGCGGATAGGTCCGCGCGCCCACCCACTGTGCGCCGATCGACGCCTTCTCCGCAGCGTCGGCCAGCAGTTCCTCCTGCCGGATCCAGCGCTTCTGGTACGCCTGCGACGTCAACGAACCCGCAGAGTGATTGGTCAACTCCATCTCGCCCGTGTAGCGCGGCAGCGCCGCCGCTTCCGTGGCGGAAACATTGCGGAACATCTGGTCCGCCGTGGCCGAGATCACGTGCACGGGCCCCTCGCCCACCTGCACCTCAGGCCATGCGGGATGCGGCTGGCCGCGGCGATAGAAGCCTGTCTCCGGCGGCAGATCCACCTTGCCTTTCGTGATGATGGCTTCGAGGCGCTTCACGGACTCTTCATCCGGCGCGCCCCCGATGTCCCCCGTGCCGTAGTAATGGTAGTCCGTGAACAGGCCGGTGACTTTGCCGTTGGTCATCACGCGTGCAGCCCAGTCACCCTGATGTTGCTGCAAGGAGAGGTCGCGTTGTTCGCGTGAAAGCGCGGCCTGCTCATTGCGCAGGTTGAAGAACTCCTGGACGTCCTTCGGATCCGGAGTCTGATTGGCGGAGCGTGCCGCGTCGAACTTCTTGCGCAGGGCGGCCATGCGTTGGGTCGCATCAGCCAGTGCGGGGTTGGCAGGGGGAGGCGGCAGCGGGCTGCTGAGGTCGGTGGTGATGCTGCCGTTATAGGAGCCAGGGTTGAGGGCAGCCAGGACACTGTGACCGTCCGGACCGACCCACACCCCCACGTTGAACGGTGTGCCTTCCGGAGTTTCTTCCAGCGACTCCGGACCGCCCGCATAGGCCGACGATCCCCAACTCAGCTTCTGCGTGGAAAAACCCTGCACGCCGGTATGCGCGAGGATGCTGGGCAGCGACGACGGAAAGCCGAAGCAGTCCGGCAGCATGTACTCCGCGCTCGCCTGGCCGAACTCCTTACGGAACCATTCGTTGCCGTACAGGATCTGCCGGATGATGGCCTCAGCGCTGGGCGCGTTCACATCGCCTTCCTCCATGGAAGAGCCGGCCGGGAACCAGCGCCCTTGCGCGACGTACTGCTTGAGCTTCGCGTACCGCGCGGGGAAGTACTCCTGCATGAGGCGGTAGCGGTTGGCCCCGCTGAAGTTGAAGGTGTAGTGCGGGTACTTTTCAAACAGGCGGAAGTTGTCGTCCATCGTCTTGCGCAGGTACTCGTCGATGACTTGCGGATACTCCCACCGCCACTCGGTATCCAGATGCGCATAGCCCACAGCGTAGAGCGTGGGCTGCTTGGTAAGGTCCGGTTTCTCGGTAGTCTGGGACGCCGCGACACCGGTAAGGGCCGTCGAGGTTAAAACCGCCGCGAGCAAGCGGGTGCGAAGGGATTGCATAGGGTCTCCAAGGTGATTCGAAGGAACGAGGTGATGGCGAAGTGGGTTGACGTGCACGAAATCATTGTTGAGCGCAGCTACTGGTTTGCTGAAAGCACCTCGGCAGCGTGCTTTTCCTGCGCTCCGTGCTGAGCCTTGTCCAGCTCCGTAAAGCGCGCCATGGCGGCGTTGGCCCTGACCGGGTCCCCTACCGCGCGATACGCTTTGGCCATCAAGAACTGCACGGAGGTTTCGTCGGGAGCTTTTGCTTCTGCGGCTTTCAGGTCGGCGAGGGCCTCGGCCGGCTTGTTCTCTTTCAGCAACGCACGCGCTCGCTCCGCGTGCGCCTGGGGGAGATCGGGGCACGCCTGCACGGCAGCAGAGGCATGCGCCAATATGTCTCCGGCATCCTCATTCAACTGACGAAGCGTGTTGGCAAGCTTCCATTGCGCGCCGCAATCGCCCGGACGCTCGGCGATGTAGCGGGTCAGCGCGGGCTTTGCGGCAGCCCAGTCGCCGGTGCTCCAATACAAGCTGGCCAGGTGTGAAAGCGCCTCGGCGTCCTCGGGGGCCAGGGAAAGCGCCTGCTTGTATTCCGCGATGGCGCCCGGCGTGTTCTGCATGCTTTCCATGATTTCTCCGGAGAGCTGGTGGGCAAGCGGGGAGTTCGGATTGATGGACCGCATGCGGGCGAAGGCCTCCTGGGAGAGCTGCAGCTCCACTTTGCCGAGCAGATACCAGCTCTGTTGATCCTGCGGGTCTGCCTGGACCAGTTTCTGCAGTTGCGCCGCGGCCTCCGGCGTGCGGTGTGTGCGGAGCAGTGCCTCCGCGAGGGTCTGTTGTGCAAAGTGGTCGTCGGGCAAGCTGCGGATGCCTTGCTGCAAAGGCTCAAGGGCCTTTTCGGGCTGGTTGAGCTGCAGGTAACTGGCGCCGAGCATGATCTGGGCAGGGGCCATATCAGGGTTAAGGGCCAGACCGCGCTCGAGCACCTCCGCGGCTTCAGCGAAGCGGTTCAGGTTGAAGTACAACCGCCCGAGGTTGTTGTAGGCCGGTGCGATGCTTGGGTCCTGACGCAACAACTCACGGTAGGTGGCGATGGCCTTTTCGGTATTGCCGGTCTGCTGGGCCTCGTGCGCCTGCTCGTACAGCTGCTGCACCGCAGCGCTCTGTGCATGGCCCGCGGGCACGGTCAGAGCCGCTGCAAGGACGGCGAGGACAAGTTGTGGGGCCAAGATCATTCCGTTTGAATCACGTCCGCGAAGAGCAAAGGGCGGAAGGGCTGCATGCCGGGCAGCCCTTCTGTGGAGCTGAGGAAGGGGCAGGTCAGAAAACGATCTTGCCCGTGAGTTGGCCCTGGCGTTGCGTGTTGCTCTGTCCAACGCCAGGGGTACCGAACGTGCTGTGGCTTAGATTGTTGTCGGGGTTGTTGAAGATTGTCCGGTTCAGAGCGTTGAAGAAGTCTGCTTGCAGAAAGAAGTGGAACCGTTCTCCAAGAGCAAACGTCTTCCGGATGTTGAGGTCTTCATTGTAGAAGCCGGGGTTCCGTAGTTCCGAGTAGTTACGTTGCGCGTTGCCGAGCTCGTACGGCCCGGTAAGGGTGAAGGCACCGGCTGGGATCGCGGAGGTCGTGACCCTTGCCTGGCCGGTGGGATGGACGTTATGCGTGCTGAGGGGAACTGCCGGGTTGCGATTGGGACGGTTGAAGCTTCCCGGGTTTCCCAGCGGGCTGCCGTTCTCAGAGATGCCGAACGGTGTACCGGACTGATAAGTCAGGATGAAGGCCGTCTGAAAGCCCCCAAGCACTTCGCCTGTTATGTTCTTGTTGTTTAACAAGGCTTTCCCCGGACCGATGGGCAGCTCGTACACACCGCTGATCTTCGCCAGATTCCTGACGTCAGCGTTCGAGATGGTCCACTCCGGGTACTGGTTGTATTTGTTTTCGGCCACAGCAGCGAAGGTGGAAAAACCGCTATCCACGTTCGACATGCTATGGGAAAGTGTGTACGAGGCGAGAAAGGAGAGCCCGTTGGAGAAGCGCTTTTCGAGGCTGGACTGAAGGCCGCTGTAAT
>CAXUIF010000044.1:0-2990 GCA_964250995.1 uncultured Acidobacteriaceae bacterium
AAACCGCCTCCGCCTGCGGCACGCTTTCCCTGCTTACGACCTCGCTCAGCATCATTCCTGCAGGGCTGATCGCCTCGCGCCTGCAGGGCGTCAGCCTCCGCGACGCGACACGCTCCAGCGATGCGACCACCTCCTGACCCCGCAGCACCTCTCGAAGTCACAATCCTGAGTGCGTGATTCGATCTGTTCACTTCGCTCGCAAGCTAGCCACCGTACGATCAGAAATCCAGCACCACCTGCGAGTAAGTCGGATCGCGAAACGTCTGGTCCAGCGCCTCCTGCAGCGAGGTCGCACGCACGCCGAAGATCCCCGGCCAATCGATGACCTCGAACACATCCGGTGTCACTAAGGCTTCGAGCTGCCTGGCCGTGAAGGCGGGATTCTTGTCCCGGATCGCGTTCAGCTTCAGCAGCATCCAGAACACCCTGTAGGGAATTCTGATGAGGCGTGCCTTCGCCCCAACGGCCTGCTTCACTGCACGCATCAGGTCGATGTAGTGCACGCGTTCCTGTCCCGTGATGTTGTAGGCACCCGTCGTCTCGTGCTCGATGGAGCTTACGATCACATCGCAGAAGTCACCCGCATACAACGGCTGGCGTAGAAATTTTCCGTTGCCCGGAATCGGGAACACCGGCACGCGCTGCATAAAGCGCGCCAGCCAACCCACATGCTTGCGATCGAACCAACCGAACATCAACGTCGGCCGCAGGACCACCTGCTTGATCCCCGACTGCGCCACCAGGGCTTCCTGCGCCTTCTTCGTCTCGGTGTAGTCATCCACCGCCTTCGAGTTCACGACAGAGGACGAGATGCTCACCGCATACGGCACCTTGTAGCGCAATGCCGCATCCAGCAGACGTTCCGTTGCCGTGACGTTGTTTTTCACATACTCGGCTGGATACAGACCGCCGATCTGCGCATGGCCGATCATCAGGTGCGTGCAGCCGTCCAGCGCACGCTGCCACTCGCCTGCTTCGGAGAGATCCGCCTGGATCACCTCCACATCCGGATGCAGCCGCCGCAAAATCGCCACGTTTGTAGGGTGCTTGTCGATTGCGACAATCTCACCCAGGTGCTTCGCCTTCAATCGCGGCAGCAGGTTTTGTCCCACAAGACCCGCGGCTCCCGTCACCACAATCTTTCCAGCCATGCTGCTCTTATCCTATGGGCCCACCCTGGTTGCGTCCAGCCAAGCCCGTACAATCAGGAGCAGCGTACGCCGCCCTTACCAGCCGTCCGCGAGTGCCCTGGAGGAGCCGTGCCCGCACCCGTGTCTGCTGTTCCGCAGGGCCAGCCCACGCATCCGCTTGCTGACGCCGAACGGCCTGGACGTTCTGACTTTGCCTGGCAGATCCTTTGCGGCTGCGCAGCGCTCATCGTCTTCACTTTTTTCTTCCTGCACCCCAGGCTCGTGATCCGGAAGTCTTTCGGCCGCTTCAGCGCGGATATCTACTACATGCGCGCGCTGTACCGCGCCAACCTCGCCCTCCTTGGCGCGTTTGTGACAGCGTGGTTGTGGGAACCTGCCGTTACAGCTGCCCTCGCCGCCCGCCAATGGCAAGGCACCACCACGGCCCGTCGGTGGATCGCGTTCTGCGCCGTGGCCTTTGCCTGCCTGCTGTGTGCTGTGTTTATCGTCCACTTTGGCAGATGGCAGTTCGGCGGCTTCGATTACAACATCATTGCCGAGACCGGCTGGCGACAGATGCTGGGACAACGACCCTATGTCGACTTCCCGACCACCTCTCCGCCCCTGTTTAACCTGGGCACGGTCATCGCGTTCCGCCTCTTCGGCGTGTCCTGGGACGCGATGCTGTTCTTTACCGCTCTGTTTGCCGTGGTCACCCTGGTGTGGCTCTACCCGCTGTTTCGACGCCTAGGCATGGGTGTTTTGGGCTCACTTGGCGTGGCCTGCACGCTCCAAAGCGCAACCATGCTTTCCTGCTGCTTCTGGTGGTACAACAACACGACGCTGCTGTTGGCTGCGGTGTTCTTCCTTTCGTCTTTGCTGCTTACGCGCACACCGCACGATCGCCTGGCGCAAAGCTCCTTTGTCGTCTCGATGGCCCTGCTTGCCTTGGCCAAGCCCAACATTGCAGGGGTCACGCTGGTTGGCTGTGTTGGGCTGCTTCTGGTCGTCTCTAAACAGCGCCTGCGTATCCTCATGCTGTGTGCGGCCGGCATAGGACTGACGCTTGCCATCTTTCTTATTGCACATATCTCTATCCCGGCCATGCTGGCCGCCTACCGCGGCGCAGCCAAAGAACGCGGCGCCTTCAGCAGCTTCGGCTTCGATGAGTTTCGTCAGGGCGAAAAGCGATTGGTCGAGCTCTGGTACACGGCCCTGTGCCTCCCTTTGCTCAGCTGTGTGCGGCCGTTCCTGGCGCGCCGCCGTACCGACGGCCTGCGCGCCGCGGCTGTGTGGCTCTTCTTTCCACTTTCCGCTGTGATCGCCATCTACGGCCTGCGCGGCAATGGCGAACTGCGGGACGTGGAAGCGACGGTGCTGGTCAGTGCGCTGGGTCTGCTTGCCTTTGCGCTGCACGCCCAGAGCCCGCAAACGCGCCGCTACACCGTGGCTCTGCTGTGTGGCATGGCTGCCTCTGATCTTTACATCGGCGCCGCGCGCGATCGTGTCTACACCATCGGTCCGCACTTCTTCTTTGAATGGCAGGATCGCGACCACCTCCTGACTGCAGGTCGGTTCAAGCACATGCGCGTTAGCGAAACCTTTGTCGAAGTCGACAACGAGGTCCAGCAAGCCATCACCACCAACCCCGGCCCGTTCTTCTTCGGCACGCGTCTGGACTACAGCTATATGGCCCTGGGGCTGCCCTCACCGGCAGGTTTCCCTGCCTGGTTCCACCCCGGTACCGCCTTCGACCAGGCCCTTTTGCCGCAGGTTCTAGCACGCTGGGAGGCGCGGCGCTTTCCGACTCTCCTGTACACCAAGGGAGGCCTGGGCGACGCCTATTACAAGTACCCGGAA
>CAXUIF010000044.1:3090-13070 GCA_964250995.1 uncultured Acidobacteriaceae bacterium
CCCTGCCCAGCCGCTCCGCCATCGCCTGGCCCAGTCGCAGACTTTCGGCGATCCCGCGATCCTCTGGGTAGTAGAAGCAGGTGTCAGCCACCTGAAGGCCCACAATGGGTGTTTGGACGGGCGGCAACTTGGCCGCGAAGTTAGGTTCGCACACGGGCTGGCCATAGCGCAGCCGCGCCACCTTGGTCGCTTTCACATCGTCTTCGGTGAGCGCCGCATTCACACGCTGCAAGCAGTGGAACGCCTCCGCCAGCAACTGCTCATCGGGCCAGCTGAACTTCGCCTGCGTCACGGGCATGTAGTACGGCACATACACAATGCTGTCCCCACCCACAGGCCGCAGGTTGGAAAACTCGATGATGCCCGGGATCTCAAAGTCCGGCTCCGACACATTCACCCAGAAGTGCGGGGAAACCGAGCGGCGCAGCTTGAAGATGACGCAAATACACCCAATGTTAAGAATCGCGTCATAGCGTGCTTTCCAGTCCGCCGGCAGATCGGGGATCAGCGCGGAAACATAGGGCGTCGGGGCCGTCGAGATCACCGCCTCGGCTGAAAAGAAGCCCTTGCTGGTCTCCACACCTTGCACTCGCCCGCCTGCGGTCCGCACCTTCTGCGCCGCGGCCCCCAGATGCACGCTGCCGCCATGCACCTCGATGTCGCGGATCAGCGCGTTCACCAGGGTCAGCGTGCCGCCTTCGATGTAGCCGAGCTCCTCCTGCATCAGGCTCTTGCGCGAGCGCCCAATACGCCGGATGCGCGTCCAGATCCACGTTGCCGAGATGCCGTCGGCGAACTCGTAAAATTTGAAGTCGAAGAGCGGCTTCCACAGGCGCTGATATACGCTCCGCCCACACCACCGGATGATCCAGCTCTTCGCCGATTCGGGCTCGATCGCTTCCCAACGGTTGCGGCGCACGCATACAAACGCAAACAGCGCATAGCGCAGCTTTTGCCACAACGTCAGCAAGGGAAACTTCAGCAGCGCCACCGGATCGCCCCAACGGTGCATGCGCCCGCCCGTGAACACACCCATGCTCGTCGGCCGCCAATGCATCACCTGGCTCATGCCGAGCTCCTCGAGGAGCGCAAAGGTGGGCTCATCCGTCTTGCAGACGAAATGGTAGAAACGTTCCAGCGAAAGCCCATCGAAGTCGAAGTGCCCGGCCATGCCGCCCGGGTCCCAGGCCGCTTCGACCACCGCCACCTCATGCCCGTTCCGCGCCGCGCGAAACGCCGCGGCCAGGCCCATCGCGCCCGCACCGATCACCACTACTCGCGCCATCGTTCCAACCCCTGCTCACAGCTTCTTCCCTGTGCTGCATGGGCGAACTCGCTATGGCCGATCAAGGATGGTCCTAGAGTACCAAAGTCGAATCCCGTCTTCGCCAAACCTGTAGGCCTGCAGGGGCTGCCGCAGGGAAACGACAGCCCCTTTCGACAGCCCACGTACCTCAGCCATTTTGCGCCTCCGCATGCACCGTACGGTAGCTTGCATTGCCCTTGGACCACACCAGCAGCAGCAGATCTCCATTGGCGCTGCCGTGTACCTGGCTCACGAACTGATCCGCGGAAGCGGTGGGCCTGCGGTTCACCTCCAGGATCACGTCGCCAGGTGCCAGGCCCGCATCTTCTGCCGGGCTGGCCGGGCGCACGTTCTGCACCACGGCCCCATGGACGCTTTCCGGGACCTGCAGCTGCTGCCGCGCATCCTGCGTAAGGTCGCTCACCGCGAGCCCAAGCTTGCCGCTCTGCGGCGCCCCGCTACCTTCCGCGCTCGCCACCTGCGTGCCGTTCGGGTTGTACACGCCAACGGTCACCTGAACTGTCGCCGGTTTGCCCTCCCGCAGCAGGCCCAACGCCAGCTTGGTGCCGGGCGTCACCTGGCTCACGGCCACCTGCAGCGCGCTGCTGTTGGCCACCTTTTGCCCATTCAGCGACGTGATCACATCGCCCTGCTTGAGCCCCGCATGGGCCGCCGGGGAGTCCGGCGATACCTGCGCCACGATGGCGCCCGAAGCCTCCTGCAGGTTGAAGAAGCGCGCGTTGTCCGGTGTTACATCGTTCATTGCGATCCCCACATACCCGTGGTCCACCTTGCCGTGCGCGATCAGCTGGGCCGTGACGGCACGCGCGACCTGCGACGGAATCGCAAAGCCCGCGCCCTCAAACGAGCCGCTGTTGGTGTAGATCATGTTGTTGATCCCGACCACCTCGCCATGGGCGTTCACCAGCGGGCCGCCGGAGTTGCCAGGATTGATCGCCGCATCGGTCTGAATGAAGCCGCCCGGCCGGTGAGCGTCCTTGGCAAACGGGTCCGGTCGGTCCAGCGCGCTCACAATGCCCCGCGTCACAGAAAACTGCAGGTAGCCAAACGGGCTGCCGAACGCCAGCACCGTCTGCCCGGGCTGCAACTTGGTCGAGTCGCCCCAGGAGATCGCCGGCAGGTCCTGCGCATTTACCTTCACCACAGCCAGGTCGGTCAGCTTGTCCACGCCGACTACCCTGCCGTTCAGGATGCGGCGGTCATGCAGCGTCACCTTGATGTCCTTGGCCCCGTCCACCACGTGGTTATTGGTCACGATGTAGCCGTCCGGCGAGACGATCACACCACTGCCGATGCCGTGCTGCATCTGTTGCTGCGGCTGCGGCTGCTGCGACCGGCCTTGCCCACCGGCGAACGGGCTGTTGGGCCCAAAGAACTGCTGCAGACCCGGCGGCAGCCCTTGCGCACTGGCCCCCTGCTGGAGCTCCTCGTCGGAGGGCGTGGACGTAACTGCAATGTTCACTACGGCAGGCGTCACGCGCGCTGCCAGGGACTCCATCGCCTGGTCCAGCGAGGCGAGCGCCGCCACACTGCGGTCGTCCAGCGGTGATGCTGTCACCGCCGAAGCATGGACGTTGTTGTGGGTGATCACAGAGGCCGCGCCCAGCGCCACCGCTGCCGACACAAGGGCAGGGGCGACATAACGGGCGGTGCTGATTACTAATGATTTAGTTGAGGTAGGCATGCAAGGCCCCTCCTTCGGAGCCAGGTTGGTTACAGTTGAAGGATCAGCCAGCCGTCCCGCCATGGGACGGCCGCATACATCGGTTGGGAAGCGAACACTTCGGTGAGCACCCTCCGCGAGGACACGGGCCGGGGCGCTGCCGCGAGGGGAGTCCATGCTGGAGCGGCAAGGCGCTTAAGGGGCGTGCGAGTGCTCCGCAGCACGGCTCTACGCCGCAGCCGCGGAGGCACCCCCACCCGCCCGGCGGCAGGCACCCGAGGGGCCATCACGGCTTCGGTCAGCATCATGTGCGGAGCCTTCGGCGAAGAAAGCGGTGTCGCAGTCTCCCTCGCGAGGAAGGCGCCGTCGCCGGCGAGGGCCGGAGCGGCCGCCTGCGCCATCGACGCAGGGGCTGCATCGAAACAGACCAACTGCGGACTGCCCGCCAACAGGCCCGCCCCGACGATCGCGCCCGCAGCCACCATGCCCGCGCGCACTCCCCAGCGCGCCCCGGGGACGCCTTCCTCCGCACCCGCCAGAATGCGCCGTACACGTCCCACCAGCTCCGACTCGCGCGTCCGCGATCCCAGCACACTCAGGGCTAGCGCGACGCCGCGACGCCGCATGGCATCTTCCGCCAGCCGCACCAGGCATGCCGCATACGCCTTGCGTGCCGCAGTGGCCCGCAGCACACCATCGTCGCAGGCCAACTCGCGTTCCCGGCAAAGCCGGCGATGCAGCCACAAGACCGCCGGATGCAGCGGCAGCAGCACCAGCATGAGCTGCTGCAGGCCGTTTAGCCAATCGTCCCACCGGCGTAGATGTTCCATCTCGTGGAGCACCACCTGCTCCAGCTCCGCGCGCGACAGGGCTTCCAGAAGACCCGTCGGGAGCAGCACCCGCGGACGGGGAAACCCTGCCACACTCGGCCGGTCTACATCAGCAGATACGCACAGTTCGGCACGCCGCGGCCCAGCCAGCAGCGCCGCCAGGGTAGCGTCCACGGGAACAGGGCGGGCACCCCGCGCGACCTTCACAAGCCGGACACCCTGCCAAACCAGCTGCGCAGCCCGTGCCGCGGAGCAGGCCACCCACACAGCCAGAAGCGCCACGCTCCAGATCGGCTCCACATGCACGACGGGATGGCCCACCGCCGCAGCATGCGGGACTAGGCGCTCCAGCACCGGCAGGAGCCCGACGAGCAACAACACGGCTGTCCAAACCCACGACCGCGCCGCCGGCGTCACCATGCGCAGCCGGCGCAGGCAGAGGGCCACGCCCGCGGTCAGCAACACGCCTTGCCACACGGATGCCACCAGAGATCCCGCGGCGAGTGGCGACACCATCTCCGTCCTCTCAAGCAAAGGCAGCATAGGCTAGGCGTCCTCCTCCACCCCGTCGGGAGCAGACGCTTCGGGAGCGCGCTTCACGGCGTCGGCCGGAGCCTCCGCGATCGCCTGTTTCAGGCGTTCCAACTCTTCCGGAGTCACCTCCGCATCGCCCAGCAGCGACAACAACAGCCGCTCGCGCGAGTTGCCGAAGAAACGCTGCAGCATATGCCGCACTTCGCTCCGGCTTGCCTCGTACTCGGCCACGCAGGGGCTGTACAGAAAAGCCCGGCCCTCTTGCCGGTGGCTTACGTACCCCTTCTTTTCCAGGATGCGTACCGTCGTCAGCACGGACGTGTAGGCCAGGGGCGCTTCGTCCGGCAAGGCCTGCACCAGGTCGGCGACGGCAGATTCGCCGCGCCGCCACAGCAGCTTCATCAGCCTGAGTTCGGCTTCGGTCAACGTAATGGAGCGCTTCGGAGGCATACCGTCTGTTGCTTCAGACGGGCTACTAACAGATTAGTTAGCAGGCCACACTGTCTCTTACTATCGGCCCTCTTTGACCCGCCTAGCGTCAGGCCAGGCGCTTACGCCGTTTCCGGCCCCGTCAGTCCCAACGCACGCTCCAACACCAGGAAGTCAGCCCAAACGGCATCCTCGATGGAGACGCCCTCCCGCAGACTTTGTTCCCGCGTTCGGAGCGTCCCCTCGCCCGGGTAGCGCGGCGGGACACCGGCTTGGACGGGCTCGGCCGCGTGCAGGGCCGCCACGCAGTCATCCACAGCACGCTCCATGGCCTCTACCGAGCTGAGCGCCGCTGGGTGGATCGCGAGAAAGATCTGCGAAACGCCCACCTCGGCCAACGGGTCGGGGGCGATCTCATGCGTCGCTTGTCCACCGGCGAGCATGGCTGCCAGGAGATCCAGCACAAACGCCAGACTCGACCCCTTCCAGAAGCCGATGGGGAGCGCGCGCCAGGTACGCTCGATCGCCGCCGGCTCCTGCGTCAAGGCTCCGTCCTCGTCGAAGCCTCCGGGCACCGGCAGCCGCTCCCCGCGTTGCCGGTAGCGGGCCAGCGCGCCATAAGAGAACTGGCTCATGGCGATATCCAGCACCACGGGTGCCCCGGCCCGCGGCACCGCGATCACCAGCGGATTGTTGCCCAGCGCCGGGCTAACCGCGCCCCAGGGCGGCAGATTGGGCATCGTGTTGGTCCACGCCAGCAGGGCAAAGCCGGCTTCAGCGGCCTGCCACCCAAAGGTGCCACCACGCTGCCAGTGCGTGGTGTCGCCCAGGGCCACTGCGCCGATCCCATGCGCGCGGGCAAGCTCCAGGGCGCGCGCTGTCATCGCCTGCGCCGCCAGGTTCCCCGGACCCCGATGTCCCGTCCATCGCTCCAGCGCCCCGGCAGCCAGCACCCGCTCCGGCTCGGCACGGGGATCGATGCGCCCGAGCCGCACCATCTCCGCAAAGCGAGGAAGACGCGCGATCCCATGCGTCCGCACGCCGTCGCGATCCGTTTCGGCGATCATCTGCGCGGCCAGCGCGGCGCGCTCTGTGCTGAGCCCTAGAGCAGCCAGCACCGTGCAGAGGCGCGGCTGCAGATCGTCCATGGGAAGGTGCATCACAGCTCGAGTGTAGCTTTGTTCGCCTCCCTCTCCGTTTCGAATACCGTCAATTCCGATCCTCGCTTCCGGTCACTGTACAAATCAATCTGCCCTTCCCTGCAAACTTTAGGCAAAGCTTTGACCGGGGAGCATACCCCCACTCCCCGTCGATGTAAGCGCTTGCGGGTTCAATCTCCGGTTAACCCGTTAGTTTCCAGCAGAATCTCTGGACTGTCGCCCCCTTGACACGGCATTCTGTCGCCGTGATACAACGCTCTGGCCAGTAAGCAAGCGTTTTTCTTGCAGCGAACAACCGCAAAGCAGGCCCTCGGCGCGCTGCTTTGCATAGGCCAAGCTGGTGCTGTATGGAGGCGGAGTCAGCCAACGGTCTCTAGGCCGTAGCCGGCTCCCAAAGGAAATGGCCGTAACGTCTGCCGCGCTCGCCGCGGCAGTCACAAGAAGGAGAAAAGAAGATGTTCAATCTTCACAACACACGCAGTCCAAGATTTGGCGCCGGCAGTCGCTACATGCTCGCTGTACCCGTCCTGATGTGCAGTGCGGGCATGCTGCACGCCCAGCTCGCCACCGCCGACATCCTCGGCACCGTTTCCGACGCCACCGGGGCGTCGATCCCCAACGCCACAGTCACGCTCACCAACGTCGGCACCCAGGAGAAACGGACCTCTACCACCAGCGGCAGCGGCGACTACACCTTCAGTCTTCTGCCCGTCGGCACCTACAACGTCACTGTTAACGTCCCTGGTTTTAAGACCCAGACCGTCAACACCCTGAGTGTCGAGGCCGGCGACCGCGCCCGCGCCGACGTGAAGCTGCAGGCCGGCGCCGTCGGAGAAACCGTCAACGTCGAAGCCGCTACCCCGCTGCTGCAGGCCGATAATGCCACGGTCAGCTCCACTGTTACCGCCCAGGCCGTGCAGGATCTGCCGCTCAACGGCCGCAACTTCGTGCAGCTCGTCCAGATTGTCCCTGGCGCCAACGAGGGCCCCGGCAACGGCCTCACCAGCGGCGGCCGCCCCGACGATCGCCGCCAAACCTCAGGCTTCTCGGTGAACGGCCAGGACAACACCCTGAACGACTACACCATCGACGGTATTGACGATAACGAACGCATCATCGGTGCCATCGGCGTCCGGCCCAACGTCGAAGGCATCCAGGAAATCACCATCCAGACCAACAGCTACGCGCCCGAAGCTGGCCGTACTGCGGGTGGCGTGGTTTCCATTATCACCAGAACAGGCAGCAACGCGTTCCACGGATCGGCATACGAGTTTTTCCGCAACGACATCCTCGATGCCCGCAACGTGCTTCAAACCACGGGCCGCAAGCCTGAACTACGCCAGAACCAGTTCGGCGGCAGCATCGGCGGCCCCATTCGCAAAGATCGCACCTTCTTCTTCGGCGATTACGAAGGGCTGCGCCTGGTTAGCGGCCAGACCTACTCCAACACCGTTCCAAATATCAACGAGTACAACGACATCAATAGCCTAAACGGCGGCTCCCCCCAGGCTCTGGTCGCCGCGGGCAACGGCACCGCCGGCCATTCGATCGATCCGATCGCCCTCAACTACCTGAAGCTATTCCCTGCCCCAAACACTCCTGGTTGCCAGACCCCTGGGACTGTCCAGCCCCTCAACTGCCTGACCAACAACTACATCATCAGCCCCAACGAAACGCAGTCCAGCAATACCTTTGACGTCCGCGTGGATCATCATTTCAACGCGAACAATCTGCTGTTCGGGCGTTACGACTACAACAAGGTAACGACCTTTACTCCCCCAGGGCTCGGCATCGTCAACGGTTTGGAGATCAGCGGTGGCCGTTACAACTTCTCCGGTCCAGCCACGGACTACGCCAGCCAGATTGGCCTCGGCTACACCCACATCTTCACCCCGCGGCTCCTGCTTGACCTCCGCGCCGCCTACACCCGCATCAATAATCTGTCCCTCCCGCTTAACTACGGCGCGAACGCAGACACTACCGTGGGTTTCGGCCCAAACATGAACTTTGACGCGACCTCCAACGAACTCACCCCCATCGCCTTTGGTCCCTTCAACGATATCGGCGACGGGGCCTACGTTCCCCTGCAGGACATTGACAACACCTTCCAGTACCTCGGAACGGTCAGCTATACCATCGGCAATCACTCCATCCGCGCTGGCGCGAGCTACATCCGCCGTCAGGCGCGTAACCTGCAAAGCGCCTTCCCTGCGGGGCAATACGGTTTCGGCCTCACCACGGATAACGTCGCGGGCACTGTGGCTAATCATCAGCAGATCCAGAACGACAACATCCTCGCCTCCAGCCTTATTGGCGCCTTCAGCTCCGACAGCCGGAACTACAACATCAACACTCCCGATTACCGTACCTATGAGCCCAGCTTCTTCGTCCAGGACTCCTGGAAGGCGACGCCCAAGCTCACCATTCTTTACGGTGTCCGGTACGACCTGTTCACGCCCTTCACTGAAGCGCATAATCACATCGCCAACTTCGACTACAACCTCGCTCGGACCCTGACTACGTCCAACATCGGCAGCGCACTGCAGGTGGCAGGTGTCAATGGTGTCAGCAACACTGCCGGTATCAAGACCGACTACTCCAACGCAGCTCCTCGCGTCGGGTTCGCGTACTCCGTGACACCGTCCACGGTCGTTCGCGGAGGTTACGGTCTAAGCTACTTCCCAGGTAATTACACCTCCAATTTCGATCTGAAGAATGCCCCCTTCGTGTCGGTATTCTCGCCAAACTGCATTTCGACGCTGGCCTACCAAATCGAGACCTCACCGACAACCGCGAACCACGTCTCGCCCTCGTCTATCAACCCGGCCTGCGGCACAGGTACCGGTTCCGCGGCAGGCGCTCCGGGGACCTTTGACGCCGGGCTCCCTCTTCCCACACCACAAACCATCAACAGCAATGGTCTGTCTTTCATTGCCGAAGACCCCAACTTCCGCTCGGCTGTGATCCAGCAGTACAACCTGCAGATCGAGCAGCAGTTCGGCGCCAACGTCTTCCAGATCGGCTTCGTCGGTAACAAGGGTTCCCACCTGCCGCAGACGATCAACGACATCAACGTTCCACTGCCCGGCAACTCCGTAACCGGCACAGCCTCCTCCGCTCGCCCCTTGAGCGGGGTGCTGCCCAACCTCAGCAGCGTAGGCTTCGGCGTCAGCGAAGGCATCTCCAACTACAATGCTCTCCAGACCTCACTCCAGCGTCGCTTCAGCAAAGGTTTGTCTTTCGACGCCAACTACACCTGGGGCAAGGCCATGAGCAACAACGTCGGCTTCTCTGAAGAAGGAGATCAGGGTGCCTACAACGCCAATCCCTACAACACGCACATCGACTACGGCATCGCGGAGAACGACATCGCCAACCGCTTCGCCCTCTCACTCGATTACCAGTTCCAATATGGCCATAACTGGCACGGGATCGAGAAGCAGGCGCTTGCCGGCTGGGAAGTTAATTCCATCGTCGTCTGGCAAAGCGGTAAACCCATCACTATCGTCAATGGTGGCAGCGGCGGTTCCACAAGCGACCAGTTGGCTGGTGACCCCGGCGTTTACGGCAACCGCGCTACCCCCATCAACAGCGGTGGCAGTGATCGTCCCAACCTCGTTGGCGACGGTCGTGGTCCCCAGACACTGAGCCAGTGGTTCAACACCTCTGCCTTCCAGCCCCAGCCCCTCGGCACCATCGGCAATGAGGTCCGCAACTCTCTCTTTGGACCGCGCTTCCGCCACGTCGACCTGTCCCTTTTCAAAGATTTTCCCGTTACCGAACGTCTCACCGTCCAGTTCCGCGCCGAGGCCTTCGACCTCTCTAATACGCCCAACTACTACATCCCCAACAACAATCCTAGTAACCTGCAACTCGGCAGCGCGAACTTCGGGCAGGTCGTCAACTACGACCCGAACTACGTTCCACGTCAGTTTCAGTTCGCTCTGAAAGTGCAGTTCTAACCCATACTTCACACATCCTGAAGCGGGGGGGGGGGGGGGGGAAGCAACCGCAGAGATGGGACAGCAAACAAACAA
>CAXUIF010000044.1:13080-14372 GCA_964250995.1 uncultured Acidobacteriaceae bacterium
CTCAAAACCCCACCCCCCCCCCCCCCCCCGCCCCCCCCCCCCCCCCCCCCCCCCGCTTCACTTTCTGCCTCCATCCCTTCTTCGTGCCCTGCTTGACACGCGGCTCCGTCCGCACGCTATCCTCGGTAGGCCTCACGCAGCGGCTCTTCCCTGTTGCGCTTGGCCACACTCTTTGCCGGAGCGCGGATGCCCCTGACGGCCGATCCCGATGTCAGGACCTTTGCTGCCGCCTCTAGCCGGCCTCAGCTTCGCTGGTTGGTCTGCTTTCTGCTCTTCCTCGCCACCACGATCAACTACATGGATCGCTCGGTCCTCTCCCTGATCGAGCCCCTGCTGCATACCCTGCCTTTTATGGGCTGGAACCCTCGGCTCGACAATGCCCATCAGGTCGTCTTCAACACCAACTACAAGCACATTGTGCAGTGCTTCCAGCTCGCCTATGGCATCGGCCTGATCACCGCCGGCCGGCTGATCGACAAGCTCGGCACCAAGGTGGGCTACGCGCTTGCGATCGGCGTATGGGCCTTGTCGTCCATGAGCCATGCACTCGTGTTCTCGGTCGGCGGCTTCTGCCTTGCGCGCCTGCTGCTCGGCCTGGGCGAGTCCGGCAACTTCCCTGCCGCGATCAAAGCCACAACCGAGTGGTTTCCGGCCGAAGAGCGCGCGCTCGCCACCGGCCTGTTCAACTCCGGCACCAACGTCAGCTTCTTCGTCGCCCCTGTACTCGTGGCGTGGGCCACGGGCCGCTACGGCTGGCAGGCCGGCTTCCTGGCCACGGGCTCGCTGGGCCTGCTCTGGCTTGTGCTTTGGCTGCTGTTTCCCTACGACCGGCTACGGCGCAGCAGCACGCAGACGCAAGCCAATTTGCGCGCAGACCTGCTTTCAGGCCAGGCCCATGCCGGCAAAATGGCACTCGCAGCGATCCTCAAGCGCCCCGGCCTTTACGCCTTCTCGATCGCAAAGGGGCTCACCGACCCGATCTGGTGGTTTTATCTCTTCTACCTTCCCAAGTTCCTGCATGAAACCTACGGCCTGGACCTTGTGCATGCGCGCTGGGAGATCGTCACCGTGTACATGGTTTCGTCGCTCGGCTCCATCTTTGGCGGTGCGCTCTCAGGCTGGCGCATGAACCGCGGTCACTCCGTTAACGCCGGCCGCAAGTTCGCGATGATTACCTGCGCTCTTCTCGTCGTGCCCATCGTGACCGTGCCGCACCTCGGCAGCCTCTTCCCACGGAACGCTTGGCCGGCAACGCTTGTGATTGCGCTGGCCGCCGCCGCACACCAAGGCTG
>CAXUIF010000044.1:14382-17833 GCA_964250995.1 uncultured Acidobacteriaceae bacterium
CCTTTTCTCCACCCCAACGGACATGTTCCCCTCCACCGCCATCTCCACGGTGGTGGGGATCGGGGGCGCGATCGGTTCGTTCGGCAGCGTTGTGTTCACCGGGATCGTCGGATCCTATTTCTCGTTACATCCGCTACTCATCTTCGCGCTGGCCGGCTCCGCCTACCTTGTCGCCTTCGCGATCTTTCAGCTGCTTGTTCCGCGCCTCGGCAAACCATCAGCCGCGGAGATCCCGCTGAGCACACCCTGAGGGGCGCGCTCCGGCCCGAACGCCGGAAGAGTTTACTGCCAACCGCCGCCAAGCGCACTGTACAGCTGCACCAGCGTTAGCGCCTCGCTCTGCTGTGCGCTCGCCAGATTAAGCTGCGCCGCAAACAGGTTGGAGTCTGTCGTCAGCACTTCCAGAAAGCTGGTCGCGCCACCCTGATACCGCACCCGCGCCAGCCGCGTGGCATCCTGCGCCGCCCCGACCAGCTTCTCCTGTTCCACCCTTGCCGCCCTCTGCTTGTTCACCGCGATCAGCGCATTGGACACATCATGAAACGAGGTCGCAATTGCCCGTTGGTAGGTGAGCACGGCCTCCTGCTTCTGCCGTTCAGAGAGTTGCAACTGCCCACGCAACCTCCCGCCCTCAAAGAGCGGCTGCGCCAGCGTGCCATACCCATACACCGTCTGACCTGAGGTGTTGAACAGGCTCGCAAACGTGCTGCCACCCAGCCCCGCGGAGGCGTTAATAGTCAGCTGCGGAAAGAACTGCGCACGGGCTACGCCCACCTGCGCGTTGGCGGCGCGCAACTGCGCCTCTGCCTGCTGAATGTCCGGCCTTCGCTCCAGCAGCTGCGAGGGCAGACCGACGGGAAGATCCTCCGGCGTTGGGGCCAGCGCGTTCGGGTCCGTGTGCGCCACAGGCCCAGGATTCTTTCCCAACAGCAGCTGCAACGCGTTCTCGTCCTGCTGAATCTGCTGCTGCAACAACGGGATCTGGTTCGACGCGGTGTACAGCAACTGCTCAGCCTGCCGCACGTCCGACAGCGGCGCGGCACCGCCTGTTTCGAGCGTGCGCGTCAGGTCTACCGAGTTCTGACGAATCTTCAGCGTCTGCTGTGCGATCGCAAGCTGCTGATCCAGCGCACGCAGCTGAAAATACGTGCTAGCCACCTGCTGCACGAGGCTCAACCGCACCGCTCGCTGAGCCCACCCTTGTGCCAGCAACTGATCGCGAGCCGCCTGCGTCTGCTTGCGATATACACCCCAAAAGTCGGGTGTCCACGCGGCCGACACGTTGTAGCTGCCAAACTCGATCGGGCTGGAGATCGAGCTGCCCAGGGTGCTCGGAAACTCCGCCCCAATGCCCGTGCCACCGATGTTGATCTGCGGAAACTGCTGCGCGCGCGTGATGCGTACCTGCGCTTCAGCTTCCAGCACCCGCTCTGCGGCGACACGCAGATCGAAGTTGTTCGCCAGCGCCGTCGCAATCAGCTGCTGCAACTCCGGCTGCCGAAACACCTCCGCCCACTTGCGATCGCCCAGCGAACCCTGCGGGTCACTCGACACGGACGCGTCGTCCGCCCCACGGAAGGCCGGCGGCACCGGCGCCTGCGGCCGGGTGTACTTCGGGCCTACGTTACATCCGGTAAAGGACAGGATCGCGATTGCCGTAAAGCAGCCGCAGGATTGCAGAAAGGCAGGCTTCATGCGGGACCTCCGCCGGCCGTCACGGCTTGCTTCTCGCGGGCCGCCTCTACGGGGTCCAGATCATGTTTTGAATCCATCGTGGTTCCCTTGCCGCCGCGTGCAAACCGATGGCTGAGGTACTCGACGACCGCGAAGGTGACAGGGACGAACAGGATGCCGACCACCGTCGCCAGCAGCATGCCCCCGATGACCACCGTGCCCAGGATGCGGCGCGATACCGCACCCGCCCCCGATGCCGTCCACAGCGGAAGGCAGCCGAAGATGAACGCCAGCGCCGTCATCACAATGGGCCGGAACCGCAGCCGCGCGGCGTTCAGCGCCGCTTCCGCGATCGGCTCGCCGCGCTTGTAGTTCGCGACCGCGAACTCCACAATCAGAATCGCATTCTTCGCCGACAAGCCGATCAGCATGATCAAGCCGATTGTGGCAAAGATGTCGTTCTCGAGCGACCTCGCCATCAGCGCCAGATAGGCCCCCAGAATCGCGACCGGTGTCGACAGCAGAACGCTGAAGGGCAGCGACCAGCTCTCATACAACGCCGCCAGGATCAGAAAGACGAACAGGATGGACAGACCGAACACCGCCGACGCCGGCACACCTTGCGCCGCTTTCTGCTCCTGAAAGCTCATGCCCTGGTAGTCGTAGCCCATGCCCTGCGGCATGCTTTGCTGAAACACCTGCTCCAGCGCCGCGCGTACCTGGCCTGAGCTGTAGCCGGGCGCGCCGGAGATGTTCAACTGCGCCGCCGGGTATTCGTTGAACCGCGTGATGAACTCCGGTCCGGCAATCTGCTTCACATGCACCAGCGCGCTCAGCGGCACCTGGCTGCCGTTCGCGCTGCGCACATAGAAGCGGTTGATGTTGTCGATCTTCGTGCGCGAGCTGCCCTCGGCCTCCACATACGTTTGCCACTGCCGACCGAAGCGGTTGAAGTAGTTCACCAGTGAGCCGCCCATGAAGGTCTGCATGGTGACGTAAATGTTGTTGAGATCGACCTGCTGTTCGCTGGCCTTTTCGCGATCCACATCGGCGTAAAGCTGCGGGACAGATGGCAGATAGGCGGGGATCGCGGCCGCGATTTCGGGGCGCTTCGAGATCGCGCCCAGATACCCGAACAGGTTCTTCGTCAGGTAGCTCGGATCGTCGTTGCCCGAGCGATCTTCCACCACCATCTGTACGCCACCCGAGGTGCCAATGCCCGGAATAGCGGGTGGCGGAAAACTGAAAGCCAGACCTTCACTCACGCCCATCAGCTTGTGCTGCACACTGCCCTGAATGCTGGCCAGCTGCTCAGCTGCCGATTTGCGCGACTCCCAAGGGGCGAGTGACACAAAGAAAAACGCAGTATTGGTGCTCTGCGTCAGCGTGAGCAAGCTGAAGCCATTCACCGCGATCACGCCCTCGATGCCCGGTGTGCTGAGCAAGGCGTCCGAAACCCGCTGCGCCGCCGCATCCGTTCGCTGCAGGCTGGACGCGTCCGGCAGCTGCAGCGCGACAAACAGATAGCCCTGGTCCTCTGTAGGGATGAAGCCCGTAGGCAGCTTGCTTCCAAACAAAACCACCAGGGCCGCTACTGCAGCCAACGCGATCATTGTCAGGCCCGACTTATGGATGAGCACACCGGAGGTGGACACATAGGCGTCCGTGGTTTTCCCGAAGAGCCGGTTGAAGGCGTCGAAGAACCGCTGCAACGGCCCTCGCTTGCGCGTCTTGTCTTTGGGCTTCAGCAGCAAGGAAGCCAGTGCCGGGCTCAGCG
>CAXUIF010000045.1:0-17601 GCA_964250995.1 uncultured Acidobacteriaceae bacterium
CTTTGGGGGGCGGGCGGAGGTGATGGACCAGCTTGCGCCGCTGGGGCCGGTGTACCAGGCGGGGACGCTAAGCGGCAATCCGCTGGCCATGGCAGCCGGTATCGCAACGATCGGGCACCTGCTGGAACATGCGGACGAGGTGTACCCGGGGCTGGAGCAGACCACGGCGGCGATGGCGGACGGGGTCGCGGCGATTGCGGCGGAGCTCGGTATCGCGCTGACGACCAATCGCGTGGGCAGCATGTTTACGTGGTTTTTTACGAGTTGGCCGGTGCATGACTTTGCGGGGGCGAGCACATCCGATACGGCGCTGTTTGGGCGCTTTCACCGCGGCATGCTAGAACGCGGGGTGTGGTTACCGCCGAGCCAGTTCGAAGCGGCCTTTGTGTCCTATGCGCATACACAAACGGAGGTGGACTGGGTACTTCAGGCAGCGCGGGAGGCACTGCAGGCATGTGTCTGAAGGTGTAGCACCGATGTGGGATTTCGCACCGTACTCGCGGGTACCTACAACGGTGCGCATGAATGGCAATGACTTTGTCGCGCTGGAAGGGCCCGTGGAGCGCCGGGGGAACCAGCTGGTGCTGCGGGTGCCGCTGGAGCGGGGCGGCGAACAGCTGAAGCTGGTGACCAAGGCGACGGCCTACGAGGAAGACGGCCGGCTTGTGGTAGTCCTGCCGGAGTGGTTGGCCAGGCGCATGCAGCTGGACGAGGGCTCGGCGGTGCATGTGGACAACCGCTGGGGGCGGCTGAACATAGCGCGTTTGCAGTAGGCAGGGTGTAAGGCTAAGTTCCTCATGTCCTGTCGACGGCATCGCGAACACGCGTGGTGTAGAGGGCTGCTGCTTTCGTCTGAGGAACGCAGATTCCCCTTCGGGAATGACAAAAAGCTCGCCGCGCTCAGAATGAGCCTTTATGGAGTGGCTGGTACAGGTGCGTGTGGCTTGGGTTCCATCCAGAGTTTGCCGGCGAGGGCGAGTAGCACGAGCATCGCCGTGCTGAGCGCAAAGACCCGACGAACGCTGGTGAAATTGGCGAGCACGCCGGAAAGCAGCAGACCGGCAATCTGCGCGGTGAAGATGGTGGACATAACGGTGGAGCCGACGCGGCCCAGCAAGGGCTGCGGGGTTTCCTGCTGAATGAGCGTTTGCGAGGGCACGATGATGCCGGCGCACGCTATGCCGATCAGCAGGCAGCCGAAGTACATGGACGCACTGCGGGGCAGCGCAGCCATGAGCAGCGTGCCGGCGGCAATGCCCAGCAGGCCACCGTAGACCTGGGCGGCGTCCGAGACGCGTTTGGCCAGCGCATTCAGGGCGTTGACGCCGAGCAGCATGCCGACCCCGATGAGCATGCTGCCGATGGTGAAGACCTTGACGGCGGCATGGAGGTCGTCGCGGACATAGACGGCGATGAGCGGGCCGAAGCAGCCCATCACGAACATGGCCGCGGCCAGGGCGACGATGACAAAGAGCAGCGCGGCGTGATGGAGGATGAAGTGGGCGCCTTCGCGCATGTCGGTAAGGACCTTGCGGAGGCCGGAGGGCGGCGTTGCGTCGCCGGGTTCCTCAACGACAGGGGTTTTGGCCTTCCCTGTGAGCAGCGGGATGGAGGCGATCAGGCTGCCGGAGACGGCGAAGCTGGCAGAGTCGGCCCAATAGCAGAACCGCGCGCCGAAGAGGCCCACGAGGGCGCCCGCGGCGAAGGGGCCGATGATGCGCATGATGAAGAAAGCCTGTTGCAGCAGGGCGTTGGCCGATCGCAGGCCATGGAGCGGCACGATGGAGCGGATGGCGACGCCCTGCGCGGGCGAAAAGAAGCTCGACACGATCGAGATGGCCGCCAGCACAAGATAGAAGCCCCAAAGGCTGTGCACGGTGAGCAGCAAAAGGCAGAGCGCGGCGCGAAGGAGGTCGCTGGCGACGAGGGTCGGTTTGATGGGCCAGCGGTCGACAAAGACGCCACTGAGGATCCCGAGGACGGCGACCGGAAGCAGATAGGCGATCTGTAGGCCGGTGACCTGCTGGGCGTTGCCGTGGAGCTGAAAGGTGATGACCTCGATGACGGCGAACAGGGCGAGGAAGTCGCCCAGCACGGAGACGATCTGGGCGTACCACAGGCGGCGCATGGGCGCGAGGCGGAGGACCGCGCCCATGGAGAGCGGATCGGGGTGCACGGGGGACTGCAATGACGAGGCGGTTGCGGTTCCGGCGGGTGTGGATGAGGCCTGAGCGGTCATAGCGCGTCCTGTGTGGGAAGGATATACGTCGCTTGTCCCTTTATAGCCAAGTAGCCATATACGTCCATGGGAGCGACGCTGCATTGCAGAATGCCGCAGCCCGCGAACACAAGGCACTCAAAGGGGAGCAGATCACCAGCGGTGTGCGTCTACATTAAATCCGTAAGGCACAGACTAGGTCTGGGCGTTTCGCTTCTTTGCGGCTCGCTTGTCCTTGCGAGCTTGGTCGGTCATCTGGATCTCGTGCGCCTTCGCAATCGCGATTAGCAACCCCGGGTAGCGCGCATCCACCTCCGCGCCGCGTGAGGTGTTATGCATCTCCACCCCATGGCGTTCGCTGCGGATCAGGCCAGCTTTACGCAAGATCCTGAAGTGTCGCGAAAGCGTAGATTTAGGGATCGGTTTCTGAGCTATGTTTACAAACGCTGTGCAGTTTTGGGGGCAACCTTGCTGCGCAATATCCGCGAAGATCTTCACGCGCACCGGGTCGGCCAGCGCATGGAGGATAGTCTCCAAGGGGATGTCAACGATTTCAGGATGGTCAAGCGGCCGCACAAACCCCTCGATAGTACAGCAGATGCATGGCGTGGCTTCTTAGTTCACGTTTCATGAACTTTTGAGTCGGGTGGCGGGTAGCCTCCATCCCATCAGGAAATGAACGCGCTCGCCTCAAGCGAGAACAGCGAAGGAGAGAAACCATGGGTAAGCTCGATGGCAAGGTCGCGGTAATCACGGCAGCGACCTCCGGCATGGCACTGGCGACGGCGAAGCTGTTCGTGGAGGAGGGCGCGTACGTATTCATCACGGGTCGCCGCAAGGATAAGCTTGATGAAGCCGTGAAGCTGATCGGCCGCAACGTGACCGGCGTGCAGGGTGACGCGGCGAACCTTGCCGACCTTGACCGGCTTTATGAAGCGGTCAAGCGCGAGAAGGGTCACATCGACGTGCTTTTCGCAAGCGCAGGCACAGGCGAGTTCAAGCTGCTCGAAGAGGCTACCGAAGAGCACTTCGATACCACCTTCGACTTGAACGTTCGAGGGACGATGTTCACGGTTCAAAAGGCTTTGCCGCTCTTCCGCAACGGCGGCGCGATCATCCTGAACGGCTCAATCGTCAGCATCAAAGGCACGGCGCAATTTGGTGTGTACAGCGCCAGTAAGGCGGCGGTTCGCTCACTCGCCCGCACGTGGCTCCTGGAACTGAAGGATCGCAACATCCGCATCAACGTGCTGAGCCCCGGGCCCATCGATACGAACGCGCTCGCGCCGCTGGGCGACGAGTTCAAGGCAGGCATGGCCGCGATGGTTCCGCGTGGCACGCTAGGCAAGTCTGAGGAGATTGCTACCGTGGCACTGTTCCTCGGTTCCGGCGATTCGAGTTTCGTGAATGGTGTGGAGTTGTTCGTCGACGGCGGCATGGCGCAGGTGTAAACGATCACCTATGCACAAAGCGGGTCAGCCCTCAGTGACTGACCCGCTTTGTGCGGTAATGATTTCTTGGTCATTGGGAATAAGGGTCAGTAACAGCGAACGCTCTTCTCGTCGTGCCATCACTTTTGTAAACTGCGGCGTCAGCGCCAGCACGTGACCTGCCCCTATTGAGCCCTTACCAAGGGGTATCGCGTGAGTGTCCAGGCGAGCAGCCACGTGTAGGGTGGCAGGCGACGTCTGGGTCGCTTACGCCCGGGGGCGCGAGGAGTGCGCGTTGTCCACCCTGAGCCGTTCTCAAGCCTCGAGCTCAACAAGCAGGACCTGCTCGTCGTTGTCGATCTCACGGAGCTTGACTTCGATGATCTCGCGGCGGGCGGTGGGGATGACGCGACCGGTGTATTTGGCCTCGATCGGAAGTTCGCGGTGGCCGCGGTCGATCAGAACGAGCAGCTGGACGGAGCGCGGGCGGCCGTGGTCGAAGAGTGCATCGAGCGCCGCCCGGATGGTGCGTCCGGTGAACAGGACGTCATCGATCAGGATGATGTCGCGGCCTTCGATGGCAAAGCCGATTTCACCCTTTTCGACAACCGGGCGGGTGTCGCGAGTGGACAGGTCGTCGCGATAGAAGCTGATGTCGAGGACGCCGGTGTCGACTGGCTGCGTCTCGATCGAGGTGATGATCTTGGCGAGCCGCTGGGCGAGTGGAACGCCGCGGCGCTTGATGCCGACCAGGCCGAGGTTGGCGGCGCCGTGGTTGCGTTCGACGATCTCATGCGCGAGGCGGACGAGGGTGCGCTCGATCTCGGACGCGGACAGAAGGCGGCCCTTTTCGCGCAGTTGGGGCTTGGGTGGGGTGAGCTCGGCGGCAGCTGGGGCGGTGTCGCTCATGGACAGGATCATAGCAGCGGAGGAGCGGCACGCTTGTATGCGGGGGCTAGTTGCTAGCCGCTGCGGCGAGGGCGCAGCACAAAGCCTGCCAGACCGCCAGCCAGGGTCGACAGCATCAGGTACAGTGCGGCACTGGTGGCCGTGACCGAAAGCAGGAGACCGACGCGATATTCCGGGACAGCGAAGAGGTCCAGGGTGGGCTGAACGCCGGCGCCCAGCCGTGCGAGCACAAGGGTGCGCTGTTGGGCGAAACTGGCGGCGAGTTGGGCGTCCAGCATAGCGGCGTCATGGAATACAAAGCGCGTGAGCACCAGAGACAACGTGAAGACCGCCGCGCAGCACAGCGCGACGAGCAGGCCCGTGAGCAGGCCCAGGCGCGCCGTGAAGCCGGAACCGGGGTGCGTTTCCGCGCGAACGCGCGCGTTAAACAAGGCGACGGTCAGGATCGGGGCGGCCAATACCCACAGCACGGTCAGAAAGCCGAGGAGGGGGATCAGGAGGCTCAGCAGGCCCAGGCCGAGCGCAACCCCCGCGCTGAGCAGCGCGCAGTACACGCCCAGGGACCAGCCACCTCCGCCTGCCCGATGAGCGGGAGGACGAAGGCGTTGCCAGCCGCGCGCAGGCGGCGGAGGCTCAGGGGTCACGCTGCCGGGGTCGTCACCGGCGGGGGCACTGCGCTCCTGGTAAGCGCGAGTGCCTTCGGCGATCTCTGCCTGGAGTTCCTCGGAAAGAAAGATCTGCGGCGCGCCACAGGTGCTGCAATAGGTGAGGTGCCCGTCCTCAAGTACGACGGGGTGTTGGCAGCGAATGCAGGCTCGGTCGATCACCTGTTTCTGAGGCTACCGGAGCGAGCGAGTGTGAGCAATCCCACCCATGGGGCTCGGAAGCAGGAGATTGGCCTATTCGCGGTCACTGGCGTCGTGGTGGGAGAAGCCGCCGGGGAGGTCCAGGGCAACCAGGCCGATGCGGGTGGCGCCGTCTTCCGTGTGGACGCCGACGATGTGCTGGTGCGTCTCAGAGCCGGCGCGCAGCTCGAGATGGTCGCTGTCGCTGAGGTTGTATTCATTCTTCGTGGTGCCGCAGGTAAGGCCTTCCCCGGTGCGGACGGGCGTGCCTACGGCGGCTTTCCCCCTGCAGGTAAGGACGGTGCCGTAGCGGCCCATGTCCTTTTTGTAGAAAGCAACGACCTTGTCCTCAGGGTCGGAGGTGCGGAGATCGACGGCGTGGACCCCGAGCTTGAAGTCGCCGAAGTTCATGCTGATATCGGCAGCGCCGTTATTGTCGCCGTCCTTCTTTACCAGCGTGGCGCCGGGGTAGGGCGTTAGGCCGGTTTGCGCGCCGGTCACCTTGTCATCGGTTTTGACGTGCATGGAGCCAAAGGGCGTGCCGATGTCTACGTTGTCGTTTCCGTTGCCGCCCTTGTGCGTGTCGATCCGGCAGCCGGCAGAGGGAAGCAGCAGGGCGGTAAGGAGGAGTAAGTACTTCAGATGGGCCATGCGCGGTCTCCTTTGAGCGAGCGATGCACCGAAGCATACGTCGGGGAGCAAAGTTTCGTTCAAGAAATCCACGAAACTGCCGATAAGGTGAAGGGCAGGCCGAACCCGCGCTGCTTTTTAGGAGCAAACGCGTCTGACACTGCAGCGCGCAAGAGAGCGAGCGGAGCGGTGAGCCCCGCCGCGGAGAGTGCTGAGAATGCGAAACATGGGACGAGGCTGGGGCGGCGGCAGAGCAAGGGGCGCTTGGAGCGGGGGGCTGCACCGGGCGGCCGTGGCGCTGGCCCTGCTGGGCACCGTAGCCGGTTTGCACGCGCAGGTACCGGGGGACGATCCTGGCGCGGCGGTACCGGTGCAGGATGGCCAGGATGCCGGCCAGGCGACCCGTCTCCCTCAAGCTGATCCGCCGTCACGGGTCGTGCGGCTCAGCGTTTTGCAGGGCAACGTATCGACACAGGCGGCACAGGCGAGTCAGTTCTCGGCGGCGGAGCTGAACGGGGTGCTCACCTCCGGGGACCGCGTGTACACGGACCAGGCTGCGACCGCGGAGTTGCAGGCCGGTCAGGTCGCGCTGCGGCTGGGGGGCGGAACGGATCTGACCGTGACGGCGATGACGGATCAGGTGGCGCAATTTGGCCTTGCCAGTGGATCGGTCCACCTGCGCAGTTACGCCCTTGATCTCGGGACGGTACTTGAGGTGGATACGGCGGAAGCGGCGCTTACGGTGTTGCAGGCAGGCGATGTGCGGGTGGACGAAGACGCGTCCGGACGGGCGACCACGGTATCCGTTCTCAGTGGGGCCGTGCAGATCGACGGCCCGCAGATGAGCCGGCGGATGGGTGCAGGGGAGCGTGTGCGCGTGCACGGGGGCGAGGCCGCGATCGGGGAGGCGCCCTTTCTGGAACCGCTTGCGCCTGAGAGCGGGGATGGGTTGGACGGATTTTCTGAGAGCCGGGACGGCCTGTACGCCAACGGAACGCAAGGCAGCGCGACGTATCTGAACCCGGATACGACGGGAAGCGCGGATTTGGCCTCCTATGGCAGCTGGGATCCCGGTGGAGAGATCGGGCCGGTGTGGTATCCGGCGGTTGCGGCAGACTGGCGGCCGTACTGCTATGGGCGTTGGCGGTATGTTGCGCCCTGGGGCTGGACGTGGGTGGACCTGGAGCCCTGGGGATTCGCGCCCTTTCACTATGGCCGGTGGATGTTTCTGGACGGTCGCTGGGGATGGCTGCCGGGGGTGCCTGTGCTGCGGCCGGTGTATGCGCCGGCGCTGGTGGCGTTTGTGGGCGCGGGGCAGTATGCGGCGTCGATGGGCTACGGTACCGCGACGGGCGTGGCGGCGTGGTTTCCACTGGGCCCCACGGAAGCGTACACGCCTTGGTACCACGGCAGCACCGGGTATATGAACCGCGTGAACGCAAGCAATCTTCCAAGCCGCGATCCCATTGCGGCACGGGCCATCTATCGCCAGCGCGGGGTAAATGTGTATGGCGGGGCGCTTTTGGCCAAAACGAATTACGTAAACCGGGGGGAGGGAACGGTGGTGGTGCCCCAGACCAGCTTTGCCGCAGGGCAGCCGGTGGCGCGCAGCCAGTTGCGGGTGCCGAGCGCGGAACTGGCGCGGGCACCGCTTGTAACGCAGCCTGTGGTGCCCCAACGGGCCCTGGCTGGCACAGGCCTACCACGGGCAACGCCTTCCAGCGTCCCGCGTTCGGAAGCTGTCACAGGGTCTGTGCCGATGGCGGTGGCGCAGCACGGGAGCCCCGTGGGGGCGGTCACCCGGCCGGTGTTCTTCCATGCGGCCTCGCCGGTGGGGGCGCGTCCGGAGGTCCGTCCGTCGGCGCAGGCAGTGCCACGAGGCGAACCCGCGCGCTTGCCCGAAGCCCGTGGCGGCGCGGCGACTCGCCCGCAGAATCTTCCGGCCGCCGCGCCGCCGCGTCAGCCAACAGCACCCCGCCCCGTGCCTTCGGCCACGCAACCGGCGGCAGGGCAGGCCCCCGCTGCCAGCGCGCCGCGGCACTAGGATGGCTCGACCAGAGATGCCCGTTATGGCGGACGAGACCCGCGCCGAAGCCGTTCGGGCTCATCGCCGGCAGGACGTGGAGAGGAGAACGATGCTGGCGAGATTGAGTGCCAAGGCAAGCGTGACACGCGGGGGCTTGATCGGATCGGCACGCTTGCGGGGGGAAAGGTCGTCGATGAGAATGGATGCGGTGTGGAGCAGCGGCGAACCTGTGTGTCAGGTAGGGAACAGACGAGGGTCTGGGGCCTCGCCTAGGCTTAAGCTTCCGCGGGTGAGTCTGTTGAAAAGGGAAGAACATGGACAAATTGCACGGTAAGGTTGCCTGGTTCAACAACGCAAAGGGGTACGGCTTTCTGGCGCACGACGCCGGTCCAGACGTCTTTGTGCACTTCAGCAGCATTGAAGCGGAAGGTTACAAGTCGCTCTCCGAAGGCGATGAGGTCCTTTTTTCGATCGTGCAAGGCGAGAAGGGGCCACAGGCGGAAGGCGTGCAGCGCGTACGCGGATAAGGTCCAGAGAAAGCAGGAGGAGTGAAGCCACCCTCGTGCACCAACGCGGTTGCGTGAACTTCACCTCACACGATATGAGGGCGTTTGAGGTCATAGGCGAGGCACTAGAGATGGTTACGGGAGCGGCTGCTCTTGCGCACACCGCGGGTGTTTGTGCCTTCCGTTGCGTGCCGGTTGGGCTTGCCTCGACCTTGAAAGCGCTGTGTGACATCACGGGTTAGACCGCGCGGATCGAACGCCGGCTCACCCCTGGGGCGCTCGCGGGGCATGTCCCCACACTTCGTATCCCACCTGTACACTAAGCATCGCGGACGTGGCGCTTGACCGCGCGGTGAGATCGACTGGCCGCCGGTATCGCCGCACTCTCTCCGTGAAGGATTCCAAGCGCATGAGCGACCAGCAAACCTCCCCCGTCGTGGAACAAGTGACCGGCCAGGATCTCGACGAGCTTTCGATCAACACGCTGCGCATCCTGGCAGTGGACCAGGTGGAAGCGGCCGACAGCGGGCACCCGGGCGCGCCGCTGGGTTGCGCGCCCATTGCGTACCTGCTGTACCACAAGTTCATGAAGTACAACCCGACGGACCCGCTATGGTCGGACCGGGATCGCTTTGTGCTGTCCAATGGGCATGCGTCGGCGCTGTTGTACGGCGTGCTGCACCTGACCGGCTACGATCTGCCGCTGGACCAGCTGAAGCAGTTCCGGCAGTGGGGCTCACACACGCCGGGGCATCCGGAGTACGGCGAAACCCCGGGCGTTGAGGTAACAACGGGGCCGTTGGGGCAGGGCTTTGCCGAGGCGGTAGGTCTGGCCATCGCGGAAAAGCACATGGGCGCCTTGTACAACAACGATCACTACAAGATCGTGGACCACTACACGTATGTGCTGTGCGGCGATGGCGACCTGATGGAAGGCATCTCGCACGAATCGTCGTCGCTGGCCGGGACGCTGCAGCTGGGCAAGCTGATTGTGCTGTATGACGACAACCTGATCTCGCTGGATGGGCCCACCGACCTGAGCTATACCGAGGATGTGACCAAGCGCTTCGAGGCGTATGACTGGCACGTACAGTATGTGTCGGACGGCAACGATCTGCATGAGTTGAACCAGGCGATCGAGGCCGCCAAGATGGAGCGCACCAAACCGTCGCTGATCCGCGTGCGGACGGTGATCGGGTACGGTGCGCCACGGGCGGGCACCAAGGCCGTGCACGGCGAGGCGCTGGGGCCGGATGGCGTGAAATCGACCAAGAAGTTTTTTGGATTCGACCCAGACAAGACCTTCGTGATCCCTGACGAAGCGCTGCAGAACTGGCGCAAGGCCGTGGACAAGGGCAAGCACGAGCAGGCTGCCTGGCATAACCGCTTCGAGGCGTACAAGCAGGACTTCCCCGAGCTGGCCGCGCAGTACACGCGCACCACGGAGATGAAACTCCCGGACGGGTGGGAGAAGGCGCTACCAACGTTTCCGGGTGGCGCAGAGGCGAAGAAGGTGGCCACGCGCAATGCAGGGCAAGTGGTGCTGGAGGCTCTGGGCAAGGTGCTGCCCGAGTTGTTTGGCGGCGCGGCTGATTTGACCTCGTCCACCAAGACGATCTTCAAGGACTCGGAGAATTTTCGACGCGATCCCAAGGGGCGCAATGTGTTCTTCGGCGTGCGCGAGTTCGGGATGATGGCCGCGGTAAACGGTATGGCGGCGCATGGCGGCGTGTTGCCGTTCGGGTCGACCTTCTTTACGTTCTCGGACTATTGCCGCTCGGCGCTGCGGATGGGCGCGCTGCAGAGCTCGCACTCGCTCTACATCTTCACGCACGACTCGATCGGGTTGGGCGAGGATGGGCCGACGCATCAGCCCGTGGAGCACCTGATGGCGTTGCGCGTGATTCCGCAGCTCACGGACTTCCGGCCCGCCGATGCCAATGAGACGTCGGCGGCCTGGGGGCTCATGGTCGAGCGAAAGAGCGCGCACTTCATGGCGCTTTCGCGGCAGGACCTGCCGGTCCTGGACTTGAACAAGTACAAGGTCTTCGAGGGTGTCCGCAAGGGCGCGTATGTGCTCGAAGAGTACGGCAAGGACGTGATTCTGGTAGCGACGGGCTCCGAGGTGCAGCTGATCGTGAAGGCCGGCGAACAGTTGAAGAGCCAGGGGATCAACGCCACGCTGGTGTCCATGCCGAGTTTCAAGATCTTCGAGGAGCAGCCTGAGGAGTACAAGATGTCGATCTTCCCGCACGGCGTGCCGAAGATCTCGGTAGAGGCGGGCGCGACGATGGGCTGGTGGAAGTACATCGGGCGCGACGGCATTGCGATCGGGCTGGACCGGTTCGGGGCCTCGGCACCTGGGCCGGTGGCGCTCGAGAAGCTTGGGTTCACCGTGGATCATGTGGTGAGCGCGGCGAAGTCGCTGGTAAAGAAGTAAGAGCCACATGCAGGCCAAGCAAAAGGGGAACCGGTTGGTTCCCCTTCTTGCTGTTTGGAGAAGAAGTGATCTGGTGCTGCCGCAACACTGCAGGCGGAAAGGCCGCGGGACACTTCAGGCGAGGCCATTTCCCCGGCCGTTGCTGTTCGCCTACTGTGCGGCCGCCGTTGTTTTCGGTTCCTGACTGACCACAGCGATCGGGCTCGCTGTGGCTACCTGAGTCGCCGGGGTGAACTGCGACCCGATGATCGGGGCAACCTGCGCAATCAATCGCGGAGACAGGCCCAGGCTGAGGGTGGGGAGGGTAAGCACGCCGGCTACGGGTTTGAGCGGCAAGACGAGGCCGGGATTCTGATTCACAACAAAGATCTCCTCACGGCCAAGGAAAGCCCCATTTTCTGTCAAGTCGCCCGTGATGGCGGAGCCCCTTTTGTCTGCGCGCAGAACAAGATTCTCTACCCGGACCGCGGTCCTCCCAACGTAGTTGATCAGGAACCCGCCGCGGAACGACACGTTCGTCACACCGGTGTCGAGATCGATGACTCCCGAGACCGTACCGAGATTGTCAACCAACTCTCCGGGAGTTGTTGCGCTTGGGAGCGGATTGCCATTCAGGTCGCTGAGGAAGATGCCGCTTTCCCGTGTGGACGCGACAAAGGATGAGTTGAACGTGATGGATGTGTACCCGCCGAAGATCTGATTTGCGGCTTGCGCTTTCAGCTGAGGAGTTACTGACATGCCCAGTGTCAACGTTACGGCGGCTGCCAAGGTAAGTTTCATAAACTGCTCTCCTGCATTCATAGGGAAGGTTTGCTGATACGCGCGTGGGAGATGATCTACTCCTCTGCAGAGGAAAGGCTGGCCGTCCATTTCTCGTTTTGCGAATGGCAGTGCCATCGAGTGAAGCATGCTCAACCGTCGAGAGACGCGTACCGATGTTTTAGCGACTTTGGTGAGTAACGAAAGCCGAAGTACGCGCTATGCGATTGACTCTACCACGCAATGATGAAAAGTACTTTCGGGGTGCGGGCCCGTGCTGCTGTCCTGCACCGCTGCCGCACACTGGTGAATTGCGCGGATTGGCCTGATTCCCGGCTCCGCCGATCCAGCAGGGGCGACGCCACGACGCCATCCTCGACAGATGAGTGCAATGCCGCTTGATGGAAGTTGCTGAGGCTGCGGGCCTGCGTGGTGCTCGGAAGAGAGCGGTAGCATGTTTCCATGACGCAGGATGAGGCGAAGTTGCTGGCGGCGCAGCGGGCGGTGGGATTCATTCAGGACGGTATGGATGTGGGGTTAGGGACGGGGTCTACGGCCACGCTGTTTATTCGTGAACTGGGGAAGGCCGTTGCGGGCGGGTTGCGCATCCGGGCGATTGCGACCTCGGAGGCGAGTGCGGCCCTGGCGCGGGAGCTCGGGATTCCGTTGACGACGTTTGACCAGACGCCGGTGCTGGATGTGAATGTGGATGGAGCCGACGAGGTCGGGCCTGGGCTGGCGTTGATCAAGGGCGGGGGCGGAGCGCACCTGCGAGAGAAGATCGTGGCTTCGGCGGCGCGGGAGTTTCTTGTGGTCGCGGATGAGACGAAGGTGGTGGAGAGGCTAGGGAAGTTCCCTCTGCCAGTGGAGGTGATTCGGCTGGCGTTGCCGCTGGTATCGCGTCGCCTGGAGGAACTGGGGCTCCGTCCGGCTTTGCGGCCAGCGCGCAGCGGGGCAGGGCCATGGATCACGGATGAGGGGAACGTAATCCTGGACTGCCACTGCGGGGTGATCGAGAACCCGGAGGAGACAGCGGCGGAGATCCGGAGCATTGTCGGTGTGGTGGAGCATGGGTTGTTTCTCCGCATGGCGACGCTGGCGCTGGTGGCGGGGGAAGACGGCGTGCGGGAACTGTTGCCGTAAAGTGCGGGCCTCTCCCCCCGCCCCGTCTGCCAAAGATGAGCTGTTCGCTCCGTTCTAGGGGATACGGGTGCAGGCGTAATTTGCTTCCGCGGGCGCCGTGGAGCGACTAGCGGGCCGCGCGGCAGCTGAGTAGAGAAGCCGCTAGCATCGCTGTGCGCCGAAACGCCATCCCATGGTGCATGAGCGGTATGGCCAGCACAGCACAAAAGGGAAAGACCTGGTTCATCACGGGGGCCTCCAGTGGGTTTGGACGGCTGATGGCGGAGCACCTGCATGGTCTGGGCGCGACGGTGGTGGCGACGGCGCGGAACCTTGAGGACCTGCGAGAGCTGACCACGCAGTATGCCGGAATGGAGATTCTGCCGCTCGACGTGACGAGCAAGGATTCCATCGCGCATGCCGTGGCCGATGCGATCGCGCGTACGGGCGGCGTAGATGTGCTGGTAAACAACGCCGGCTACGGCTTGTGCGGCGCGGTGGAAGAGGCCACGGAAGCCGAGTACATGCCGATGTTTCAGACGAACGTCTTTGGGCTGATCAACCTGACGAAGGCGTTGTTGCCGCACGTTCGCGAGCGGCGGTCTGGCGCGATCATCAACTTCTCGTCGGTGGGCGGGCTGATCGGATCGGCTGGGTGGGGCTTTTATAACGCCACCAAGTTCGCGGTCGAGGGATTGAGCGAGGCGCTGCACGGCGAGATGGCGCCGCTGGGCGTGAAGGTGATGGTGGTGGAGCCGGGGCCGTTCCGGACGGAGTTCCTGGGGCGCTCGGGCAAGGAGGCCGCGATGCGGATTCCGGACTACGAGACCACGGTCGGCAAGACGCGCGATTACTTCAAAACGCAGGGTGGAAAGCAGGCGGGCGATCCACAGCGGGCGGTGGAAGCCGTGGTGGAGGCGATCAGTGCCCCCGAGCCGCCCAGGCACCTGCTGCTGGGCAAGATCGCGTTGCAGCGGTTTCGCACGCACCTGCAGACGTGGGGGCAGGAGTTGGATCAGTGGCAGGATGTGACGACGGGCGCGGACTTCCCGGAGAGCGAGAGTTCGACCGCAGCGCCGGCGTATGCGGGCAGCCGGACTTAGAGGCGAGTTCCCTTGGGGAACGATAACAACAAGGGCAAAGGCAAACGCAGGTTCCCTTCGGGAATGACAACAAGAAGGGCCCGAGCAAAGGCAATGGCCAGTTCACGGCTGAGACTGTAGTTCGGGGTAAGCTCGTAGAGTTGCTTCAGGTGAGGTGAAAGATGGAACTGGGAATGATCGGGCTCGGGAAGATGGGCGGAAACATGGCCGAACGGCTGCACCGCGCCGGGCACAAGGTGGTGGGTTTCGATTTTTCCGCTGAAGCCGTGAAGCGCCTCAACGATGCCGGCTCGGTAGGCACGGGCACGCTGGAGGACATGGTCAAGAACCTGACCGAGTCGCCGCGCGCGGTGTGGATCATGGTGCCCGCGGGCGATCCAGTGGACCAGACCATTGCGAAGCTGAAGCCGCTGATGAACAAGGGCGACATCTTCATCGATGGCGGCAACTCGAACTACAAGGACTCGATCCGGCGGCACGATGAGCTGAAGAAGGAAGGTTACGAGTTCGTCGATGTGGGCACGTCAGGGGGCATTTGGGGTATCACCGAGGGCTACTCGATGATGGTGGGCGGTGATGAGGATGTGGTGAATCACCTGAAGCCGATCTTTGAGACGTTGGCGCCGGCACCGGATAAAGGGTGGGGACGCACAGGTCCGGCCGGGGCGGGGCACTTCGTCAAGATGGTGCACAACGGCATCGAGTACGGCATGATGCAGAGCTATGCCGAGGGCTTCTCGATTATGGACGCGAAGAAGGACCTCAATCTCAACATTGAACAGATCTCGCAGATCTGGCGGTATGGATCGGTGGTGCGGTCGTGGTTGCTGGACCTGACGGCCGATGCGCTCAAAAAGAATCCGACACTGCAGGGCATTGCACCGTTTGTGCCCGACTCCGGCGAAGGCCGCTGGACGGTGGCGGAGGCGATCGACCTGAATGTGTCCGCGCCGGTGATCACGGAATCGCTGATCCGGCGCATCCGGTCACGTGAGCAGGACAACCTGACCGATCGCATGTTGAGCGTGATGCGCAATGCCTTCGGTGGGCACGCGATCAAAAAGGAGTAGGTCGGTTGGCCCGGCGCGGCTTGTGCGGCGCCGGGCAATCGCAAGTCTCTTCACTGCGCGGCTGCGCCGCTCCGGTCGAGAGGACAATGGGTTGAGTGAAGCGAGAGCAACAGGAGATGGTTATGGCAGCAGTGGCAGAGGTGGGGCAGTCGATGACGGATCGGGACGTAACTGGGGACATGCCGTCGCACGAGCGGGTGCCCGATCCGTGCATTGTGGTGATCTTCGGGGCGTCGGGCGATCTGACCAAGCGCAAGCTGCTACCGGCGCTGTTTCATCTGGAGCAGCAGGGTTTGCTGCCGAAGGATTTTGCTGTGGTGGGGGTAGCGCGGCGTGATCTGTCGGCGACCTTTGCGCCGGACATGCAGGACGGCATCCTGAAGGGCGGCGGGGTGGATGCGGGCGATTCGAAGTTGAAGCCGTTCGTCGACCGCGTACGGTACTTTGCGACCAACTTCGACGATGACGCGGGCTTCGACAAGCTGAAAGAGTACCTGGCGGGGCTGGACAAAGAGCTTGGCACCAAGGGCAACCGGCTGTTCTATCTGGCGGTCGCGCCGGAGTTCTTCGCCGACATCGCGCAGCGGCTGGCAAAGCACGGGATGACGCAGGCGCCGCAGGGATCGTGGGTCCACGTCATCATCGAAAAGCCTTTCGGCGTAGATCTTGAGAGCGCACGCACCTTGAATACCGAGATCAACAAGGTGCTGGGCGAGAACCAGATCTTTCGCATTGACCACTACCTGGGCAAGGAGACGGTGCAGAACATCCTGGTGTTCCGCTTTGGAAACGGCATTTTCGAGCCGGTGTGGAACCGGAACTTTATCGACCATGTCGAGATTACGGCGGCGGAGTCGATCGGTATCGAGGGCCGTGGGCCGTTCTACGAGACAGCCGGCGCGCTGCGCGATGTCTTGCAGAACCATGTGATGGAGGTGCTGAGCTTTGTCGCGATGGAACCACCGGACAACTTTGAGTCCGCAGCGGTGCGGACGGAAAAGTTGAAGGTGTGGAAGGCGATCGAGCCGATTCCGGTGGAGGACGCGGTGCGTGGCCAGTATGCGGCAGGGATGGTGGACGGGCAAAAGGTGATCGGCTATCGCCAGGAGGATCGGGTCAACCCGGAGTCGACCACCGAGACCTTTGCGGCGATGAAGCTGTCGATCGAGAACTGGCGATGGGCCGGGGTACCGTTTTATATCCGCGCGGGCAAGCGCTTGGCCAAGCGGGTGACGGAGGTGACCGTGACCTTCAAACAGCCCCCCCTGCACCTGTTCAAAGGCAATGCAAGCGACGCGAGCGTGTGCCCGAATGTATTGAAGCTGCGCATTCAGCCCGACGAAGGGATCACGCTGATCTTCGGCGCCAAGGTGCCGGGGCCGACGACGAATGTGAAGCCGGTAGAGATGCACTTTAGCTATGCGGATGCCTTCGGGAAGAGTTCGGCGAATGGCTATGAGCGGTTGCTGCTGGATGCCATGCTGGGCGACGGAACGCTCTTTGCGGAGCGCGAGGGCGTGGAAGCAACCTGGGCCCTGATGACGCCGATCCTGGACGCGTGGAAGGCAAACCCGCCCAAGGACTTCCCAAACTACGAAGCCGGAACCATGGGACCGAAGGCCGGGGACGAGTTGTTGCAGAAGAGTGGGCGGAATTGGGCGAAACTGTGAGAGCCAGCAAGCCGTGAAGCAGTAGCAGCACACTACGAACGAAGAACCAGCCACGAAGAGCTAGAAGCCTATGCCCGCACCTGTAACCGTTACGTACGTTATCTGGCCTGATGCGCAGGCACTGGCTTTGGCGTCTGCGCGGAATTTTGCGGAGAAGGTGGAGAAGGCCGTGGCGCGGCGCGGGGTAGCGCGCGTGGCGATCTCGGGTGGATCAACGCCGCAGGCTGCCTTCAAGTTGCTGGCCGATCCGGCGCAGCCCTTCGCCAATACAGTGCCGTGGGACAAGCTGCAGCTGTACTGGGTGGACGAGCGTTGTGTGCCGCCGGATCACCCGGAGTCGAACTTTGGGGTATGCCAGACGCTGCTGCTGGACCAGGTGGCGATCCCGGCAGCGAACGTGCACCGGATGGAGGGTGAGCTCGACCCGGAGGAGGCGGCCTCGCGCTATGAGAGCGTGTTGCGGAACTCCATGAAGCTGGAAGGAGCGGAGTCTCCGGCGTTTGATCTGCTGCTGCTGGGCATGGGCGATGACGGGCATACCGCCTCACTGTTTCCGCACACTGAGGGCTTGAACGAGATGGGGCGGCTTTGCATTGCGAACCACGTGCCGCAAAAAGATACCTGGCGCCTCACGCTGACGTTCCCGGTGATCAATCAGGCCGCCGAAGTGGTGTTTGAGATCGCTGGAGGGGCGAAGACGGAGCGAGTCGCGGAGGTGTTTACAGGGCCGCGCGACGTGGAGCGCCTACCGTCGCAGCTGATCCGTCCGTCCAATGGACGGTTGCTCGTGCAACTGGACGAGGTGGCCGCGGCTAAGTTACCTTCATCGTCCGAGGTGTCCGAAACAGCGGGCGGTCGCCGCAAGGTGGGGAC
>CAXUIF010000046.1:0-17587 GCA_964250995.1 uncultured Acidobacteriaceae bacterium
GCGTTGACCCACTCCATGGAGCGCGGCCCGGAGACGTCTTCCAACCACGCATACCTGTCGCTCGCGCTGCCATCTGTGACCTTTGCCGCCGTCTGGGCCCGCACGGGCAGCGGAGAGCTCGCGCAGCCAAGGGCCAGGATCGCCGCAAGGCAGCGTGCGCCCTTCTTCGAGGAGGAGATCGCAGCGCAGGTTCGAGTGGGATTGAGTAGCAAAGGTAGAGCCTCCGGGGTAGGTCAGAGTTGGGGTAACTCTAACAAACCTCGCGGAGGCTTCGCCTGCAAGACGCCCTGGGACGATGCTGCCGGACCTACTTCGGCGTAGAAGCGCCGGTGGAAGCCGACGGAACGTCCAGCGGTTTTCCTACCTTGCGCACAGCGGCGTCCACCACCGCGAAGAGCAGCTGATCTGTGTCCTGTTTCGCTGCCGTCTTGATCATCTCGCCCACCTGGGCCCCGGCTGCAGCGGATTCGGGGAGCTCCAGGTTCCGATTGCGCGCCGAGATCTCGGCCAGTTGGGTCACCATCTCGAAGAACGTGGCCTCGTTGCGCCCGCTCAGCAGCCACGCCTGATGCACTGTGGAGGTCAGCAGCTGGTCCGAGCTCCAGTTGGGCGTCGCGGCGACCTTGCCCGCAGCCGAGGCGGGTGCAATGGGCGCAGGCTTGTCCTGGTCCTGCTGAGCCGGGAGAGCGGGCGTGAGAGTTAGCAGAGCGAAGCTAGCTGCGGCAACAACGTGAGCAAATTTACGCATGGAATTGTCCTTTGTTCGTTCTTGAGGGAGTAGGGTGCGCTTGCGGCAGGAGCTCTCGCATACTTAGCGCGGGTAGCCGTTGTTGTAGTCGTTGCGCCGTTGACTCTGCTGATGCTCATGGCCTGCAAAGGCGCCAATGCCGGCGCCGGCCGCCCCGCCCAGCAGGGTACCCTTCAAGCCGCCTCCGAACACGGCGCCGAGCACCGCGCCGCCAGCCCCGCCGAGCGCCGCGCCAGTTCCCGTTCCGATGCCGCGCCCGCGATCGCCGTTGTTGTAGCGCCGGTCCCCGTACGCGCCCTGGCCGTTTCCGTTCTGGCGGTTGCCGTTCCGGTCGTACCCATTGCGGTTATACCCATTCTGGTTGTAGCCATTCTGGTTGTAGCCGTTGCGATCGTAGCCGTTCTGGTTGTAGCCGTTCTGGTTATAACCGTTTTGGTTATAGCCATTCTGGTTATAGCCGTTGCGGTTCTGGTTATAGCCATTCTGGTTGTTGTAACCGTTCTGGTTGTAGCCGTAGTCGTTGCCCCGCCCGTAGTCGCCGCCCCGTCCACTGTTGTACGCGCCGTTGTAGAAGTTGTGGTGGCGGTCATGCCCCTGTTCGTCCTGGGCCAGGCTTCTTTGCGGGGCGAAGAGCAACGTGGTCGCCGCCAGCCCGGCAGCAGCTATTCGCGCTAAATGGCTTTGCATGTGGTGCCTTTCTCCTCGATCCGCTCGTCACAGGTCGTGAACCGAAGCATACGAAGCACTTATAGGATGCCAACCTCGATCATCGAGACGGACCCTTTCGCAAAAGGCCAGCCCTGCGCCTTGTACCGGCGTCTTACAGCGAAGAGGACGAAGCTATGAAGTACGTTTCGCTGGGTGCGACGGGCACCCGTGTCTCCAACCTTTGCCTTGGCATGATGACCTACGGTTCAAAGAGTTGGCGAGAGTGGGTACTGGAAGAAGACGAGGCACGGCCCCTGGTTCAGCGTGCCGTGGAAGCTGGCATTAACTTTTTCGACACAGCCGATGTGTACTCGCTCGGCGAAAGCGAGGTGATTACGGGCAAGCTGCTTCGCGAGTTGCTGCCGCGCCGGGATGACTTCGTTCTGGCCACCAAGGTATTCAACCCGATGAGCGACGCGCCCAACGACCGGGGGCTGTCCCGCAAGCACATCCTGGCCTCCATCGACCGCAGCCTCCAGCGGCTCGGTGTGGACCATGTCGACCTGTACCAGATCCATCGCTTCGACCCGGACACCCCGATCGAAGAAACATGTGAGGCGCTCGACGCGGTCGTGCGGTCGGGCAAAGCCCTGTACCTCGGCGCCTCCAGCATGTACGCCTGGCAGTTCGGGAAGATGCTTGCCTTTCAAAAGCAAAATGGTTTGGCACGGTTCGCGACTATGCAGAACCATTACAACCTTGTGTACCGCGAAGAAGAGCGCGAGATGATGCCGCTCTGCATCGACCAGGCCGTTGGCTGCCTTCCCTGGAGCCCGCTGGCACGCGGCTTTCTGACGGGTACGCGAAAGCGCGGCGACGGCAAAAGCGAGACCACGCGTGCCCGCACGGACGACTTCGGCCATGGCTTGTACTACCGGGATACGGATTGGGACATCGTCGACCGAGTTGTCGAGGTGGCGGCCGCGCGCTCGGTCACGCCCGCGCAGGTTGCGCTTGCCTGGATTCTAAGCAAGCCCGGCGTGAGCGCACCGATCCTTGGCGCCAGCAAGCCGTATCAGCTGGAGGAGGCCCTGGGAGCACTGGACATGCACCTCACGCCTGAGGAAGTACAGCGCTTGGAGGAGCCCTACGAGCCGCATCCCGTGCTGGGGCACCGGTAGTAATCTCGGTTGGAATATCGGTAATCCCACGCAAAGGGGAGTGACGCGGGGCGGGCTGGACGCTACTCTCAGTTCAGTTTGGGTCGGGCAACGGCGTGTATTGCGGAGTACACACCCTGCCAGACGCAAGCTTCGCTCCGTTCTGGCCAACGTGTCCGCACGTCTGGCCTCGTCCAGGCCCCTTACCCACTCAGGATCGCCGCTTGCTGTTGAGTCTCTTCGCAAGCCCCAACTTGTTGCACTTTTTGCTGTGTCGGCGTGAAGCGTCTGCCATCCCACGCCGGCACAGACTTTTGCTGTTTCTGCTTCTCGCGGCCGTACTGGGTGGGTTCAAGGGGGCTGCGCAGAGTCCCTTGCCGGCAGGGGCGCTCGGCAGCGCCACGTCCGCGCGCCTCCGCGCGCAGCACTTTTTGGCAGGCCGGCAAACGTCCGCTTCGCCCTCTTCTGGTCTGGCAACGTCGCCGTCGACTGCACCGTACCGCGCTCGGGCAGCACGGGCGGCTGTGGCTCGGCCCAGAACAGCGACGGCGAATCTGTCATCGCTCTGGACCCCACTCGGCCCGGGTACGGTGAACTCCAGCCTGTATGGGCCGGTCACCGGGCGCGTCACCTCCATTGCGCTCGACCCGAACGACAACACGGGAAACACCGTGTGGTTGGGCACCACCGGCGGCGGGGTGTGGAAGAGCACTAACGCGGCCGCCAGTGCCGCCAGTGTGAACTTCGCGCCCTTGACCGACACCTTGCCCGTGTTTGCCCAGAATGCGGGGACGGCGGCCCTACCCTCGTTGTCCATCGGTGCCGTTGCGGTGCAGCCTGCGCCGAACCCGGTTGTGCTCGCCGGAACGGGTGATCCGAACGATGCGACAGACTCCTACTATGGTGAAGGCATTTTGCGATCCACCGACGGCGGGCAGACCTGGACGCTGATCTCCCGCTCGCTGGACGGGACCAATGGCAATCATCTCTTTGCCGGTTTAGCGGCCGCGGGTTTCGCCTGGAGCACCGCCTCGCCCTCGCTTGTCGTCGCTGCCATGTCCACGTCGGCCCAGGGAGATCTGGTCGGGGCACAGGACCCTACCACCAATCCCGGCCTGTACTTTTCAAGTGACGCCGGTGTGACCTGGCACATGGCCACGGTGATGGATGGTGCGGGCATCGTGGAGGCCCCAACCAGTATCGGCACCGGAAAATTCGGCGCGCCTGCGACGGCGGTCGTCTGGGATGCGCAGCGGCAAAGTTTCTTTGCGGCGATTCAGTTCCACGGTTACTTCGTGTCCGCCGACGGACATAACTGGACGCGCATGGCGCACCAGCCCGGAACCGGACTGACCACCGCGAACTGTCCCGCCGGTGTGAATGGCCAGGGAAGTAGCACCTGCCCGATACTTCGCGGTGCTCTTGCAATCCAACCTGCGACGGGCGATCTGTATGCCTTGACCGTGGACGCCAACGACAACGACCAGGGTCTCTGGCAGGATCTGTGCAACGCCGGCAGCAACGGCCAATGCAGCACACCAGCCCCAACGTTCGCTGCCCGGCTCGATGGCGGAGCTTTCGAGGTGGGGCAGGGCGCTGCAGGCGGGTCCACGCAGGTTCCACAGGGCAACTACAACCTTGCTTTGGCCGCGGCGCCGGCTCCGAACGGAAGCACGGTGCTGTTTGCAGGCACGATCGACCTTTACCGCTGTTCCCTGGCAAGCGGAGCGACCGCGTGCACCTTTCGCAACACCACCAACGCCGGCAATGGATGTAATGCCACCTCGGCCGTGGCGCCGGCACAACACGCCCTGGCCGCCATGCCGCAAGGCTCAAACCAGCCGCTGCTGTTTCTGGGCAACGATGGGGGGCTTTGGCGATCGACGGACGGCGTAGCGCAGACAGGTCCGGTGTGCGCCACCACAGACGCGGGGCATTTCCAAAATCTCAATCCAGCGATCGGCGCCGGTGGTTCCCTGGCCGAAATCGTCGGCTTCGCGCAGGATCCTAGCCAGGACGGCACCCTCATCGCAGGATTGGGAACGCTTGGGTCGGCCTCAACCGCCAATGCAACGACCTCGACCATCTGGTCGCAGCTGTCGGGTGGAGACGGTGGCTTTCCGCATATAGACCCTGCTTCGCCGGCCAACTGGTATATCGCCGTTGGTGCCGGGATCAATCTGAGGTCCTGTGCCCAGGGGTCCGCTTGTTCGGCGGTCGACTTCTCCGGTTCTGCGGACGTAGGGGCCGCGCAAACGAATTTCGATGCGGCGCTGCTGGACGCGCCCACGCTCCTGGATCCGCAAACCCCTTCCAATCTGCTCACAGCCTCCTGCCGGGTGTGGCGAGGTCCGGCACAAAACGGCGGTGGCTGGAACTCTACAGACGCGCTCAGCCCCGCGATGGATGGCGGCGGGACACCCTGCACAGCTACGAGCGCTCTGATCCGTTCGCTCGGGGCGGGCGGGCCCAGAGTCAGCTCGGGTGTTGTGGCCAACCAGGGATCGCAGGTTCTCTACGCGGGCATGGCGGGTGCCGGAGACGGTGGCGGCACGTTGCCTGGGCATCTTTTTGTGACGAGAACGGGAAACACCGCCAACAGCGGCGCGCCCTGGCTCGACATCACGGGCAGCCCGGTAAGCAACAGCAGCCAGTCCTTTAACGCCTCCGGCTTCGATCTGTCCTCGGTGGTCGTCGATGCGCACGATCCAACCGGTGGCACCGTGTATGCGACCGTCATGGGCTTCGGCTTCGGTGCGCATGTGTACCGCTCCACCGACTTTGGCGCGCACTGGACCGACACAAGCGCCAATCTTCCCGACGCCCCCGCAAACGCACTGGTGGTGGATCCGAACGACGCAAACACCGTGTACCTCGCCATGGACACCGGGGTGTATGTCACCACGGCGGTCGCGACCTGCCCCACGCAAAACTGCTGGAGCCTGTTCGGCAGCGCGTTGCCGAACGCCCCTGTTACACAGCTGCAGGCTGGACCGGAGCTGCCCACCGGCGATGGCCGCGTGGGCATGTTGCGCGCGGGGACCTACGGGCGGGGGCTCTGGCAGACACCCCTGGTCACAGCGCACAGCTCACAGCAGCCACAGCTGAGCGCCTCGCCCGCCGCACTGAGTTTCCTCACACAGCCAGTCGGAACGCAAAGCGACGCGCTCTCGGTTACGTTGCTGAATTATGGAAATGCGCCCGCCAACATTTCGGCGGTGGCGCTCACGGGAGACTTCGCCGAGACCGACACCTGTGCAGGCCAAAGCGTCCCCACGGGCCAAAACTGTACCGTGTCCGTTCGCTTCGCCCCTACCGCCATGGGCGGTCGTTCCGGGCTGCTTACCGTGTACGCGGACGTCCCGGGTGGGCAGGTGACGGTGGCCCTCACAGGGACCGGCGGCGCGCCGGCGACCGTGGTCCTGACGCCTCTGCAGGTGGTCTTCGGATCAACAATCGTCAACCAGACCGCGGCCGCCCAGATTGTGACCGTTTCCAATACAGGCGGCGATCCCGCAAGTCTCCAGACGCCGACGATTTCAGGGGACTTCACGATCACCGCGAACACCTGCGGTACCTCGCTGCCGTCGCAGACGGGATGCTCGCTTGCGATCAGTTTCACGCCAACCGGCAGCGGGGTGCGCACCGGTGTGCTTACCGTGATGGACAGCGCCGGAACCCAAACGGCACAGCTCAGAGGAACGGGACAGAGCCCGGCTACCGATACGCTCACGCCCACTACCCTTAACTTCCCGCAGCAACAGGTCGGGACCTCCAGTGCGGCACAGCAGGTGATGCTGACCAACGCCGGCGATGTTCCGCTGACGCTGATCACTGGCGCTGTGCTAGGAACGGATTTCGCGGCAACCAACGGCTGCGGAACTTCGTTAGCCCCCCACAGCAGCTGCGCCATCAACGTTGTCTTCGTTCCAACGGCGCTCGGCACGCGTACGGCTTCGTTGCAGGTCACCGATCAGTTTCGAAGCCAAACGGTCACCTTGTCCGGTGCCGGACTGGCCCCTTCAGGGGTGTCGCTGAGTCCATCCATCGTCAGCTTTGGCCCTATTGGGGTGGGGCTCAGCTCGTCTGCGACAACGGTGGTGTTGACCAACAACGGGGGCGTACCGCTTCAGATGACGTCCACGGTGGTCAGTGGCGATTTCACCCTTCTCTCGACCACGTGCGGCCCCTTGCTGGAACCGGCAACGGCCTGCGAACTCACGTTGGCCTTCCTTCCAACGCAGCCGGGGGCCCGCACCGGGGCGCTCACCCTCAGCGACAATGCACCCCACGGCACGCAGACCGTGTCCCTTAGCGGCCTCGGCATCGATTTCAGCTTGCTGGCGAACGGGCCCACCGCGCAAACGGTGACCAGCGGGGCTGTGGCCACCTTTCCTTTGCGTTTAACCTCAGCCACGGCCTTGAGCGGGACGGTGACGTTCACCTGCACGGGCGCCCCGGCCAACACCGTTTGCACGGTGAACCCCTCACCGGCGCAGCTGGGTAGTGCCGTCCTTGTTACGGTGACCCTGCAAACGGGACTCACGCTCAGTGGCCATGGGGAGGCACCCGCTGTCACTCCACACGGCAACACGATTTGGTGTTTCGTGGGATTTCCCCTCGCACTTCTCCGCCTGCGACGACAGGGCGCCGCCTCCGGTGGACGCGCCCCTCTGCTGCTGGGTCTGTTGTGTGTTGCGGTCCTGGCGGGTCTTGCGGGATGTGGTTCGACGAGGCTCATTCCGCTGTCTGGAACCGGAGGTGGAGGCGGCGGTGGTGGGACCGCGACGCAACCTACAGCACCCGGGACCTACCCCATCGTGGTCACAGGAACCTCAGCTGGAGCGACCCATACCGTCGCTTTGAGCCTGACTGTCCAGTAATCGCCGCCTTGGCCTCCGAGGCCTAGGCGTAACCCACGGCTGCGCATCGAAGCGGTCAGGGGTTGCGCATGCACGGATTCACCGAACATCAGCTACTTGGCGCGTTCATGGGCATCGCCTTGGTGCTGCTCGCGGCGCGCGGCATGGCCGAGCTTTGCCGCAAGCTGGGTCAGCCCGAGGTCCTTGGTGAGCTGCTGGGCGGTTTCGTGATCGGCCCCTCTATCCTGGGCGCCCTCTTTCCAGAAGCCTATGAGGTGCTGTTCCTCAACCCGGCCATTTCGCTTGCGCTGACCTTGCTTTCCTGGATCGGCGCCATCCTCCTGCTCATGATCGCGGGAATGGAAGCAGACCTGGCCATTCTGCGGCAAAAGATCGTGCCAGGATCGTTGGCAGCGGCGGGAGCGCTGGGTGCCTCCATTGGCGTTGGCGTGTTGCTGGGTGTCCGCGTCTTCCAGCTAGAGCCAACCAACGCGTTCTTTCTGGGCTTGGTCCTGTCTGTCACGGCGGTCAGCGTGGTGGCCAAGCTGCTCATCGAACGCGAGGCCCTTCGCAGGGATTATGCCCAGGTCATGCTCGCCGCCGGTATCGCAGGGGAAGTGCTGGTTTGGCCGCTCATCTCCATTGTGGCGGCGGTGCAGCACCGGGCCAATCCGTTCGTGGCCGGGCTAAAAGCGACAGCTCTGGCCGCTGCGTTCTTTGCCGTGATGTTCACCCTCGGCCGCAGGTTTCTGTACTGGTCGATGCGAAGGGTGGCTGATGCCACAGGGATCCCCAACGGCGAACTGACGCTCGTTCTGGTGCTGCTTTGCATGGCATCAGCCGTCACTACAGCGCTGGGCCTCCATCCCCTGCTTGGCGCGTTCGTGTTCGGTGTGCTTTTGGGCAAGGCGCCGCGCGCGACTCTCGCGCTCAAGGAGCGGATCCAGGCCATCACCATTGCGTTTTTTGCGCCGATCTTCTTTGGGCTCGCCGGCATGCGCGTCAACCTGTTTCATCTACGCGGCGCACAATCCATAAGAGCCATCCTGCTTCTGCTCCTTGTCGTGGGCGCTGCCAAGATCGTCTTTGCCGCCGTTGGCGCGCGCGCCGGCGGCTTGCCACTGTGGGAAGCGGCTACGGTCGGTGTCGGCCTGAACCTCAAGGGAGGTACCGATGTCGTCGTCGCGATCATCGGCACCGAGCTGCTGCTCATGTCGTCCGACCTGTACACCGTATATGCCGTGGTCGCCATTCTGACGGTGGTCGCTTCACCGCCGCTCATGCATTGGCTCGCGGCCAAAAGCCAGCCAGGCGAGCAGGAGCTCAAGCGGCTGAACCGGGAAGAAGCCCGCAAACTCGCCTACCTTGCGGACCGCGAACGAGTGCTGCTGCCCCTGGCTCCGGAGTTGCTGCCTGCCCTGGCGGCACGCATCGTCTCCGCGATCGCGACCGCCAAGCACGCGGAAAACGAACTTTTCGACGTCACCGAACTGTCCTTCACAGAGGATCTGTCCATCACGCGCGTCGATACACCGGACGATGTCGTTCAGGCCTCCAGTCTTTTATCCCACGCAGCCGACTTTGAGCATGTTGGCCTGCAGCGCATCACGGCCCCAAACCAGGACGTCTTCGAAGCGCTGAAAGCCGCGGCCGAAGGGCAGCATCTTGTCACCATCGGCAGCAGCGCCGTAAGCGCCGACGTCGCGTTGAGTTTCGGCGCCGCACAGGACCGCATTCTTCGCGAGATCCCAACCGATGTGTTGCTCACGGTTGCTGCGCAACCGGACCTGCCGCCCTTGCAGCGCATTCTGGTACCGGTCAACGGCCTGGGACACTCCCTGGCAGCTGCCGATGTGGCGGCCTACATCGCCAAGGGCTCTAACGCCGAGATCGTCCTTTTCTCCGTGATGGCGCCCCGGCTCGGCCCCTTGTTCTGGCGCGAACGAAAGCACCGCGACCTCCTGCAGGCCGGCTACACCATCACGCGCGAGGCGAAGTCCCGCATCGCGCGTCTGGAGGTACGGCACTCCGACCTGGTGGTGCTGGCCCAAACGCCCGCTGAAGCGATCATGGCCGAACTGCAACGCCAGCCCTACGATCTCATCGTCCTGGGCGGGGTGCTGCGCTCCAGCCAGCACGGCATCTCGCTGGGACGCACGGTGGAATACCTGCTCCACGCGGCGCAGATTCCCCGTGTCTTGCTGCTGTCGCGGGCCGTCGAGGCCTAAACCGCCGGCCGCATCTCCTTGGGCGAGAAGCTCGCATACAGCAGCGGGAGCACGTACAGCGTAAGGATTGTAGCGGTCACCAACCCACCGATGACCACCGTCGCCAGAGGCCGTTGCACCTCCGCGCCGCGCGAAGTTGAAAGCGCCATCGGGATAAAGCCCAGGCTGGCCACGAGCGCCGTAATCATCACCGGCCGCAAGCGGTCGGACGCGCCGTTGCGCACAGCGTCGTCGGTCTTCTGTCCTTGTTCCCGCAGCGAGTTGATGTGGCTCACCATCACCACGCCGTTCAGCACCGCGATGCCGAACAGCGCGATGAAGCCCACACTTGCGGACAGATTCAGGTTGATGCCGCGCATCCACAAAGCAGCGATGCCCCCTACCAGCGCGAGCGGCACGATGATAAGGATCAAGGCCATCTGCTTGGCGTTGCGGAAGGTCGCGTAGAGCAGGCCCGCAATGATGAGCAGCGACACGGGAAAGACAATCAGCAGGCGAGCTTGCGCGCGTTGCTGGTTCTCATACTGGCCGCCCCACTCCAAGCGGTAGCCTGGCGGCAAGGGCAGTTGCTTCGCCACGGCGTCTTCGCACTCTTTCACAAAGCCACCCAGATCGCGCCCTTCCACGTTGCTCATCACGACCACGCGGCGGTGTGCCTGCTCGCGGTTGATCAGGATGGGGCCGCGCACCTGGCGGATCTCCGCTACCTGATCCAGCCGCACCAGCTCTCCATTCGGCGTCTTAAAGGTGAGCGCCCGGAGTTCCTCTGGGTTGTTGCGCAGTGTCGCGGGCAACCGGAACGCAATCGGAAAGCGTTCTTCGCCTTCGATCATCTCCGACACCTGCCGGCTACCGTAAAGCGACTCGATCACCCCCTGCACATCGCTGACGTTTACGCCAAAGCGCGCCGCGGCGGCACGGTCCAGGACGATCTGCAACTCTTCTGCCCCGGAGATCAGCTCCATCTGCGTTTCCGACGCGCCCTTGACGCCGCCGATGATGCTGCGTGCCTGCTTGCCCAGCTGCTCCAGCGTCGTCAGGTCTTCGCCGAAGATCTTGAGCGCTACGTCCCCTCGCGTGCCGGTGATGGTTTCGTCCATACGCATCTCCATCGGCTGGGTGAACTCGTAATTCACACCGGGGATTTTGCTCAGCTCCTTGTCGATGCGGTCGGAGAGCTTCTGTTTGTCTGCCGGGCTCTCGTCGCGCACCTTCTTCGTGTAGTTGATGTAGGAGTCGGACTCGTACTCGCCCATGGCCTCGGTGGCCAGATCCGGGCGGCCCAGTTTGGTCACGACGCCCGAGATCTCCGGAAAGCTCATGATCGTTTTCTCGATCTGATTGCCGATCCGAATCGACTCGGTCAGCGAGATGCCGGGCAGCTTCTTCGACGTGATGACCATCGAGCCCTCATCCAGTTTGGGCATGAACTCGGTGCCGATAAACTTCATCGAGACCAACGCTACGACGACGGCAAGGGCGGAGAGGATGAGGATCGGCTTACGATGCCTCTCCGCTTTCGCCAACGAGTTGGTGTAGTGACCGCGCAGGCGATCAAACCAGTTCGCCTTTTTCGCCTTTCCGTCCTGCTTTTCCTTGCCTCGCTCGATCTGGCGCATGCGGTGGCGCAGCGCAAACGAGCACAGCGTCGGCACCACGAACAAGGCGAGCAGAAGGGAGCCTGTGAGCGCGGAGACAACCGTCACCGCCATCGGCCGGAACATCCGTCCCTCCAGGCTTTGCAGCGTCAAGATGGGCAGGTACACCGAGATGATGATCAGCACGCCAAACACAATCGGACGTCCGACCTCATGCGCTGCCCCCCGGATGATCTCAAGCAGCTTCTTGTTCTCTTCCGTGCGCCTGTTCTTTTCCTCTTCCTTGCGGCTCTTGCCTGCATCGGCAGCTTGCGCCTGCTGCTGTTGCATCTGCCATTGCAGCTCGTGCTCGTGTTCTTCCTCAGGAGCTTCGTGTTCGGTCTGGGTATGGGCGCCGGCCTGCTCCTGACCTTCCGTGTGGTCTTCGGATTCCAGCCTATGAATGCAGTTCTCCACCATCACCACGGAGCCGTCGACGATGGTGCCGAAGTCGATCGCGCCCAGGCTCATCAGGTTTACGGAGATGCCAAACACATCCATGCCCAGGAAGCCGAACAGCAGCGCCAGTGGAATCGTGGAGGCCACCACGATGGCGGCGCGCCAATCGCCCAGGAAGATGAGGAGGATTACCAGCACGAGCACAGCGGCCTCAATCAGGTTGTGCTCTACGGTGTGCGTGGTCGCGTTGATGACGTCACTCTGGTCGTAGAACGGCACGATCTTGGCGCCGCCTGGCAGGTCCATGCGTGCGATCTTGTCTTTGACCTCGCGAATGAGCTTTTGGCCATTTTCGCCGCGCAAGATGATCACCATGCCGCTGATCGATTCGCCTTTGCCGTCATGCATCACGGCACCGTGCCGCAACAGGGGCCGCGGACCAATGTTGGCGATCTGGTTCAGCAGCACCGGCACGCCATTGGTCGTGCTTACAGGGATGTTGCCGAGATCGTTGATGTCCTTCGCGCGACCGAGCCCGCGAATGGTGTACTGCTGTTCAGCATGCTCAATATAGCTGCCGCCGAAGTTGGCATTGTTATCTGTTACGGCCTGCATCACGTCGTGCAGTGTGAGGTTGTAGCGACGCAGCGAGTCCGGATCGACCTCGATGGTGTACTGCTTGGTCAGACCGCCCCATGAGTTAATCTCGCTGACGCCCGAGATGGTCTGCAGCCCATACCGGACCGTCCAGTCGTTCAGTGTCTTCAGCTGCATCAGGTTCAGTTGCGGCGACTGCACGGTGTATTGGTACACCTCGCCGAATGCCGTCGCCATGGGACCCATCACCGGCGCGAGGCCCGGGGGCAGACGGCTCTGGACCTGGTTGATGCGCTCGGAGACGAGCTGCCGCACGAGGTACTTGTCCATGCTGTCGTCGAAGATCACCGTGACCATCGACAGCTCCAGCTTGGACGTCGATCGCACCACCTGCAGCTTAGGCAGGCCCATCATCGAGGTCTCGACGGGGAAGGTGACCAGCGACTCCACCTCCACCGGCGACATGCCCGGGCAAGAGACGGTGACGACGACCTGGTTGTTGGTCAGGTCAGGGAAGGCCTCCAGCGGCAGGTGCAACATCACCGCGATGCCGCCGACAATCAGGGCCAACAGCATCCCCGCTACCAGCCAGCGGTTGTCCAGCAGAAAGTCGATTGCGCGTCCCATCAGCCCTCGCCCACGCTGCCTTTCAGCAGCTCCCCTTTGACCATGAAAGCGCCGTCGACAACGATGTGGTCGGTGGGGTTCAGCCCTTCGACCGCTTCAACCAAACCCCCGGAGCGCGAACCCAGCTTGACCGCACGGACCTGAAACGTCGATCCGTCATCGGTCACAAACACGGCGCGTAAACCGTTCACATCCTGCACCGCGCTTTCCGGGATGAAGATGCCCGTACGCGTGGCAGGCTCGTCGATCATCGCCGTAGCGAACATGCCGGGACGCAGCTTCACGCCCGGATTGGGCACCTGCACGCGCACTGGCAACGTGCGCGTCTGCAGGTCCAGTTGATCGCCCAGCATGGCCACGCTGCCATGAAAGTTCGTGTCCTGGTAGCCCTGCGTTGTGACCACAGCCTGAGCGCCACGATGAATCCGTGGAAGGTCCTTTTCGTTCACCGCTGCCGTAACCCACACGGAAGACAGATTCGAGACCACAAATGTCTCCGCCCCCAGGTTTACCACCTGCCCCGGTGTGATCTCTCGCTGCATCACCGTGCCGGAAGCCACCGCTCGAATTGGGATCAGCTCCTTGTTGTACAGATTGCTGGGGGTCAGAGACGACGGTTGCACCTGTAATAGCTCCGACAGATGCTCGCGTTCCATGTGCACCTGCGCCTGGGCGTCAGCCAGGTCCTGCTGGGCCTGCTTCAGCTGCTGATCGGCGCGTTGCGCTTCTTCCTGCGAGGCCACCTGGAGCTGGTAGAGATGCTGGTACCGCTCACGGTTCACCTCGGCAAACTTCACGCCGGAGGTCTGCCGATCCTGCGCGGCGTAGGCCTGCATCAGCGCGCCCACGGTCTCGTGCACGGTATGACTGTGCATGACGGCCAACGTCTGCCCGGCGCGCACGTTGTCCCCCGGCAGCACATACACGCGTTCGATCTGGCCATCGGCATATACGCCGATATGATCGGTATGCTTTTCATCCATCATCACCTGACCGGCCACCGTAAGCTGGCGCGCCACGCTGCGCACCGCCACCGGCGCAATGCGGATGCCCGCCTTGTTCAGGTTGGCGGGATCGATCTTCACCGTGCCCACCGGCGTCGACGCATCGCTCGAGCCGCCACTGCCGGAGTCGGCGCCGCCGCCGCCCGCTCCGCCGGAGCCCGGACCGCCGCTGCTCGCGTCTCCGCCGGATTTGCCGGATTTTTCTGAGCCGTTGCTGCCCTTGTCGGAGCCGCTCGTCTTTCCTTTTTGCCCGCTTGACGACGAGTCGCCCGGCTTGCCGGAGCTCTCGCCGCCCTTACAGCCGCCCAGCAAAACAGCACACACCGCGAGCATAGCGAGCGGGGAGCGCGGCGAGGGCCTCATGGCTGCACCCCATAGCTCAGCTGCAGACGAAGTGCTGCCTGCTGGTAATCGGAAAAGCTTCTCAAGGCGTTCACCTCAACATCAAACTCGGTTCGTTCCGCGTCCAAAAAGCGCAGCAGGTCCACGCCGCCGATGCGGTAGGCTTCTGTCATCAGCTGCAGGTTCTGCCTGGCTTCCGCGCGCATCTGCGGCAAAAGGCGCTCCACGATGTCACGCTCGCGCTGGTAGTTGCCTTCACTTTGCGCGATCTCTGCGCGCACCTGCAGATCCAGCGCCGTCAGGGTGTTCTGCGCATACCGCACGCTGGCTTCGGCGCGCGCGACCTCGCCCTGGTTCCGGTTGCGAAAAGGCAGCTGAAAGTTCACGGCGCCGTAGCCGGTGTTCAAGGCGCCGTTGCGCTTGTAGCCGCCGATCAGATCGATGTCCGGCACACCGTTGGCGCGCTGCAGCCTTACGTCGGCCTCCGCGGCCGTCACAGCTTCCCGTGCCTGCGCGAGGTCGGCTCGGCGGCTGAGCACCGTCTGCACCGGAACCGCTTCTACGGGGGTCAGCGCGTCGACCGGATCGGTCAGCTGTGCGCCTTCGCGCAGCGACTGACCCATTTGCTTAAAGAGCTCCAACCGCGCCTGCGCCGCATCGCGCTCGGTTTGGCGCAGGGCAAGCTCCAGCCGGTCGCGCTCGATCTGCATCCGCAACAGGTCCACGCCGCGCATCGCGCCCGCGTCCACCCGCTCCTTGTGATAGCGCACCATCTCGTCCACGGCCTTCATGTCCTCGCGCAGCAACGCCACGGTGCGGTCCAACACCGCGGCGTTCCAATACGCGCCGGCCACGCGGGCCGCAATCGTGAAGCGGGTGATCTGCTCCTGCGAGCGCGCCTCCTCCAGGTGCGCCCGGGCCAGCGCCACGCGTTTGCGCCGCTTGCCATCCGTCTCAAACGGTTGGTCGAGGAACCCGTAGTCCTCGGTCGCATTTGGAAAGTCGAAACCATCGGCCCACGGCCGCCAGTCCTCGGACTGCAAAAACAAGCGCGGGTTCGGCCCGATGCCGGCCTGCCGCAGCTGCCCCTGCACCTCCTGGGTCTGGGCGGCCGCAGCCCGGGCCCGGGGGCTGTTCATCCCTTGCTGTACCGCCTGGTGGAGGCTAAGCTGTTGCGCCCGCGCGCCCACGGACCCCAGGCACAGCAGCGCCGCGGCACAAACAACGCTGCGTTGCCGGCCGTTGCGGGGCGGTTGTAGGGATCGCGTGTTGTGAAATCGCCACACCATCAAAACAGACTCGAATCCTTTCCTTCTGTCGCGCGCGCGCCGGCGTGTTTCCGAAGCAACGGCGCCTGACGTGCGCGGAGTGCGCTTCATGCGCCGGTGCGCCCAAAGCCTGCCAATCTACCCAGAGCCTGCCGTCGTGAGCGCAGTAAAGAGACCTGCCTCCCCGCGGACTTCCTCGGCCCACTCCGCAGGTTACCGTTCCAGGGGCATCCCCACTGCCAATTTTTCGAAAACGATCATGTAGTCGTTCTGATCGCCCCTGGTGAAGTCATACAAGCCCACATAGTGAAAGCCGGCGCGCTCCACCTCCCGCCGCACCACTTCGGCGTTGATGCCATGATCGGCCCCGTTGCCGGGATGATCGATCACGCCCAGCCACCCGCCCGTCTTCAGCGCCCGTTCCAGATCGCTCAACAGCAGCGGCGGATGCGCGACCTCGTGATACACCCGCAGCATCACCGCCGCGTCGACCGAATTCGGGGGCAGTTTCGGGTCATCCGGCGTGCCCTGCACCGCGCTGATCTGCGGCAGGTGCTCGCGGGCCGCCCGTTGCCGGATGGCGTTCACGGCCTGCGGATTGATGTCTTCGGCAAGAACATGTCCCCCCGGCCCAACCCGCCGCGCCGCGCGCACGCTGAACCATCCCCCGCCGGCGCCGATGTCCGCCACCGTGAACCCCGGTTGGACGTGCAGGGTGTCCAGCACGCGCTCGGTCTGCAGCAGTTTGTCGCGGTTTGGCTCCTCGAAGATGCTCAAATCGCCGGTATATGGCTGGCTCGTCGGATGCTCGGGCGGGGCCGGAAGCGGCGCTGGACTTTGAGCGCGAGGTCCGGCGAGCAGAAAGCCGCTGAGCAACAGACAAACAGGGACGGACACCATGCGCATACCTGATTGGACGCCAGATTCTCAGAACCGCGCTAGTCCGAGATGACTGCTTCGTCATTTTGCATCCCGAAGCGGAGGTCCTGTCGTATAGGCGAGAGAAGACCGATGACGATGGATCCCGCGGCATTTCGCAGCATGGTGGAAGCGCATCAGCGCATGGTGTTTTCCATCGCCCTGCGCATCGCCCGCGACCGCAGCACCGCCGAGGAGGTAGCTCAGGATGTGTTTCTGGAACTGTACCGCTCATCGGAAAAGCTCCACGGCCCGGACCACCTCCGGTTCTGGCTCCGTCGCGTCACCGTCCACCGGGCCACCGATGCCCTGCGCCGGCAAGCCCGCCAACCAGAAGCAGGGGCGGAGCCGTGGATGGAAGAACAGCACGGCGCTTCCACTGGAGCCACGCAGGCAGGCCTGCAGGACAGCGTGGTGTACCGCTTGGAACGTATGGTGGGGAGCCTTCCGGAGACGCTGCGCATCCCCGTCGTGCTTCGCTATGGAGAGGACATGAGCCCGGAAGAGATTGGCCGGTTGCTGGGGCAGCCTCTCCCCACTGTGAAGAGCAACCTGCAGCGCGGACTCAAGCTGCTTCGGCAAAAGGCCGCCATCACCATGAAGGAGTTTCGACGTGAACAACGGGCCTGAAGACGCTTCATTGGACCACGGGGACGCAGACGCGATCGCTGCCGAAGCCCTACGGGACGCTCAAGAGGGAGCCCAGCTAGACACCCAGCTGGACACCAGCCTGCGGCAAGCGCTGCGCCATGAAGATCCCCCTGTCGGCTTCGCCGATCGCGTAGTCGCGCGCGCCTTGCGGCAGGAAGAAGCGGTCCCGCTTCCCCCGGCACAGGGTAGGCTGCTGCCCTGGCCGGTACGGCAGGTTTGGGTTCGCGGCACGGTCGCTGCCGCTTTGTTGCTGGGCCTATTTGAAGGCAACTTTGCCGTGAAGCGCTTTCGCGAACAACAGCGCCGCGTCGCCACGGCCACCGCGCAGTTCCAAACCACCGAACGGGTCACCGTCCACGCGCTCGCGCAGGCCAGGGCACAGCTGGAGCGTGCCGGCGTACCGCTGACCTTGGATTGAGCACGTCGTGAACCCTCGCTCCTTCCGCCAGCTTCCGTTCCACCACACGCAAGCAACGCCTAACGCGCCTTGCCAGACCC
>CAXUIF010000047.1:0-17059 GCA_964250995.1 uncultured Acidobacteriaceae bacterium
GGGTAGGCGTGGGTGTGGGCGTAGTGACGGGCGTGCTCGACACGGTGAGCACGGCAGGGGTGCTGAGCACGGAGGCTTCGCCATTGGTGACCGCCACGGTAAAGCTGGCGGCGTTGTCCGTGGTGGCGGTCGGTGGCGTGATATAGGTCGACGAGGTCGCGCCCGCGATCGGCGAGCCGTTCTCAAACCATTGGTAGCTCGGCGCCGGCTTTCCGCTTGCGTTTACGGTGAACATGGCCGACTGCCCGACCGTGGCCGTGGCGGCTTGCGGTTGCGTGAGCAACGTCGCAGGCTGTGCGGAGGAGCTGCCGGCGGTGCACAGGGTCTCGCCGGGCCAGTTGTTCGTCACCTTCTGAGAGACCGTGCCGTCGAAGGCCACGATCGCTGTCTGGTTCGCGTCCTTTGGATCCACCGTGGAAGTCCAGGTGTTCCACGCACCTGGAAACGCCTTGGACGCGTTGTTGATGCCGCTGATGTCCAGCGCTTCGGCCTGCGTGGGCAGGCGCATGTTGATGCTGGCACAGTAGGCCGCCGCGTCCACGCCGGTGAACTGCGATCCGATCGCGGTGTTGGTCTTCACGGTGCTGGTCCAGGTGAGGCCAAGCAGGTTGTCGACGATCAGCGCGGGATTGCTTGGGCTCGTGCTGTAGCGCTCTGCGGAGCCCCCAAGCTGCGGGATGTTATAAACCTGGAACTCCCACAGGGAGTACCCGTACTGTGTGCCGCGCACGCTTCCCTTCAGCCGCACATAGCGAGCCTGCACGGTCGGGAAGGGCAGCGTCTCGGTTCCACCCGCACCGGCGTTGTTGGTCGTGGCGACGTTCCAAACGGGATTCGTAGCCGGGTCGACACTGGTGTACTCGATGCTGTACTGCGCGGCGTAGGCGTTTTCCCAGGTGAGCACAACCGTGTTGAAGGTCTGCACGGACCCAAGATCCACCTGCAGCGTGGAGGGATCGACCCCGACCACAGCGGTCGAAGGCGGAGCACCGGCCGGGACCGATCCCCAACGGCTGCCGAGGTTGCCGTCCACTGCGTTTTCCGCGCCCAGGCAACCCACGCCGGTGTACGGCGGCGCCGTTCCCGCGCTGGTGCAGGCGTTCTGCGTGCTGCTGGCCGTGGCCGGGCGGCCAAGCGCGAGGTTGTTGCCCGGCGGCGCCAGCGTCAACTGTGCGGCCGCGCTGGTGACGGGGACGTTGGCTGCGTTGTTGACGCTAACCGTGTAGGCGCCGACGTTGCCCGCGCTCATGGCCGGGATGGTGTAGCTGAGGATATTGGAAAACTGGCTGGCCCCCGCCAGGGTGACAGGCGTTCCGCCCGTGGGCGTGAACTGCCACTGGTAGGTGAACGGAGCGGAACCGGCCACGGTGGCGCTCAGCTGCACGGGCTGGTTCGCCGCGACGATCTGGTTGGCGGGCTGCGTGACGAAGCTGACCGGCGTGGCCGCGTTCACGGTGAGCACAGCGTTGGCGGACTGAACCTGGTTCAGAGGATTGCTGACGACGACGTAGAAGGTGTGCGTGCCCGCAGCCGTAAGTATGGGCGTGGTGAAGCTGTTCTGCGGTCCGTTCGCGACCTGCACGGTGTCTTCGTACCACGCATAGTTCAGCTGGGGCGAACCGCTGGCCACCACGCTCAGCGTGGCGGATTGGCCGACAACCGCCGCCTGCGAAGCGGGCTGGGTCGTGATGGCGGCGTTCGCCGGCGCGTCTACTGTGAGGGTGACGGGGTTCGAGCTGACCGCACCATATCCGCTCACGCTAGTGACGGTCACCATGAAGGCCGCTGTGTTGTCGGCGAGGGTCGTCGCGGGCGTGGTATAGCTGGTGCCGGTGGCCCCTGCAATGGCCGCGTTACCCCGATACCACTGATAGGTCAGCGCGCCGGAGCCGCTGGCGGCCACGGTGAACGTAGCCGATTGACCTGCGGTCACGGCCGTGCCAACGGGCGGCACGATAATGGCCGGGGCCTGCGACTGCACGGGGGGCGGCGGCGCAACGGAGTTGAGCTGCACACTGCCGCTGGCCAGACCGGGCGCGGTAGCCGTTACGGTGACGGTGCCGGGCGTGAACGTACTGCGCAGGGCGATCTTGGTCAACCCGCCCTCGAAGTTCAGCTCAGGGTCGCCAGGAGCGTGGAAGAAGGCATACGGTACACCGCTCACCACGCTGCTGTTCGCTTTAGAGAAGGCGTCCTCGTAGTACGTGGTCCACGAGGGATCCGCCACCAGCTGCTCCGAGCCCCCCATGTAGTTGGCGGGGCCTGTCACGGAGAAGGTGACGTTATCGGCGGCGGTGGGCACGAGATTGCCCTGGGCGTCCTGCACCTGCGCGACCACAAACGCGGCGTCCGAACCGTTGGCGGTCCACCGGAAGCTCGTCTGGTCGGGCCTGGTGACCTCAGGGACCACCGTCAGGACAATTTTATTCTCTGCGCCCGCGGTGGTCCGTGAATCCGCAACGTTCGGGACCACGTTGCCATTCGCGTCAAGGCACTCCGCCGTTACGGTGCCGGGAGCCCAGTTCACCATCCAGTGCACCTGGCCCGGCATCACAGTGGTGTTCTGCGTCAGGTCGCCGCCGGACTGGATGTTCCAGGGATTGGGCGTTTGGTCGGCCAGAATGGCCCCTGTTACCGGATCCTTGTTCACCCCATTGATCAGCAGACGGACCGCGGGGCAGTTGCTGAAGGCATTCTCCTGCAGCGGTGTTCCGGCTTTGTATTCGTACCCGCGGTTCCAATGGTGTGCGAGCGCGACCACCGGCTTGAGCGCAAATGGCGTCCAGTTCGCCTGGTAGATGTAGTAGAGCAGCCGGGGAAACCGGTTCATGTCCACCATGGAGTAGCCCAGCGACCGCACATAGTTGTTCATCGCGGGGTTGTTCTGGTACTCGGAGTAGAGACTGACCTCGCCGGGTGTGTCGGCAAAATACCACTGCGCCATGCCGAAGGTGTTGTTCGCGCGGCCGTTGCGCCAGTCATTCAGATACGGCGCGGCAAAGGCGAGTTCGTTGTCCCAGGCCAGACCGCGGCCCGTGCCGATGTTGTCCCAGTACTCGGCGCCGAAGGCCGGCTTGGTCGGGTTGGATAGCTTGTTGCCAACCTCGCAACCGGCGCCGTCGCACTCGTCGATGCCGATGTAGTTTGCATAGGCCGGCTGGTAGTTGCGGGTGGCCTGCTGGCGCGGGTTGATGTTGTCCCACTGCGCTTCCAGCGTGGCCAGCGTGTTCACCAGGCTGATGTTGTTGCCGCCGTTGTCCTCTTCCCAGTCGAGGATGGACGGATGGCTGCGATCGCGGATCATCATGTCGCGGTGCACTTCGATCTTGAGAGCCGTGTCATCCGCCGAAGGATTGCTGAAGCTGCCTTCGCCATCGCCGCTGGGCTGATCGATCATGACACCGTACGCGTCGGCGGCTTCGACGAACTCCTCGCTGCTGGTGGAGTGGCCCGGACGCCAGATGTTGCCGCCGCTCGCGGCGAACTGCGCCAGGTCGCGCCATTCCTGCTCTTCCGGCACCGCGGAACCAAGAGCCGGATAGTCATAACGACCGGATGCACCCCACAAATTCATGGCGTGGCCGTTGAAGTAGGGGAGGTTGTTATCCCAGGTGATCGTGCGGATCCCCAGCGGGCTTTGGGCCGAGTCCACCACCACGCCGTTCACACTGACGATGTGGTACACGCGGTACAGATACGGTTTGCCGAACGTGGAGTTGTTGGGGTACCACAGCGTCGGATTGTTCAGCGTGATCTGCTGCTGAAACATCGCCTGCTCGGTGGAAGGAAAGCTCGCGGGGGTCATCGGCGCGACGGCTTTCGTGACCGGCGGTGCGGTGTAAACGACCTTGCCTGTGGCGTCCACAATCTGCGTGGTGAGCGTCACCTGCTGCGTGCTCGCCGACTCGTTCAGAACGTTGGTCTGCACCTCCACTACGGCCGACGCTGCGGTGTCGGTTCCCTGGGCGGACGGCGTGATCGACTGGGTCCCGACGTAGGTGCCCCAGGTCTTCTGGTTGGAGTACACGTTGACGGGGATGTGAACCGGGTTGGTAACGAACAGCTTCACATTACGGAACAGCCCCGCCATGGCCTGGCCGAAGCGGAAGGCGCTGGAAAAGTTTGGCGTCTCAAACCAGGAGCTGCCCCGGGAGACATCGATCGCGATGACGTTGTCCGTAGTGCCGTCGGCTTTGAGGAACGGCGTAAGGTCTACCACCACGGGGACGAAGCCGACGACGTGCGTTGCCTTGGCGTCCGCGACGACCGCGCTGATGCCCGGCAGCAACGTACTGTTCACGTACACCTGAACGCCGGTGTGCGAGCCCTCAAGCTCGAGGAGAAACTTCTGACCGGCATACTTCGGATCGACCTTGAAGTGCAACCGGTACCAGTTCTCGTTGCCGGTCAACGAGCCCTGCCCCCCACCGGAGGTCTGGTTGATAAAGGTGCGGGAGACATTGGCTTCGTACGGCAAGCCGACCTGCTGCCACTTGGCGCCCGCGTCGGTGGCCTCGCTGAAGCTCTGGGTCGCGTAGGCTGCCTGGCTGGCTGTGTTTTCATACCACCAGCTGCTTTGCGGCGCGTTCGAGGTCGACGTCGCGTCACCCACATACTGCGGTACGCCCGCTGCAAGATTCAGGGTCATTCGCTGGGACAGCGGCAACGAGGGTTCCGTCTGCTGCGCGCCGGCGCGCCACGGGCACAGTGCGGCCAGGCACAGCAGCACGACGGCGCATCCCACCCGGGCTCCCGTCGCCGAGAACCGCTGCGCGACGCGAGACGCTGACCCGGATCTTTTGGATCGCAGCCATGGGGCGAACCGCCCGGCACTTCCCTGCGCTTCGCTGCGGCGTGGACGGCAATTGCTGTCTGGCGAGAGGAGGATCATCGGTCTCCTTGGATCGGGTACATCGGATGGATCGGTTTGGGATCAGTGCGGCTGAGGTCGGTAGCGGAGGTTGCTGGTGCGCACGCGAGCCGTGGTTCAGGGACCGTTCAGGATGCGGACAGCCGGGAGAAGAGAGGTTTGGCAAACGCCGCTTGCTGAGTTGGCGGCGTGGAAAGAAGAGGAGCTCACTGCTGGCCGGGCAAAGGAGGAGCCCCGAGCGGAAAAGCGTTGACGTTGCGTTCGGACCCAAGCCTATGCGGGGCCGCCCCCCGTCGCAAGCCTGCTACGGTAAAAAGCGCCTTTCGCTGCAGATAAACGCTTGCGTTCGGGTGGTTTTTGTTTCTGGCCCGGACGTATACGCGATTTTCTTAACGGGCGTGGCCTGGGGTAACATACGGACAGTACACCGAAGTTCATAGGTTCCGCACAGCGACGTGCATCCACGAGATCCCTCCCCCATGCCGAGTCTGCGCAGCGTCGTGCCCTCCCCCGAGGAACTCGATCACCGTGCCGCCCACTCGCTTGCGGAGCAGGCGCGCGCGCAAATGGAGCGCCTCGTCGAGAGCGTGCACTTCCGCAGCAGCCGGCGTTACCCGGCGCTGCTGCGCTTCATCGTGGAAGAGGCGCTGGCCGGCAGAAGCGACGCCTTGAAGGAACGCACCATCGGGGTTGAGGTCTTTGGGCGCACCCCGGACTACGACACCAATCTGGACCCGGTCGTACGGGTGACGGCCGGCAAGATCCGGCAACGCCTGACGCAGTATTATGCCGAGCCGGAGCACGCGGGCGAGCTGCGCATCCACCTGCACCAGGGGTCCTACATCCCCCACTTCGAAGATGGGCTCTCCGGGGCGAGTCCCACCACGGACTCCGCCCCAGCAGGGTTAGATCGGGAAGACGACTCACTTCCAACTCCACTGTTAGTTCTGGCCGGAGCGGCGGAGCCGGCGCGAGCCGGCGCCGGGCTCACGGATGCGGAAGCAAGCCATGCCGTGCTAACGGACTTAGAACTCCATGAACTGCTGGCACGGCCCATGGAACCCGTCGCGGACGCCGCTGGAGCGACGGCGGAGCCTGCGACAGACCCGCCGCTGCCGGGCTCCGGACCCGAGACCAGGATCTGGCCGCAACGGTTCGGGGTGGCGCTGTGCCTAGTCGCGCTTGGCGTGGGGTTGCTGTGGGCATGGCATCGGCATGCGGTGATGGCCGCGGAAAACAACTTCTGGGCTCCCCTGCTCGGGTCCGAGCAGCCGTTGCTGTTTGTGCTCGGCGTGCACTCGCTCGACGAGAACGGAAAGGACGCGCCCGTGGAGCACCTCTCACCCCCGCACTCGCAAGCTCCGGGGGACAGCATGCTGACGGACATGACGCGATCGGAGATGGTGTCGATCAGTGATGCCATCGCCTACAGCAATCTGGCCAGCCTGATCTCGCGACGGCACCATGGGGTGCGTACGCTCGCGGCGGTGGCGACGAGCATGGAACAGGTGCGGCAGGGGCCGGTGGCGCTGGTGGGCGGCTTCAACAACGCCTGGACGTTGCGCCTGACCTCAGGCCTGCGCTTTCATTTCGTGTCCAAGTCCGAGGCGGTGCATGCCATTGCAGACCGCGAGCATCCGGCTACGGAGTGGCTGGTGGATACGGCGCAAAGTGCCTTGCACACGCCGCGTGACTACGCCATCGTGGCAAGGTTTCTCGACCCGGAGCTCGATCAACCGGTGCTGGTCGCGGCAGGCATCGGGAAGAGCGGCACCGAAGCGGCCGCAGAGTTTTTGACCACAAAGAGCTATCTGCAGAGCTGGCTGGCGGGGCTGCCTGAAGCTGCGGGTCGCAATGTGGAAATCGTCCTGGCGACGGATCTAATTGAAGGGCAGCACGGCGCACCGCATGTGGTCGCCAGCGCCACGTGGTAGGCAGAGACGGCAAGCGAGAGCGGTGTGGCCGTTAAGAAAAACAGGTCTGCGCTCACCAAATCTGGTCTACTCTGTCCTAGCAAAATGAACGCTAGCTAGGCCTTTCTCTCCAACCGCTTGCAAGCCCTTACGAACCTGGCCGTGCCTGCAAGCATTTGCACTGCAAAGCCGAAGGATGCCCCTGCGATGACCCACGTCTTTCTGAGCCGTTTTCGTGACCCTCGCCGTAAGGCATACCTTGGCTCGATCGCGCTGCTGCTGACCCTCGGCGCCGTTGGACTTCCTTCCCGGATTTACGCGGCCCCGCTTTATGCGGCCTCGCTCTATGCGGCCCCACAGCAGGCGGCCCCCGCGCAAAGTGCGGGTGTGGAGGGCACCTGGCAGGGCACGCTGCCTGTGCCCGCCCATGGGCTGCGCACCGTGCTGAAGATCGCGAAGTCCCCCGCCGGCGCCCTCAGCGCGCAGTTTTTCAGTATCGATCAAGGCGGGCAGGGCGTCCCCGTGTCGTCGATAAGTTTCACCGGTGGCGTGCTGAAGTATGCAATCACGCCGTTTGACCTCACCTACGAGGGCCGCCTGTCGCCGGACGGCAACACGATCTCCGGCACCTCTACGCAGATGGGTCATGCGCTGCCGCTGAATCTTGACCGCGCCACACCTTCCACAGCCTGGGAGATCCCAGCGCTCCCTGCCCCGATTAAGCCCATGCCGGCCGACGCCAACCCGAGCTTCGAGGTGGCCACGATCAAGCCCAGCAAGCTCGATCAGCCCGGCAAAATGTTTCGTGTAGAGGGCCGTCGTTTCACCACGCGCAACACCACGCTGAGCGACATCCTCACCTTCGCCTACGGCGTGCATCCCAAGCAGATCCTCAACGCCCCTGCCTGGGTTACCGCGGACAAGTTCGATCTGGAGGGAACGCCGGACCTGGACGGCATGCCCAGCGACCGGCAATGGAAGGGCATGCTCCAGAAGGTGCTCGCGGAGCGCTTTCAGCTGAAGCTGCACCAGGACAGCCGCGACCTTCCGGCGTATGCCCTCACGGTGGCAAAGACCGGCCCCAAGCTGGAAAAGAGTCAGGCCGGTCCCAACGGAATGCCCGGCCTGTTCTTCAGCGACTTGGGCAACCTGCATGTGATTAACGCCAATATGGAGGACTTCACGCACCTGATGCAGGCCACCGTGCTGGATCGGCCCGTGGTGGATCAGACTCACCTGGCCGGCCGTTGGAACTTCAACCTGAAATGGACTCCCGATGAGACGCAGTTCGGCGGCATCGGGATCAAGGTGCCCCCGCCCACGGACACGGCCGACGCCGCGCCGCCGCTGTTCACGGCCATTCAGGAGGAGATCGGGCTGAAGCTGGACGCGACCCGGCTACCCGTGCCGGTGCTCGTCATCGATCACGTCGAGAAACCCTCCGAGGATTAAGGCGATGCACACGACGGCCGGCAACAGAGTAGAAAGTGCCACAGCGGCTGGAAGGCCTGCTCTGTCCCCCAGGCGCAAGCTTGTGGGGTGGACTTTTGCGCTGCTGAGCTTTAGCCTCTTGGCCGACGCACAGACCACATCACCCCCAGCTGCGGGGCCGGTCATTGCAGGCACGAACAGCCTGCGGTTCGGCGTAGCCGCCGTGAGACCCACGCCCAGGGACTTCCATGACGAGCGGCTGCAGTTCACCCTGGACGGCTTTCTCGCGCGCGGCGTTACCCTGCGCGAGCTTGTGCAAGAGGCTGCCGCAATGTATGAACCGGAGCGCGTTTCGGGCTGCCCGAAGTGGTGCGACAGGGATCGCTTCGACATCACGGCGAAGATCGACACGGACGATCTGCCCGCGTTTCGCCAGCTCAGCCTCGCGCAACGCAGGGGCATGCTGCAGGCTCTGCTTGCCGAGCGCTTCGGCCTGCAAACCCACCACCAGGTCGCGATCCTGCCCGTTTACGAGCTTCGTGTGGCCAAGGGTGGGCCGAAGCTCCAACCCTCCAGGGCAGATGACCTGCACCTGCAGGACATTCAGGGCTACCGCGGCCTCGTGCTGCGCAGCGGTCCTACCCAGTTTCAGGCGGAGGGCTTTTCCATGAAAGCTCTCGCGGAGACGCTGGCCTCGCTGGCACATCGCGTCGTGGTGGACAAGACCGGACTCACCGGCTTCTACAACTTCGATCTGCGCTGGACCCCGGACGACTCCCAACAACCGGCATCGGAGTTCCCTTCCCTGTTCGCAGCCGTCAAAGAGGAGCTTGGCCTGCAGCTCAAAGCAGCCACCGACCCCGTGGACACCCTTGTCGTCGACCGGGCCGAAGAGCCGACGGAGATCTAGGCCAATGCCTCCCGTATTCCGCACGCGGCGAGCCGGTTGGCTGGCGGCCTTGCTCGCATCGGTTCTCAGTGGCGTGGCGTGTGCCTCGGAGTTCCGCGGCCGGGTCAGCTTTGGCGGGGTGCCGGTGCCCGGGGCCACGGTGACGCTGACGCAGGGCTCCAACGCCGTCACGGCGCTCACGGATAGCCAGGGCTTCTACTTCTTCGCGGAGCTCGCTGACGGCCCCTGGACGCTCACGGTACGCGTGGTGGGCTTTGCCCCGCTTGCCCAAGACGTGACCGTCGCGCCAGGGATTGCACCTAGCACGGTGGAGCTCAGCATGTTGCCGCTCGAGGCGATCCTGGCGCAAGCCAAAGCCGTGGCACCCCAGCCGGCCGAGGCGCCTCCAGCATTGCAGGCAAGGGCCGCGCCAGCCGCCCCGAGGGCTGAGGACAAGCCCACGCCCGAGATCGCGCCGGAGGCGCAGCACCGCGCGGAGGACGCCAACGACGGCCTGCTCATCAACGGCAGCCAAAGCAACGCGGCTACTTCGAAGTTCACGCTCGATCCAGCCTTCGGCAACCGGCGTCCGGGCAGCAAAGCGCTGTACAACGGCGGCATTTCGGTCCGCGAAGAGAACGCCGTGCTGGATGCGCGACCGTACTCGCTCACCGGGCTGCAAACACCGAAGGACCAGTTCAATCGCTTTACCGGCGTGCTGACGCTGGGCGGACCGCTTCGGATCCCGCATCTGCTGCCCCACGGGCCCACCTTTTCGCTTGCCTACGAGTGGACGCGGGACAGCGACCAAAGCACGCTGAGCGGCCTGGTGCCCACCGCGGCCGAGCGCCTGGGCGATCTTTCCGGGCTGTCCACGCCGCAAGGCCAACCGCTTACCCTGGTGAACCCCACCACCGGTCGTCCCTTCAGCGGCGCCGTGCCGGTCAGCCCCCAAGCGCAGGCTTTGCTCAATCTGTATCCGTTGCCGAACCTCACAGGCAGTAGCAGCTACAACTTCCAGACGGCGGTCCTGAACCACACGCATGCGGATGCGCTGCAGGCCCGGCTTGACAAGGGCCTGGGCCGGCGCGACCAGCTGTTTGGCGCCCTTGCATTGCAAAGCATCCGCAGCGACAGCAACAACCTGTTCAGCTTTCTGGACACGACGGACACGCTGGGTATGGATGCCAACGTCCATTGGACCCACCTGCTGCATCATCAGTTTCTGGTCAATCTGGGCTTCGAGTTCAGCCGCCTGCGCACGGAGATCCGGCCCGCGTTTGGGAACCGCCAAAACATCTCTGCAGCCGCGGGCATCGCCGGCAACGACCAGGATGCGCCCGACTGGGGTCCGCCCACGCTGGCTTTTTCCAGCGGCATCGCCTCGCTCACCGACGCCGTGCGCGCCTTCAATCGCAACCGTACCGACGGCCTTCTCCTGTCCACTACATGGACGCGCGGACGCCACAACGTCATCTTCGGCGGCGACTTCCGCCGGCAGGAGTACAACGTCCTTTCGCAGCAAAACCCGCGCGGCACCTTTACCTTCACCGGTGCGGCCACCGCGGGCACGCCGAACAACACCGGCCCGACGCAGACCACGGGCTCCGACGTGGCCGACTTTCTGCTGGGCATCCCGGATACCAGCGCGCTCGCTTTTGGCAACGCCGACAAGTACTTTCGCGGGGCCACCTACGACGCCTTTGTCACCGACGACTGGCGCATCCGGCCGGAGCTGACCCTGAACCTCGGGATGCGCTGGGAATACGGCGCGCCGTTGATTGAGCTCTTCGGCAGGCTCGTCAATCTGGACATCGCTCCGGGCTTCGCCGCGATCGCGCCGGTGCTCGCCTCCAGCCCAACTGGCGCGCTCACCGGCCAGCCCTTCCCCGCCTCGCTGGTGCGTCCGGACAAGCACGGCTTTGAGCCCCGCCTCGGCGTCTCCTGGCGGCCCATCCCCGCTTCGACGCTTGTGGTTCGCGGCGGCTATGGCATCTACGACGACACCACCATCTATCTTTCCAGCGCGCAGCAGATGGCGCAGCAGTCTCCCTTCTCGAAGAGCCTCAGCATGCAAAACAGCTCCGCCTGCCCGCTCACGCTCGCAAACGGCTTCTCGCCCTGCGGCACCACGACGGTCGATCCCTTCGGCATCGACCCCAACCTCCGCGTCGGCTACGCCCAGACGTGGCAGCTCTCGGCGCAGCGCGACTTCCCGGGCGCCCTGGTCGCGGTGGCCACTTACCTGGGCGTCAAGGGCACGCATGGCGAGCAGGAGTTCCTCCCCAACACCTATCCCCTCGGAGCCGGAACACCGACGCTGGCCGGGCCGGCCGGCTTCGTCTACCGCACCTCCGGCGGCAACGCCACGCGGCAGGCCGGATCTCTGCAGGTGCGCCGTCGCCTGCGCAGCGGCTTCACCGCCACGCTGCTGTACACCTACTCCAAGTCGAGCGACGACGACGCGGAGTTCGGGGGCCAGGGCCACGTCACGACCTCCGCGTTGGGAGAAACACCGCCTACGGCCGCGCCCACCATCGCCCAAAACTGGCTGGACCTGCGCGCCGAGCGCAGCCTGTCCACCTTCGATCAGCGACATGTGGTCAGTCTCAACATGCAGTACTCCACCGGCGTGGGCCTGCATGGTGGCACGCTGTTCAGTGGTTGGCGCGGCCGCCTGTTCAAGGACTGGACCGTCACTAGTCAGTTCAACGCCGGCACCGGCCTGCCCGAGACCCCCATCTTTCTCGCCGCGGTGCCCGGCACGGGCGTGACCGGCACCATCCGGCCCAACCGCACCGGTGCGCCCCTGTACGGTGCCGGGAGCGGTTATTTCCTGAACGCCGCGGCCTACACCGCGCCCGCAGCCGGCCAGTGGGGTACGGCGGCCCGCGACTCCATCACGGGCCCCGGTCAGCTCACGCTCAACAGCTCATTCGCCCGCACCCTGCGCCTGCGCGATCCCATGAATCTAGACTTGCGCATCGATTCCACCAATCTGCTCAACCACGTCACGTTCACCACCTGGAACTCCACGATCAACAGCAGCACCTTCGGCCTGCCTACCTCCGCCAATGCCATGCGCTCGCTGCAAACCACACTCCGGTTGAGGTTCTAATATGCGTTCGGAGATCCTGTCGCTCACTAGGCAGTGTGCTCTCCACCGGAAGCCGAAGGCCGGAGCGGAGAGACCTGCTTTGTCCTTGTGGCGTCAACCTTTCCTCGCGCTAGCCGCATGCCTTCTGCTGCTACCGGCACTCCGCGCCCAGCAAACGGGCAGCAACACCACGCCCGGCAAGGCCGACACCTATACGCTGCAGGTAAAGGCGCAGCTCGTAGTCGAAACCATCACCGTCAAGGACAAGCAGGGCCATCCGATCAATGGCCTCACAGCGAACGACTTTACCCTAACCGAGGACGGCGTGCCCCAGAAGCTGCGCTTCTGCGAGCAACAGACTCTTCCCGAAGACGCGGCTCCCCTGCCCGCGTCCAAGGCCGACGACGAGCAGGTCAAAATTTACAAGCGTCTCGCGCACACGCAGCTTGCCACCGAAAGCAACGGCCAAAGCCAGTTCAAAGACCGTCGCCTGCTCGCCTTTTACTTCGACATGAGCGCCATGCGGCCGGAAGATCAGCAGCTCGCCCTGTTCGCCGCACAGAAGTTCGTCCGCACACAGATGACCCCTGTCGACCTGATCGCGATCCTGCGCTATAGCGGAGGCGCCGTGGATGTGCTGCAGGACTTCACCGCCGACCGTAACAAGCTGCTCAGCATCCTCGAAACGCTTGTGGTCGGCGAGGGCCAGGGTAGCGCCGAGCTGGTCGACGATGCGGCCAGCGCGGACACCGGCGCTGCCTTTGGCCAGGACGCCAGCGAGTTCAACATCTTCAACACCGATCGCCAGCTCGCAGCTTTGCAGACCGCGGCCAAGATGCTGGGGCAGCTCAATGAAAAGAAGTCGTTGCTGTACTTCGCCAGCGGCCTGCGTTTGAACGGCATCGACAACCAGGCCCAACTGCGTGCCACCGTGGACGCCGCCGTGCGCTCGGGCGTCTCGTTTTGGCCCATCGACGCACGCGGCCTGGTGGCGTCCGCGCCATTGGGCGATGCGACGCAGGGCTCGCCCGGCAACCAGGCCATGTACTCCGGCACAGCTGCGCAAGCCGTCAGCGACGCCTTTGAGCGCTCGCAGGACACCCTGTTCTCGCTGGCCGGCGATACCGGGGGCAAGGCCCTGTTTGATAACAACGACCTGACGCAGGGCATCCGCAACGCGCAACACGCGTTGAGCAACTACTACGTGCTCGAGTACTACACCACGAACACGGCACAGAATGGCCATTTCCGCCATGTGAAGATCACGCTGAACGGCCACGAGGCAGCCACGCTCAGCTACCGCGAAGGCTACTTTGCCGAGAAAGAGTTCGGCCACTTCAACGCGGCGGACAAGGAGCGCCAGCTCGAAGAAGCCCTCATGCTCGGCGACCCTGTGACCGAGCTCACGGTCGCCATGGAGATCGACTACTTTCAGCTCAACCGCGCAGAGTACTTCGTCCCTGTCATCGTGAAGATCCCCGGCCGCGAGCTCGCGCTGGCCAAGCGCGGCGGCGCCGAACACACGCTTATCGACTTCGTCTGCGAGATCAAGGACGATGTGGGGGGCGTCACCGTCACCAACCTGCGCGACAACGTCAACATCAAGCTCACGGACGCGACCGCGGCCGAGCTCAGCAAGCGCCCCGTCGAGTACGACACCGGGTTTACGCTGCTGCCTGGCAGGTACACGCTCAAGTTTCTGGCGCGCGACGACGAGACCGGCCGCATCGGCACGTTTCAAACGCACTTCACGATCCCGAACCTCAGCAAGCTCGCGCAGGATCCTGTCGCCAAGCGCCTCCCCATCAGCTCGGTGGTGCTGTCCAGCCAGCGCGTGGAGGGGAAGGACGCGCTCTTCGACGCCGAAAGATCCAAGGACAAGCTCCGGAACGCCGCGGCCAATCCGCTCGTTCAGGGCACCACCAAGCTCATCCCCAGTGTCACACGCGTGTTTCGCACGGACCACCAACTCTTCGTGTACCTGCAGGCCTACAAGGGCAGTGCGGCCCCGGGGACCCCGCTAGTGGCGTACGTCAGCCTGTTTCACGATGGCAAACCGGCCTTCACCACTATACCCATTGCAGTCAGGCCTGACGGAGCAAGCCGCCTCGGCACCGTCCCGATCAACTTCCAGATCAGCCTCGGGCAGCTTGCCGCGGGCGAGTACAGCTGCCAGGTAAGCGTGCTCGACCCCGCAGGGCAGAAGGTGGCGTTCTGGTCCGGGCCGATGGTGTTGCTGCAGTAGGCGCCGCTCCCCTGCTCGTGCGAGCCTTCCAGCAAGCGCGACTTCCCCACCCACCGCATCCTCTTCCCTGAGAGTCCACCATGCCGTCAGCCGCTCGCCTCCTCCCTGCACTACTTCTTCTCTCGGGTAGGGTCCCTGTCTCGCCTCAGACGGCTGCCACGTCACCCGCCGGGGCCAGCACCAGGTTGCCCAGCTACGACGTGGCGACCGTCAAGCCGAACACCTCGGGCAGCGGCAACACGAGTGTCTGGACGCACGACGTCACGCTGCAGGCGGAAAATGTGCGGGTCAGGGACCTCCTGGTGGAGGCCTTTGGCGTGCGGCGCAACCTGATCTTCGGCCTTCCTGCCTGGGCCGAAACGGCGCGCTTCGACATTAACGCGAAGATCGTCGATCCGGATCCGGCACAACTGAAAAAGCTCACCCTCGACCAGCGTCGGGCTATGCTGCGATCCTTGCTTGAGGATCGCTTCGGCCTGCAGTGGCACTTTGCTACGCGCGAAATGCCCACCTACGATCTTGTAGTCGCCAAAGGCGGACCGAAGCTCAAGCAAAGCGTCGGCAACAGCGATCACACGGGAACGCACATGAACAACACCGACCTGACAGTCACCAACGAGCCACTGTCCGGCCTCGCCGACCTTCTTTCGGACCAGCTGGAACGTCCCGTCGTGGATCACACCGGCCTGACCGCGAAGTTTGACTTCCACCTGAGGTGGACCCGGGAAGAAGACGCCTCCCATGGCGAGGCAGGAAAGGACACCGATGACGCCCCTCCCCTGTTCAACGCGTTGCAGGACCAGCTAGGCCTGAAGCTCCAGCCCGGCAAGGATCCCGTACAGACCCTGGTAGTGGATCGTCTCGCCCCGCCCACGGCAGACTAGATCAGACGGACGCCGCCTGCGGGAGACGTTCTACCTGGCCTTCTACCTGAGACTCGATCAGCCCAGGCTTTTCGCGACTTCGGACTAACTCAGCCAGTGCCCGTGCCATCCAACAGGCAAAGGTGATTGATGCTGAATAGCTTCTGGGATCCAAGGACAGCTCGTGTCCTCTGTACAACGCTGATCTTTGCCGTGGTCCTTTACTTTCTCCATGGGGCTCGCGAAACCCTCACGCTGTTCCTTTTCGCCATCCTGTTTGCCTACTTTGTGGAACCGCTTGTAGGCCGGCTCCAGGGGCCGCTGCACGGCCGCATGAAGGCCATCGGCGCAGTGTACGTGTTGCTGCTTGCGGTGTTGACCGGTTTCGGTTTTCTGGTCGGGCCGAAGATCGCCGACGAGGGCCGCTCGCTTACCGCCGTGCTTCCTTCCCTGACCAGCAAGCTGAACTCAGGGGAACTCATCACCAACTTCGGCAGGACTCACCACTGGAGTGCGGACCGGCAGGCCCAGATCCAAAGCTTCTTCATGAGTCATAAAGGGGACCTTCCCGCCTTCGCCAGGGCCGTGGGCGAACGGCTCGCAACGCCTGCCTCGCACATCTGGTGGTTGATCCTGATCCCCATCCTGAGCCTCTTTTTCCTGAAAGACGGCGAGATGATGGCGGCCGGCATGGTTTCGCTGGGCCGTGATCGCACGGAAAAGACGACCCTGTCGGGCATCGTCTTCGACGTGAACGTCATGCTGGGCAGCTACATTCGCTCGCAGATCATCCTTGCTTCGCTGACGCTGGCCGCGTACACGATCGTGCTGAGCCTCTTGCGCGTGCCGTACGCCTTCATCCTCGGGCCCCTCGCCGGCATCTTTGAGTTCGTCCCGGTAGTCGGTCCAGCGATCGCCGCCCTGTCCGTGTTCTTAATCGCCGTGCTCACCGGGTATCCGCACCTGCTGCTGCTGTTCGTCTTCCTCGGCGCCTGGCGGCTCGTGCAGGACTACGTCAACGCACCGAGAATCATGGGTAAATCGCTCGAGATTACGCCGCTCGTCCAGATCTTCGGCGTCCTGGCCGGAGGCGAAATCGGCGGCATCGTCGGCGCGCTGATCTCCGTGCCGGTGATCGCGATCCTTCGCATTTTGTGGCGGCGCATGAGCAGCGCCGATAGTGCGGACGTGCCGGCCACGGCCTCCATGCCCGCCCACGACCTGGCGAAGCACACCTGAGCGGAGAGGGCGTACCGGCGACCGTCCGCAAACCGCTATAACGCTTCGTAGGCCGCGATCTGAGCCAGCGTGAACTGGTGCATATCTTCACCGGCCGCCTGCGCCTTGTACCAGGACACCAGCCACTCCAGAGCCGTCTCCAGCCGCAGGTGCGGGCGCCAGCCCAGTTCAGTCCGGGCACGGCTGGCGTCCAGCTTCAGATATCCGGCCTCATGCACACCCGGCTCGGGATCGGGTACGAAACTCGCACCTTCACCCCAGAAACGCACCATACGCTCGACGATCCAGCCGACTGGCTGAGCGTCGTCATCAAACGGGCCGAAGTTGAAGGCGGTCGCGTACCGCGCCTCGCCGGTCAACAGCTTCTCCGCCAGCAGGAGGTAGCCGTGCAAGGGCTCGAGCACGTGCTGCCAGGGCCGAATCGCCTGCGGTCGGCGGATCAGCGCGGGCTCGCCCGCGACGAAGCCGCGGACCAGATCCGGGATGAGCCGGTCGGTGGACCAGTCGCCGCC
>CAXUIF010000048.1:0-14562 GCA_964250995.1 uncultured Acidobacteriaceae bacterium
GTTGTACATCGAGTAGTAGGCCTGGGCACCGCACTGGCGAAATCCGTCGCGGGCGAGCGGGCCGCCACCGTAGGTATGAATGGCGTCGTAGAGACTCGTCGCGTGGGCGAGGGCGTCCTCTGGGGTGGCGCGCATGCGGTGGATGGTGGCGGGGGCGTCCACGTCCCAGATGAAGGTCATGGCGGTTGCCGAGCACTCGCGGGGAACGCGCGCTTCGAGTTCGCTATCGTCGCACCCTATGCCGGAGTGTTTGACCACGATGTCGTATCGGGCAGCTTGCTCGAGAAGGCGGTCGAGGTCGCGGCCACCGTCCCTCTCGCGCGATTGGTAGAGGAGCGAGGTGACGTAGCTAAAATCATCGTCGTCGCGGTGCTGTTGGCGGCCGTAGGCGTCCGGTTCGGCAAAGGTGATGTCGTAGCCGAGCCGGGCGAGGTACTTGTAGCAGCCGCGATAATAGGTGGCCGCGCCGTTCCAGTAGGAGCTGACGATGCTGGAGCCGAAGGCGAAGATCTTCAAGGGTGTAGGTCCGCTAAAAGGATTTAAGAATAGAGGTTACCTGCTCGGCGCGGTGGCGGCAGGTGTGATGGGCGAGGACGGTTTCGAGGCCACGCGCGCCTTGGGCGGCGGCTTCCTCTGGATCCGTGAGCAGATGCTGCATGGCCGCGTGCATCTCCTGCGTACTGTGGACGAAGTGGAAATCTCCGGGTCGGAAGAGGCATTCAGTGTCCTGCCATGGGGCAGACAGGAGCGGAATGCCACAGGCAAGCGCCTCAAAGACGCGGATGGTGGGGATTCCTTGCATCGCGCCGTTGTACTGCTGACGGGGGATGTGCACTGTGAGAGCGGACGCGGCATACTCCTGAGAAGCCTGGAGATTGGAGAGGTAGCCGCCATAGCGGACGCCCGCTTCGGTCAGGGCCTCCAGACCGTCTTCCGGGTAGCGGACGCCATAGACGGTGGTGGTGTATTCGGGGAGTTGAGCCGCGGGGGTGAGGAGGTATTCACGGATCTCAACGGAGCGCTCGTTGTCGCCCCAGTTGCCGATCCATACGATGTCCTGTTTGCGAGGCGTATCGGGGGAGGGAAAGAAGAGGCGGGTGTCGGCGGCCTCGTGGAGGGTCCAGACATTCGCGATGCCGAAGCGGTCGCGGTAGATGCGGGTAAGGGCTTCGCCGAAGGCAAGCACGCCGTCGAAGCGGTCTGTGCCGAACTGGGCGATGGCTTCGGGGCTGGAGGACGCGCGGTGGTGGGTGTCGTGGAAAAGGAGCTTGTAGCGGAGGTCGTTGCGTAGGCCAAGCAGGGTGTGGGCGAGGGCGGGTGGATTCCACTCGTGAAGGATCACCGCGTCGGCGCCGTCGAGTTGTTCGCGCCAGTAAGAGTGGTTGGTGGTGCAATCGGCGGGGTAGAGCTCGATGGCGAGGTCGGGGTAGAACTTGTGGAACTGCGCCAGTGAGGCGGTGCCCTGGGGTTCGGCCTTGAGGTTCTCTACGGACCACTCATGCTCGGGCTCGAAGCAGAGGACTTCATGGCCGAGTTGGCGAAGGTTGTCCAGCAGGCCACGGAGAAAGTGGGCATTGCCGTTATTCCAGTCGGAGCGGAGCGAATGCGAGAGATAGGCGATCCGGAGGTTACGCGACATGCTGCAGCGCCTGAGATTGCTCGAGCACGGATTGGAACAGACGCAGGTAGTTGTCGGCCATGCGCTCGGGGGTGAAGAGCTTCGCGCGTTCACAGGCGCGGGCTTGCGCCTCGGCGAGGATATTGGGGTCGTTGGCGAGAGCGTCCAGGGTTGCTGCAAGTGAAGCGGTGTCGGTGAAGAAGAGAGCGGCATCAGCCCAAACTTCGCGCAGGCTCGGAAGGTCGCGCGCCACAACGGCGCAGCCGCAAAGGGCCGCTTCCAGCGGAGCGAGGCCGAAGGGCTCGTAGCGCGAGGTGCAAAGGTAGATGGCGCTCTCGCGGAAGTGCTGGTGGAGGTCGGAGCGACTGAGCGGGCCAAGGTTTTTCAAGTGTGGAGGCCAGGCTGTTGGGGGCGTGCCCGCGTCCAAGGCGTTGTCCCCGGCGATAAGGAGGGGCATCGGCGGAGTGTCGCCCTCCCAATGCCTGAGCGTATCGAGGCCTTTGGCCTCATCCCAAAGGCGGCCCGCGGTCACAGCCTGGAGCTTCCGCTCCGGCACCGGTTCGACTGCGGCGGCTACGCTGACGCCATTGGGAATAGTGAGGCATTTATTGAAGAGAAAGAAGTTCGTCTTGAGGGCGCTGCCCATAGAGGCTGTGGGGGTCACGACGGCAGCGGCGTCAAGCAGGCCCGCCTGAACCATGGCTGTGTAGCGATGGAGCCAGGGGGAGGGGTCAAGTGCCGTGGGGCGGCAGGCGCGGGCCCAGCCGAGGACATCGCTGTGGGCGACGACGATCCGAGGGATAGAGGTTCCGAGTCGACCAAAACAGAACTGGTTTGAAACGATGATGTCCATTGGGTGTTCTTGCAGCCTACTGAGGAGCAAGGCCTGGCCTTGCTCGAACACCTGCTGGTTGTCCTGCATCCACTCCAGGGCGAGGTCGGAAGCGGTGTACGTGAAGCTTCCGCGGCTATGGGTGTTCGTGCCCTCAAGCTCAACGGAGGAGGCCTGCGTTAGCTTGTTCGCCCAGGTCTGCTGCTCGTGGGAGGGTGCGCGACCGAAGCTGACCAGGTGAACGGTATGGCCTTGCGCGAGGAGTTGATGGGTGAGTTCGCTTGTGAAGGTCCAGACGCCGCCGACGGTGTCGGTGGTCATCAGGAGGCGCACAGGAGCTCCGAGTGCTCGAGTTCCGAGAGACCAAGCGGCCTGGCGGCCTGGATGTCACTGAAGCCCTTGTCGGCGAAGATGTTCAGATAAAAGGCGTGGGCGCGCTCCCAGGCGGTTTCGTCGGGTTGGGCACCGAACGTTTCCACGTACTGCGGGCTGCCCGGGAAGGGAAACATGGGGACGGGCTCGGAGACCCAGACACCGGCGGATTTCATGCGGGTCTGCCAGGCGGCGACGAGGGTGGGGTCGTCGTGTTGTGTCTTGATGAGGTTGGCCTGGACCCAGGGAATGCGGCCCTTCGCATAGATGAGCAGGTCCGAGATGCGGTCGGTGGACATGCGGCAGTTCTTGTTCAGCTCGTCGCGGCCTTCTTCGGTGATGCTCTCGATACCGCATTCGAAGCTGACCGTATGAGCGCGACCGAGGAGGTCCATCCCGGCTTCATCCCAAAGGTCGATGCGGGACTGAAAGCCGATACAAACGGGCCGTTTGGCGATCTCTTCCAAAAGCGATCTCACGGTCTTACCGACGCCGAAGATCTCGTCGATGAAGTAGATGTAGTCGACCCCGCGGGCTATAAGCTGGTCAATCTCGGCAACGACGGAGCTGAGCTCCCGTTCGCGGTACTTGTTACGGAAAAGGGTCTTGTTGCAAAACGAGCAGGACCAGGGGCAGCCGCGAGCGAACTCCACCTCGGCGCCGAGCTTCAGGTGATCGGCACCGTTGTTGGGGAAGATGTGGTGCTTGTGTGTATGGCGCTCTACGGGGTAGTCGGTGTAGTCGAGCGGGCCGAGGGCGCGCATGTCGGTAACGCCGAGACCCTGGCCCTGATGGATCTGGCCGGTGAGGTCGCGCCAACAGCAACCGGCGATCATCTCGTAAGGAAGGGTGGCGAGCTGAGGAAGAGTCTGGTCGGGTTCGCCGCGGAGAACGATATCGGCGCCGGTTTTTTCAAGCGTGGCGAGCGGGGTGGCGGAGCCGTGGGGGCCAACGACGACAGTCTTGGACAGACGATCAAGTTGGGAAATCCACTGCTTGGGGACGCGGAGCTCGGGTTGGGGGCAGCGCCAGAAGAGGTAAGACGGTGCGGTCGGGATGACGAGAAAGTCTTCGCGGAAGGTATTAAGGCGGGCGCGCACCTGATCCGGGGAGAGGTTCTCCATAGAGGCATCGACGATCAGGACTTCATGACCCGCCGCGCGGAGGAACTCGCGCGTGGAAAGCAACTCGAGTGGAAAGTGCGGATCAGGGCAACCGAAGTAGGTAGAGCCTTCGAAGCTCCAGCGCGGGTTGACGAGGGCAAACTTCATGCGACTTCCTCGGTGACGAACTCGAGCGCAGGCGCGACGGGAAGCTGCAGAGCCTGGATGGCGCCGCTGTGCTCGGTCCAGAAGGAGCGGATGTCGGCGATGGTTTGCTGGAGCGAGCGGGTGGCGCGCCAGCCGGTGTCGCGCTCAACTTTGGCGGTGTTGGAGACGTAAAGCGGCTGGTCGCCGGGACGAACATCGCGATATTGCAAGTCGAGCGGGCGGCCAATGTGCGCTTCAACGGTTGCGAGCAGCTCCCGGACCGACGTCGCGCGCGCGGGGCCACCGCCGAGGTTGTAGATCTGCCCGCGAGTTGTGTTGCGATGTTCGCGGGCGGCGATCATGGCGTCGACGAGGTCGTGGACGTGCAGAACATCGCGAACCTGGCGACCGTCGCCATAGACGGTGATGGGGCGGCCTGCGAGCGCGGAGTAGAGGAAGTGGGCGACCCAGCCCTGATCCTCATTGCCGAACTGCCGTGGCCCGGCGATGCAGGACATGCGAAACACTACCGTGGGCAGATTGTAGATGCGGGCGTAGTCGCGTACATACTGGTCGGCGGTTCCTTTGGAGCATCCATAAGGAGAATGAAAATCGAGAGGCTCGTGCTCGGTCACGCCCTGGAAATCGGAAGCTACGGCTTCATAGCGGAGGCCTGCCCGATGAACGGGCACGCCCTCGAGCGATCCATACACTTTGTTGGTGGAAGTGAAGATAATGAAGGGTTTCAGAGAAGCTCGACGAGCGGCTTCAAGGAGGCGCAGAGTCCCTTGAGCATTGATCTCGAAATCATTTTCAGGCGCATCTATGGAGGTGGTGACGGCCACCTGGGCGGCAAGGTGGTAGATCTCGCTGACGTCGCGAACAGCCTGAGTGACCGCTTTGGCGTTCCGTACGTCGCCCTGGACGATCTCGAGGCGGTTGGCGCCGCGAAGAGAGCGCAGCCAGGCGAGGTTGTGCTCCACACCGCGACGGGACAGATTGTCGAAGATGCGAACGCGGTTGGTGGGCTCGGCGAGCAGCCGTTGCGCAAGGTTGGAGCCGATAAAGCCGGCGCCGCCAGTGATGAGGATGGTGTGGGCTCCGTTGCGGCCGCTCTTCATCGACCCATTCCTTTCGGTCTGGTTGGAGGTGTCTGCACCGGAGTGGGTGCTTCCGTTATTGTGCATCAGGCGGTAAGTCCGTAGGTGGTGAGTTCGCTAAGCATAGCTTCCGCCTTGTCCTCTACGCCTCCGGGCTCCTGCGCAATCAGCCATTGGGCGAGTTCGCGGAAGCCCTCCTCGTGCGTGACTTGCGGCTCGTAGCCCAGCAGCGTGCGGGCTTTCGAGATGTCGGCGTAGCAGTGGCGGATGTCGCCGGCGCGGTACTTGTCCGTGATAACGGGTGCCATATCCTTGCCGAGCGCGCGAGCGAGAATCTCGGCGACCTCGCGGATGGTGATCGGTTTGCCGCAGCCGATGTTGATGACCTCGCCGTTGGATTCGGGACGTTCCATGGCGAGGAGGTTGGCGCGGACGATGTCGTGAACGCTGACGAAGTCGCGCATTTGCTCGCCGTCCTCGAAGACGAGCGGGGTATTGCCATTAAGCATGCGCGAGGCAAAGACAGCGGCCACGCCGGTGTAGGGGTTGGAGAGGGCCTGGCGAGTGCCGTAGATGTTGAAGAAGCGAAGGGCCGTGACGGGCAGGTCGTAGTTACGCCCGTAGATCAGGCAGAGCTGCTCCTGGTCGCGTTTGGAAAGGGCGTACACGGAGTTGATCTCAGAGGGTTTGGTCTCGTCGGTCGGGACGGGACGCAGAAGGCCACCGCAGAGCGGGCAGGGAAGCTCCCACTGCCCGGAGCGAAGCTGGGCGACCGAACGGACAGGCGGGGCCGCGGGCTCTCCGCAATCAGCGCAGACATAACGGCCTTCGCCGTAGATGGACATGGAACTGGCGACGATCAGCTTCTCGGGGGTGAGCTTTGCGTCGAGCATGGCCTGCAGCAGTTCGGCGGTGCCTTGGGCGTTGACGCTCATGTAGCGGGCAATCTCGTACATGGATTGCCCGACCCCGACCGTGGCGGCGAAGTGGAAGATCACGTCGACACCGGTCAGGACCTCCCGCAGGCGGTTTGGGTCGCGGACGTCGCCGAGGATGAGCTCGACTTCCGGAGAGAGATAATCGGGCCGCCCGGTGCTGTGGACCTGCGGTGTGAGGTCGTCGAGAATGCGTACCTGGTGTCCGGCGTGCAGGAGCCCGTCGGCGAGATGAGAGCCGACGAAGCCCGCTCCTCCCGTGATAAGTACCTGTTTGCTCATAGGCCTACAGTCGTCTCCTCGCGCTCCGGTTGAGGCTGTTTGGACTGAACGGGGGCATATCGCTCAACGGCCCAGGTGGCGAAGTCGGCGAAGTCCTTGTTGTTTGCCGGCGGGCTGGTGTGGTGGTCTTCCAGGCCAAGGTGGCCGGGGGTGAAGCAGAGTGTCAACGCAACGCGAAAGGGCGCGAGTGCTGTCATCTGGCGGTCGAACCAAGCTTCCGCGTTGGGGCGATAGCTGTCAGCCCAGCTGAGGCCGGTGCGGAGGTACTCCACGTTGTGCTGGCGCATCCATCGGACGGCATCGTCAAGGCGGTGATCTTCGAAGTGGAACCATTGGCACAGGCCGGCGCTGCCGTCGGTGGGGAAGAGTCGTTCCGCGCGCTTGGTTTGACCGTCCGCCTTCACAAGACCGAGGTAATAGTGGCGGTAATAGGCGGAGCCTTCGGCCTCCTTGTGGCGAGTCTCCGCCGGCCAGGTAGGGGGCAGGTCGAAGAGGGAATACCAATGGAGGCGCTCGACGCGACCGTCGAGCAGTTCAAGCGTGCGGGCCAGGCCGAACTCCTGAACTTCTTCGGCGCCGAAGGACGATACACCCACCTCGGTCACCCACACGGGTTTTCCGGAGACCTCACTCGCTTCGCGCACGCGGTCGGGCCATTCCGTGAGTTGCCAGTGGTTCCAGTCCAGCGGGAAACCGTGGACGCCGACGGCGTCGACCGAGGGCATCACGCCCTGGCCGGCCATGTTGCGCAAAAAATCGATGTCGCAGGAGGAGACGCCGCCAAGCACAATGGGCAGATTGGGGTTGACGGCGCGGATGGCGGCAGAGGCTTGCTTCACCATGTCGGCGAAGCGCTCCCAGTTAGGGTCGAGCTTGAAATTCCAGTGGGAAAGGTTATTGGGTTCGTTCCAAAGCACTACCGCTTCAACCATCTGAAATCCTGTCCTCGTCCGTACGGCCCTTGGCTCAAGTTACGCAAACATCGCGGTGACACGTTGCAAGTACAGGCGACAGCGCTTGGGTACAAACCCACAGTGCCTGGATCATACACATTTCGAGGGGTATGTAGAAGCTGAGGTTGCCTTGTAGGAGAACAAAGGTGGCACCCGCGGTGGAAAAGGGAGAAGTAATGTGAAGAAGCGGGCTCTGGACAACTTTGCAGCCGCAAACCAGGGTCTAGGCAGGGAGAGCACGTTGCGCTCAGGGAGAGTGGCTGAAGTGGCAGATTCGCCGGTAGTGGTGGTAACGGGGGCATCGGCGGGTTTGGGCCGGGCGATTGCGCATCAATTCGCGCGCCGGGGTGCCCGGGTGGCGTTGCTCGCGCGCAATCCGGACGCGCTTCAGGCCGCAGCGGATGAGTGTTCCATCCTGGGTGGCTCTGGTCTGCCTATCCCCACCGACGTGAGCGATCCGGAGGCGGTGGAGTCCGCGGCGGCGCGGGTCGAAGCAGAGCTTGGGCCCATCGACGTGTGGGTCAACAACGCCATGGTGAGCGTTTTTTCCCCGGCCAAGGAGATGACCCCGGCGGACTACCGGCGCGTGACCGACGTGCTCTACCTCGGCTTCGTGTACGGCACGCTTTCCGCCCTGCGTCGTATGCTGCCGCGTGATCGCGGCACGGTGGTGCAAATCGGGTCCGCCTTGGCTTATCGCTCGATCCCCCTCCAATCGGCCTATTGCGCTTGCAAACACGCGATCAACGGCTTTACGGACTCAATTCGCTGCGAGCTGCATCACGACAAGAGCCGGGTGAAGATCACGGCCGTGCATATGCCTGCCATGAACACCTGGCAATTCAACTGGGTGAAGAACCGCCTGCCGAACAACACGCAACCGGTGCCGCCCATCTACGACCCGGAGCTCGCGGCGAAGGTGGTCGTGGCAGCAGGGCTCGCCCAGTCGCCACGCCGGGAATACTGGGTGGGCATGCCGACCGTTGCGGCCATTGTGGGGCAGAAGTTCATCCCCGGTTTGCTGGATCGCTACCTGGGCGCAACCGGGTATAAGTCGCAGCAGATTGCTGATGAGCCCAAAGACCCTAACGCGCCCGACAACCTGTACACCTACGTACCGGGCACCCACAGTGCGCGCGGCAAGTTCGACAAGCAGATGTCGCGCACCAGCGCAGAAGTCTTCTTCTCCTTGCATCGAGGTTGGATGACGCTGGGTGCGGCGGCTCTTGTGACAGGCGGGGCCATTCTGGCCGGACGGAGGCGCTCCTGATGCGGGCTAACGATCAGAGACTCGCGGTGACTGGATGCTGCCTCGCCCTGGGAGCGCTGGTACCTGTGACGCTCTACCAGAGCGGCGTAGTGGATCATCTGCCTGATCCCCCGAACAGGATCTTTGCATCCGAGCGGATCACCTCTTCCAGGATGGCGCATCCGCTCGGCATTCCGGACAGCTACCTTGGACTTGCCAGCTATGGCACCACGCTTGCCTTGCTGCTTCTAGCGAAGCGAAGCCGTAGCGCACGTCGAGTGCTGGGAGTGAAGCTGACCGCGGATGCGGGACTCGCGGCCTTTAACCTTGTGCGGCAAGTCGTGCGCTTTGGGAAGCTGTGCAGCTGGTGCACAGGCACGGCGCTGGCGACGGGTCTGGTCGTGTACGGCGGGCGCAGTGCAGTCGCGGAGATGGCGCGCGTGGTGCGCCGGGCGGTGTAACGTCCGAACAGGAGCCATGAAGGAGCCCGAGAAAGTGCTCTTCCGGTTCGCCCTTTCTTCGCTTAAGCTGAAGCAATGGGAAACTCTCCTGGCACGAAACGTTCCGCGCAGGCGTTGCGTGCGGAGGTGGGCGCACGCAACGTGGCGCGCGCTGCCGCGTTTGCCCATGAAATGACGTTCGGACGCGTTCCAAGCATTGTGTACCGTGCCGATGAGCAGGGTGGCCATGGGAATTTTCTGCCCGCGTCCTTTCGGCGGATCATGGCGGATCCTTCCTGGGCAGCGCGGCTCCGCAAGAGCTACACGGCCGCGGCGCGGGTGCCGCGTTCGGGTGACCGCTGGCGTGGGGAACTGGAGTGTGCGGGCAGCTCGGACGCTTTACTGATGAATGTGTTCTGCTATCCGGGTCTGCTGCGCAGGCCCGCCCTTTGCGCTCTGCTGGGCCTGGAACCGGGGCTCCGGCCGGCCTTTGGAGTGCGCGCCGCATTGCCCATGCGCAAAGACGAGATCGACCGCACAGAGCTGGACATGGCGCTGGGGGATCTGCTGGTCGAAGCCAAACTGACGGAGGGTGGCTTCGGGCGGGCCAGCCACGAGCGCCTTGCACGGTATGTGCAGGTGAAGGACGTCTTCGATGTGGAAGAGTTACCGCAATCGGGCGGACAGGTCTGCGGATATCAGATCGTTCGCGGCGTTTTGGCCGCGCTGCATCGTCAGGAGCGATACATGGTGCTGCTGGATGACCGCCGCACCGACCTCCAGGAGTTGTGCTTCCGTGTGCTCCGTGCGGCACGCGGACCGGAGGCGAGGAGCCGGTTCCGGCTGCTCACCTGGCAGGAGGTGTCGCGCACGCTGCCCGCAACCCTCCAGGTATTCTTTGCGGAAAAGTACGGCATCGAGCCGGCGTAGCGCGGCGGCTCCGGCCCAATCTCGCCAGCCGGCCCCAGAGCTAGTAGACGAACCGCGGAGCTGGCCCCTGGTCGCGCACGTCCTCTGTGGACACGCCGATCTCGAAGCCGCTTAGCAACTCAGCGATCTTTGCGTCGGAGAAGCCGCGTTCCCGCAACAACCGAATCTCGTCGCGGAGCATGGATAGGGCCTGCGTGACGCTGAAGCGCTCCTCATCGGCACCCGCGGCTTGCCGCAGTTCCCGCGCGGCAACGGCGATCTGTTCGGCGGTAAAGGTGGCTTGCGTGGCCATGAGAGGCTCCTGTGCGTAAAGGCTCGGCTATCTGTGTAGCTAGATCCGCAGCGATTGTAAGCCGAGGGGTTCGTTGAGACTCCAGGAAACCTTCAGCCAAGTGGCTTCAGCGTCACCGGCCCGGGCCGCACCGTCAGGCGGTGCTCCACGATCAGGACGAGCGCAACGGCCACATAGGGACAGAGCTCGCCGTAGATGCGCGTCTCCACAATCACGCCCGCGTACAGCATGACCGCAAACCAGAAAGGCACAATCCAGAGGTAGTTGCGAAAGCGGCGGGGCCACAGATCGCGCTGCAACAGCAGCACGACCGGCAGCATGTAGCCACAGACGTTGAGCAGCGCGGGCCAAAGACGCGGCTTCAGGCTGCGGAGGTTGTCGTGAAGGCGAACGTAGTTTTCGGTGTTGTCGTTGCCGGCAAAGTGCCGGGCCAGTGCCACTCGGATCGCCAACCATACCCCAAACAGCACGCCTGCCCGGATCCATGGCACCTGCCGAAAATGGAAGCGCTCAGCGAGGCTCTCCGAGGTCTGTGGCGAGCTGGCGCTGGCCGCATCGAGGAGGTAGAGCCCGATCAGAAACAGCGTCGTTTCCCGGTTCAGCGTGCCCACCGCGGCCACAGCCACTAGCGGCAGGAATTTACGCCGGACAATGCACAGCAGGCCCGCCGCGAAGAATGCGACCGAAAGCATGTCGTACGGGTAAGAGAAATTTGCTTCTACGTGGATGGAATAGGTCCACATCATGGTGAACAGAAAGACTGGATACACCAGCAATTGCAACGGCCGCGTGCGCGAGAGTGTGTTGTAGATCGCTTGCGTGCACAGCCCGGCGACGACCAGGCTGACAAGGCTGATGACGTACAATGGCGCGCGTTCCGCCGTGAAGGCACCCTTATTGTGCATGCCCGTTGCATGGAGCAGATGCGTGGCGTAGAGAGCTCGAATGAGCAGCGCCGGCAGGATGCGGTACTGAAACGGAAGCCGCTCGTGGCCGGAGAGATAGGCAGGCAGATTCAGATAGAACGCGGCCGAAACGGTGTAGAAGCGCACGAACTGGAGCGTGGCACAGGCGTACAGGACGACGACGCCCGCGACGATCAGCCTGGGTTGCGAGGCGGGTGCGGGTGCACTGTACCCAGAAGCGTTGGAAGTGGCAGCCATCTCCCTAAAGGGTAAGGCCTGGCCGCCGAGCTTCAGCAGGCCGCTTCCCGCAGGGTGGCCGTGGCTGCGCTTGGCGAGCACTGCTGTGTTCGAGCGAGCGCGCTGAGCAGCGTGGACGCGCGCTCTTCCCAGGTGCCTTGCTGGCTGGCCAGCCAACGCTCCGGCGCAAGGCCGTCATCGAAGCCCTCGATCTCTAGCGTGCTCAGCACGGCAGCAGCTTCTTCCGCTGTGTCGACCAGCTTCAAGAGGGGCGGCTTCTGGATGAGCTCGGCAAGACCACGGGTAGACAGGATGGGTCGCCCGGCCGCGAGGTGTTCGTAGAAGCGCGTACTGCTCCCGGAAAACGTTGGTTCGACATGGCGATAGGGCAGCACGGCCACATCGAAGGAGCGCGCATAGTGGACCAGCTCGCCGTAGAGTTTGCGCCCGACCGAGCGAACCTGCGGCAGCGCAAGCACGCGCCGTCGCGCGTCGCGCTGTGAACTATCCGGGATCTCCATGTCTGTCGGACCGACGAGAGCCCAATGTAGCCCGGGCCTGAGAGCGCAAAGCGTCTCCAACAAGACCCAATCCATGTTGGTTGCCAGGTTGCCGATCACGCCTGCGATGGGTCTGGGCAGGTCGGCCAAATCAGGCGGCAACGCCGCAGGGGCATGGGACGGCCTGGGGAGAAGATTGCTGGCCCGCGTGGCATTCGGCAGAAGGCACAGCTTGGCAGGATCGCAGTGGGCCTCTTCCCGAAGATAGGTCGCGATGCGTTCTGAGTGCGGGCACACCAGCGTCGCCGTGCGGCAGAGCCGCGGATCCAGTCGGGCGACCTGCTCAAAGCTGGTGTACCCATAGCGCGCGATCAGATCCGTTAGCCAGTAGACGACCGGCCCGGGCCAGCGCTCCGCGACCTCTGCAAAGAAGGGCGAGGTGCAGAGCAGGGTAGCGGGCGCGTTGTCCGGTGAGGCGGAAAGCAGGTGGCGCGAGACGGTCGTGCCTGTGCGGGCGAGCGCGGAAAAGGGCCAGCGTGCAAAACCGCGCAGAAGTGGGACTTTGCGGACCAGCAAGGGAGGATCCACACAGGGGGATGGTCCTGCGACCGGCGCGCGCAGGGTAGGAAACGTCACGCGCTCCGGCTCCCATCCAGTGAGTGGCACACGCTCAGCGAGCGCGGCACCAAACTCGCGGTCCAACGGGCCTGAGATCTGCAGCAGATGCCACATTGGGCGATCTTCCTCCAAGCGGTTGTGGTCTCTCACGTTAGGGCGTTTGCGCTTTTACCAGCCCAGCAAGCTACGTGCGGGAACATTTGGATTTCCGGGTTCGTCGGGACTGCGAAGGCAGAGCCAGCGGTGGTAAAGGAGCGTTGGAGAAACAGGTGCCGTGTGGCCGGACATTCGTTTTTTGATGCACTCCGCGGCCAGCACACAACTCTGCACGGTTGATATCCGGTAAGCCTCAACAAAAAGACGCTTTCCGGTACGCGAGCGCCACAGTCACGCGAGGGCTGGGCGTAGCTTATGGGCGTGGTGCCGAGCGGCACAGCTCGGGGTTAGCATCCAGTTAGCCAGGGCTGAGTGTTAGGCGGCCAGCAGGCGAGGGAACTGCGTTGCAACCCTGCCAACAAGCTCACCGAACAGGGTGTTGGCCCAAGCAAACCAGTCCCGGGTGTACCGTTGGGCATTGCCGGCCTGGTAGCTCTCATGGATGAAGCCGCTGCCGGCCGACCCTGCCTTCAGCAACGCCAGCATACGGCCAATCTCGCTGGGCGCGTCAGAAGTGAGGGCGTACACGATTTGGGACATGGGCCAGATGCTGTCACGTCCAATATGTGGACCGCCAATGCCCTCACCTGCCGCGCCGCGAAAAAACCACGGGTTGGCTGCGCTCCAGACAAACTGCCGTGTGCGCGCGTACACCGCGGGATCCGGAGAAGCGTCAAGATAAGGCAGACCCAACAAGCTTGGCACGTTGGCATCGTCCATCAACACCTGCCCGCCAAACCCGTCGACCTCATAGGCCCAGATCGTGCCTTGGGTGGTTTGCGCCAGACCATATTGCCGGAGCGCGGCGGCAACCTCGGTCGCGAGCGCCGTTGCCTGGTTCGCCAGATCGCGGTCTCGCAGCACCTCCGTAGCCAGTTCCGCCAGATGCCGGAGCGACGCGACCGCGAACAGGTTCGCCGGAACGAAGAACGGCAGCAAACAGGCATCATCGGAAGGCCGAAAGCAGGAAGCGATCAGGCCGACGGGCTTGGCGGGATACCCGATCCCGTTCACCAGCGAGTCGGTCGGGTTCGCGGCCTGCCGCTGAAAGCGATACGGGCCTTCGCCCTCGCGCCGTTGCTGCACACGCATCGTTTGCACCACGGCATGCATGGCAGCGCGCCAACGGTCGTCGAACGGCGAGGTGTCCCCCGTGGCCTTCCAGTAGCCATGGGCCAGTCGGATGGGGTAGCACAAGGAGTCGAGTTCGTATTTGCGCTCCGCCACTCCCTGTTTCATCTCGGTCGTGTCGTGCTGACTCCAGGCCAAAGCCGGGGCCGACAGGTCGGCCATGAAAGCGTTCGCGTAGGTGTCGATCAGCAGGCAGCGTGCCTGACGGCGGATCACTCCTTCCAGGAGGCGTTGCAAGCCCGTGTCGCGGGTTGCCAACGGAAGGTAGGGCCAAACCTGGGCGGAAGAATCGCGCAGCCACATGGCAGGGATGTCGCCGGTGATCACGGCCGTATCGGGCTTACCTTCAAAGCTGCCCGGGATCACCGTCGTGTCCAGGGTGTTCGGAAAACAATTGGTGAACAGATGCCGGAGTTCCGGGTCGGCTATGCGAGCGCCGACTGTAGTCAGGTAGGTTTCGACCGCCTGGCTGCGGAACCGTCGCTCCGCGGGCGCGGGACGCTGCCCGGACGCTGCGGTGCACGCGTGCTGCCCCCAGAGCTCCGGTGTGGTACTGCAAGCCAGGGCGGAGCCAAAGCACAGCCCTGTGCCGAGGAAGGTTCGGCGACTCACGTGAGGTTTGCAGTGCCGGGTCAGGGGCATCGAGCCACGGGCCATCCTCGAAAGGCGTTGGTGGGCAGTGAGGGACTCGAACCCCCGACATCCTGCTTGTAAGGCAGGCGCTCTAACCAACTGAGCTAACCGCCCCACCGTCCATCGTAG